>JAAZYQ010000134.1 GCA_014239575.1 Gammaproteobacteria bacterium
TTTTCTCCATGTGATTGTCTGGATGACCGTTCCCAGCCTTGCCCGGCATGAACTGGACAGCTACAGCATGATGCATTTCGCCTGGGGACAGGAATGGATGGGATCCTATCGCCTACATCCCCCATTACTACCATGGGTTGTTGCGGGATTTCTGAAAACAGTCGGTATCAATAACTGGTCGTACAACTTACTGACTCAGTTGAACTTTCTGGCAGCTTTTTACTGTATTTGGCGCCTGGCTAGAGAATACCTGCCGCCAGCGAGCGCTCTTGCAGCGGTATGCCTTTTGGAGTTTTTACCGTATTTCAGCTTTTTCAGTATGCGACTAAATCATAGTTCCATGCTGATTCCAATGTGGGCCCTCACAACTCTCCTTGCGTACTTTGCGATCCACCGCGGTGGATCACGATACTGGATTGCACTCGGGTTAAGCGCGGCACTGGCAATACTCACCAAATACTATTCAGTGACTCTCCTGGCAGGCATTGGGCTCTACCTTTTATTGTTTCAGCAGGGAAGAAAATCCTGGCGCACCCCGGGGCCTTACCTTGCCCTACTGACTTTTAGCGCCATCCTAGGCTGGCACCTTTGGTATGTCTTCAGCCACCAGGTCGGCACGGTGGCCCATGTTGGCGATTACCTCGCCCCTGCAGATCTTGGAATCCGCTGGCGCAGCATTCGTTTCCTGTTATCTCAACTATTGTACCTAAGCCCTCTGGTGGCCCTATTCCTTTTTGCGTTCTACCAGGACCGGCGTTCTTCACCCGTGAGGCTGCAAGAAAAAGAAGGAGTACAGCCAGTCCCGACAAGATCAATGCGACTCTTTCTTTACTGGATGCTTCTTTTTCCACTGCTCGGTACGACAATCGTTGGATTTGTCGGCGGTATTGATATTTCAAGTCGCTGGGGTGGGCCAATCTTGAACCTTGCCGGCATCGTCATTTTGCTGCAATGGCCTTTAAGCCAGAACAATATCGCTTATCGGAAGCTGATTACGGCAGCCTTCATCTGGATATTGATTCTGCCGACAACACTGCTATTGACCGGCTTTGCTGGCATGCAACACGAAAGGTATCGCTTCCCTGGCAAAGAACTGGCGGGGGAAATCACCCGGTTATGGCATGACGACTACCAGGTGCCGCTTGGTATTGTAGGCGGCGGATGGGTGGCACCGGACAGCATTGCCTTTCACTCACCCGATCACCCCTCAGTTTTACAACACATGAGCCAGCAATGGAGTCCATGGATCAGTCACCAGGAGATCTTGGAACAGGGGATCGCGATAGTTTGCCTGGAAGACGATACCCTTTGCATCACCAATGCAGGAACGCTTTTCCCGGGTCGCACAATGAAAACGCTTGTAGCCACTGCAGAACCCACTCTGTTTTTTTCCGGTAGCCAGCAAGAGGTCCGCTACCTATTTGTCGGCCCGGGGGAAGCAAGCCTGAAATTGGATGCTATCCAGCCCATGCCAATGCGCCAAGGCGAACTTAAAGAATAATTGGTCAGGTGACAAGGTGTGCTCTAGCCGGTGGTGTGGGCCAGCAAGGCCTTATCGTTTTTTGCCAGCAGCGCCAACGTTTTAGGCTCAGCGAAATGCTCTGCCAGGCCCAGAAAATAGGCCTCACCAGATACCTCCTCTTCGTAATAGGTCAGCAGCGTCTGTAAATAGTGCTTTGTTGGATTCATTCAACAACACCGTCGAGCCTGATGATGGCTTTTCGTTCATCCAAGATAGCAACGCTTACCAGCCCAATCGATTCACTTAGCCTCTGGCGTCTTTAGACTTCGGCTCGGGTTATTAATCTGCCAAGGTCCGGTGCTGACGAACTACAGGAAACTTGTCGCACTCAATAGATGAACCCTCAACCAGACCTGGCGCCCGGTAGGTTGAAAGCGACGGGATATCGTGAAACGTGATTCCATCTCCAATCCAGTTTATAGAAAACGCCGCGCGCCGAGTGTTACGGGGATTGCCCGATGCGCTGTGAAAAGTGTACGAATCCCAGGCCAGCATATCGCCTGGCTCAAGTTCACACCCAAGAATCTCGGCGGTCGGATCATCATCAATAGCGGGGATTGCCGGACGGTCATGTCGGGCATGGCGGTAATCGGTGTCACCGGAAAAATCGACAGACTGATATAGACAGGCTTGAGCATGAGACCCACGCCAGAACCGCAGTGCGGTATCCATCGGGATCCGATCCAGTGCCGTCCAGCAGTTAATCAGGCCCGTCCCATGTAGCGGGTAGTAAGCGTGGTCCTGGTGCCACGGCGTAGCTGCACTCGCAGTACGCGCCTCCTTGATCAGTAAAAAGTCATAGAACAGAGTTAACGCATGAGACCCCAGCAACGCCCAAGCCAGATCTGGCGCGCGGGAGTCAAATATCGCTTCACGAAAGGAATCTACCTGCTGCCAGGCCTGGCTTGAAAAAGAAAAGCGGCCAGCATCTTGTGCTTTCTCGACGATATCGATGTCTTGACTGCCTCCCGACAAAGCCTCATCAATGCCAGACTCGACCAGCGATAACCAGGCCTTGTCATGGGCGTTTCTCAAACAGACCACGCCGTCCCGACGGTACGCCTCTTGCGCCCGACTCCCGGGAAGTCCCCCGGCTACGTCAAATTCGCAGATCGGGGTAATGTGTTTTTGCAGATCTCGGCCCATTTCTGACTGCCTGGCAACCCTGGATGACACAGTTTAATATGCACATTGATCTGAAGGCAGCGTTAATTATCAAATAGGCGTTATGGCTAGAATCTGGAAGCGACTTCGAACACTCCTTGAACCGCCAAGGCATCCCGGGGATGCCAAAAAACCGGTTAACCCAATCGATACCGAGTTACAGGCGGCCAAGGCAGCCTGGCAAAGTGAGCAGAGTATCGTCGCTGCAACACGCTATATCACCTTGCTGGAGTTTTCTAACCGGACCAGATAGGCGTTATGTTGATAGCAGCGCCCTCGAGAGATTTAGACGTGACTGCTTAAGCTAGCGTCACGTACTTCAGTATTTTAACGACCTGATCTGGTGTCTTCGCCCACGCCATCGCCGCAGCGTCGACCTCTTTGAGTGCGTGAATGATGCCCTCATCATGAAGCGTTATGTATGGCTTGCCCTTTGCCGCACAAAACCCGGCATCAAAAGCGGCATTCCACTGTTTAAATTTGTCCCCGAAACGGATTATCGCGATATCGCAATCTTGCAGGTGGGTCCTCGTGCGTATCGCGTTAACTTTTGACGATTTGTGGTCGCGCCAGAACGTGTCTTGCTCAGCGCCGAGCAGGTCACCCGCAGCATCACTGGCCTCGTGATCAGTGACTGCTGAGGTGAATACTATCGGCAGATTACTTGCTGATGCTCCGTCGATCAGTTGCTGCCGCCAATCCGAGTGTATCTCGCCCGACAAATAAACTTTCCAGGTCATGCCTATATCCTTTGAGACTGACTATCTATTGGAGATCGATGATATCGCAATTCTCCAGGGGATAGCGTCTGCTGCTTGTTCTCGTACCTATACGATGACCGAAGGAAAGGCCCATGATGGGTGAAAACAGTTAGAGGCACGCCGCGGAACGACCTGACCGGCACGGACAGAGACGCGGGCGTGATGGAAACATCCCAAGGGCGAAACTAAGAGCATCGGCTTCGGCCACCTCCACGAGTTCATCACAACGTACGGTATCCCATTGTCTACTCGGATAATGAACTACAAAACACAAATTCATCTACACTCTGGGGCAACAAGTCGGGATATGCAATGAAGTTAAATTGGTTTGCAATTGGAGCAATAGCTGCCGCGATCGGTGTAACGCTCGGTGCTTTCGGTGCACACGTGCTGAAGTCTCGGCTGGCCGAAGACCTCCTGTCCATTTTTGAAATCGGCGTTCGTTATCATATGTACCATGCGTTAGCGTTGCTGGCCGTTGCCTTCGCAGCGGGACGTTGGCCAGGTAATTGGGTCAATGCGTCGGGTTGGTTGTTTGTGGTTGGCATACTTATATTCTCCGGCAGCCTTTACTTGATGGCACTCAGTGGTGCTCGCTGGTTGGGTGCGATTACGCCGATTGGCGGACTTTGTTTTATTCTCGGTTGGATAGCGCTTGCCATGGCTGCGCTTCGGAGTAACTAGTGGGCGCAAAAAATGGCGCAATAGCCACTTCGCTATAACGAATCATAAAAACTGGGTCGCGCTCGGTCCGAGCCTGAATCAAAACTGTCTCAACCTATTCAACGAGCCCGAGTTGGGGGCTCTCTTTGATTGACTTCCTTTGTGGGTGGATTAGCTCACCTGGAATTTGAGGATGATTGTCACCCTACGCCGGGTGTGTTGTGGGGTGCGCTGGCTGGGCCGAATTTCACGGGACTACCTAACTGCAAGGTGGGGTAACTGGGATGAAAAAAGGGCTAGCAACTGCGGTTGAACAGCTGCCACCGTGGAATGCTAGAAACTGAGATAGCCTCAACACCATACTGCCGGTTGATGTAGCCCCATCACCCCTGCCCCGCACTCGGGCCCAATAAGGGGGTTCATCGTACATCCTTGATTCGGGTGTTCAATACCAATGGCTATACGGAAGTTGATCAGTAAGGCGCTGTGCTTTGAGGCGTTGCCTACTCTTCGTATAAGCCCTTAGCTTGCACAAAGATTCCAATAAGTGCTTGCGTACACTTATGCGGATGATTTATAAACACGCCCTCTGAGGCGCTGCAACAGATGGTATCTTAGTAAAGCGAACTCAAATTATCGATTAGCTTTTCAGGAAAATGTTTTAAAACGACTGAAGAGCGGTCGGACACAATTCAAGTAATTCCCTTAAACCAAAAGGTTCACTTAACTGTGACTACGGAGATTAGGCATGGCTGTTAAGAAATCGTCAAAAAAATCTGCAACCCAAAAGAAACCGAACGCTGCACCTGCACGTAAAGCACCTGCAATTAAAAAGAAATTCACCAAAACTGAAATCCTTAATGAAATCTCAGACAATACTTCTGTAAGTAAAAAGGAAGTAGCGGCGGTTCTTGAAGAGTTAGGCGTAGTGATTGAGCGCCACATTAAGAAGCGCGCTGTCGGGGAATTTACCCTTCCCGGATTGCTGAAAATTAAATCAGTCGCTCATCCCGCGAGACCTGCACGAAAGAATGTTCCCAATCCGTTCCGCCCTGGCGAGTTTATGGATGTTGCGAAAAAGCCCGCGACCACTCGCGTCAAGGTGCTACCTCTGAAGAAACTGAAGGAGTTT
>JAAZYQ010000135.1 GCA_014239575.1 Gammaproteobacteria bacterium
GTCGTGGTCGGCGTCGGGCGGTCAGTGGCTGAGCAGCACACTTCCGGCAGTTGTTTATGCGGAGCTGTGTCGTTTACGGTCCGTGGGGCGCTTCGCCCGGTGTTGGCCTGCCATTGTTCACAGTGTCGCAAGACCAGTGGTCATTACTGGGCGGCAACAGCAGCGCCGTCGGACTGTGTGGAGATTGCGCATGAGGAGGCTCTAGCATGGTTCCAGTCCTCGGCTCAGGCACAAAGAGGGTTTTGTTGTCGTTGTGGGTCTAGCTTGTTTTGGCGTCACGCGTCTCGCGATGCATGGGGGATAGCGGCTGGTGCGTTGGATAGCCCGACTGGCCTAAACACTCAGGCTCATATATTTTTTGCGGATGCTTCAGATTACTACCTTATTCACCCCGACGAGGCGACGATTGAGGGCAGTTCCAGTTGAGTACTTTTGACACCACTGAAACCGCGCTGGTAGCAGGCGGGGATGTGCTGGTGGTATTCACCCCATCTGGCCGCCGGGGGCGTGTTGCCCATGGGACGACTGTGTTGCAGGCGGCACGCGAACTTGGCGTCGATTTGGATTCGGTGTGCGGGGGCCGGGCGATCTGTGGTCGCTGCCAGGTAGTTCTAAGTGAGGGGTCATTTCCCAAACACGGTATTGAATCTCGGCTCGAGCACCTTTCCGACTTTGGTGGGAATGAGATTGAGTACCACGGGGTAAGTGGTCTGGCCCAGAGTCGTCGATTGGGGTGCTCGGCCCGATTGCTTGGCGATGCAGTGATCGATGTGCCACCTGAGAGTCAGGTTCATCGGCAGGTAATCCGCAAGCGGACCGAAGTGCACGACCTGTCAGTTGACCCTCTGGTACGTTTGCACGTGGTTGAGGTCAGCCCGCCCAACATGCACGAGGCAGTGTCTGACCTTCGCCGCTTGGAGGAGGAGTTGGAATTCGAATGGGCTCTTACAGAGCTTAGCTGTGACCCGCAGGTATTGGCAAAACTGCAAGTCGTGATGCGCGAGGGTAATTGGCAAGTCACGGTTGCTGTATTTCAGGAACGCGAGATTATCGCTATCTGGCCAGGTTATCACGACACGGCGCTAGGGCTTGCGGTTGATGTGGGCTCAACCACGATTGCTATGCATCTTATCGAACTGACCAGCGGCCAGTCTCTGGCTTCGGTTGGTCGGATGAATCCACAGATCCGGTTTGGCGAAGATCTGATGAGCCGTGTCTCTTACGTGATGATGCATCCGGGTAGCGAACAGGAGATGTCTCAGGCTGTGCGGCAGACCCTGGCAGAACTGGTAATAGAAGTTTGCCAAGAAACTGACAGCCATGTTGATGACATACTCGATTGCGCTTTTGTCGGCAACCCGATCATGCATCACCTGTTGTTGGGACTTTCTCCGGTTGAATTGGGCGGAGCGCCGTTTGCGCTTGCCACAGACCGCGCTGTCACAATGCCGGCACACGAACTTAATCTCGGCCTTAATCGCGGCGCACGCTGTTATGTGCTGCCTTGTATTGCGGGCCACGTTGGCGCTGACTGTGCAGCTGTGGTTTTGTCCGAGGCACCGTATCTGCGTAAGGAGATAACTTTATTGGTTGATATCGGCACCAATGCAGAGATCGTCCTAGGAAACCGAGATCGCCTGTTGGCAGCCAGTAGCCCCACGGGCCCGGCTTTTGAGGGAGCACAGATCAGTGGTGGTCAGCGCGCTGCCCCTGGGGCGATTGAGCGGGTGCGCATTGATCGCGACACCCTAGAACCCCGGATCCGGGTGATCGGCTGCGACCTGTGGTCGGACGATCCAGGATTTGATGAGGCGATCGCCGCGGTCGGTATTTCAGGGATTTGTGGTTCGGGGATTATCGAAGTGGTGGCCGAGATGTACCTCGCTGGCATACTCAGCTCCGACGGGGTCATTGATGGCAATCTGTCTCAGCATTCAGCTCGGGTAATCGCAGATGGCAGAACCTTCGCTTTTGTCCTGCACAAGGGAGATATAACGGTCACAGTCACCCAGAATGATGTTCGCGCCATCCAGCTGGCTAAAGCGGCGCTTTACGCTGGGATTCGGCTGTTAATGGATAAACTGGACGTGGAAGAGATCGACCGCATTCGTCTGGCCGGTGCGTTTGGGTCCCATATTGACGTTAAGTACGCTATGGTGCTGGGTCTGATCCCCGACTGTGAATTGGGTCACGTCACTTCGGCAGGCAATGCGGCAGGCAGTGGCGCTCATATCGCTTTGGTTGATGTGAACGCCCGCCGCGAGATCGAAAGGGAAATCCGTAAAATAGAGAAAATCGAAACTGCCGTCGAGCCCAGATTCCAGGAGCATTTTGTTGAGGCGATGGCTATTCCCCATAAGAGTGCTCAATTCGCCCAATTATCTAAGGCGGTAACATGGCCAACCCGTACAACCGAGGCAAAGACACAGGCGAAGACAGGCAATCGACGCCGCCGCAGGCGCTGACTATTCGCCACTTGCCCGGACACAGCGGCGCGGCTACCCTTGAATCTCGCGATACCTTACCTGGGAGACTGGTGCTGTGAACATCGATAACTTACGGCAGGTCACTTTGTTCTCCACATTGGAGGATCACGATCTGTTGGCTCTGGCCGCACTGGCCAGGCCGATCACAGTGCAACGTGGTGAGATCATCATCAGTCAAGGTTCAGTAGGGGACGCGCTTTATGTTGTCATCAGCGGCCGTGTGCGGGTTTATGTGTCCGATAAGGACGGCAAGGAGATGGTGCTTGCCTTGGAGGGCCCCTCAGCGGTGTTTGGAGAAATTGCCGTGCTTGACGGAGCTGTCCGGTCGGCATCTATAGCGGCTATGGAGCCAACGGAATTACTCAAGATAGGCGCAGATGATTTCTTTGCTTTGCTCGAACGCAATGCTGAACTTAACCGCTCGGTGATCCAAGGTTTGGCCTGGCGGATTAGAAAGCTAACCCACGAGGCCCAGGGGCTTGCCTTAGATAGTGTTTACCGGCGACTGACCGCTCGACTACAAGAGTGTGCTGTAGCGGAAAACAGCGAGTGGGTCATTGCCGAACGGTTGACCCACCAGTTGCTCGCCGACATGATCGGTTGCTCTCGGGAAATGGTTAGCCGAATCATGAGCGATCTGGTCAAGGGTGGATACATCCGTATTGAGCCGGGTCGCTGGATTATTCAACGCAAGTTGCCTGCGGACTATTGATCGTTGCCAGTTAGCCGCTCGAGCCTATCCAATTGGTCGACCGACTTCGCATCTCCAGTGACACCTTCGCCCGATGTTCCCACTTGGCGTTATAGTGGCTGTTCAGTAGATGGCAGTTTTCCCTTGTTTCACGATTCAGTTCACGGGCCATATCTTATGGATGGCTGTCCCTTTAACCCCAGTGGGCTCAGTGGAGAGGGGATCCGATGCCCCAATCGAGATGGTCGGCCGGTTTATGTGTAACAAGGCTAAGGAGGTATAGATGTCAGCCGGGGTGATTCAAAAAATGCGAACCAAGGCCACTTCACCGGTGGAGTATCAACTGCCTATCGGCGAAACGCTGTTAGGACTCAATGCGTTATTGGGTCGAGAACTTGAAATCGAGTTCTGTGGCGAGATATTTTGTCTGAACTGTGGGCGCAAGACCAATAAAAGCTTTAATCAGGGGCATTGTTATCCCTGCTTAAAGCGACTCGCGGCTTGTGACCAATGCATCATAAAGCCAGAGTTATGCCATTTCCATGAGGGAACTTGCCGGGAGCCAGAGTGGGGTCAGGCCCATTGCCTGCAGCCCCATATTGTGTACCTGGCTAATTCATCCGGTCTGAAAGTCGGTGTCACTCGAGCTACCCAGGTTCCCACTCGTTGGATTGATCAGGGGGCTTCCCAGGCGCTACCCATTTTTGAGGTCAGTGAGCGGCGTATTGCCGGATTACTGGAGGTCGCGATACGCACTGTCGTATCCGACCGTACGGCCTGGCAGCGCATGCTTAAGGGGGTTCCTGACCCACTTGATCTGGTGGCTGAGCGAGAACGATTGCTCGCGCAAGCCGGTCCCGCGATAAGTCGCGTGACCGAAGCTATTAACCCAGGCCAGGTGCGATTAATGGAAGATGCCTCTCCAGTCCAGATTCAGTACCCAGTCAGTCAGTATCCACAAAAAATTAGCGCCCTTAATATCGATAAGACGCCACGGGTTTCGGGGCGTCTTATCGGCATTAAGGGCCAGTATCTGATACTAGACAGTGGGGTCCTGAATGTCCGTAAATTCGGTGGTTACAATATCATTCTCTCGATTTAAACATCAGGTTTATCTGATTCATAATATCATTATAAATTAGTGTTACTTATAGTTTAGTCGGAGTATTCTGTTTGTCGATCCGAGTTTAATCGGGAAAGGTAACTCATCCGAACCGCTGCGAGGGCACTTTTGATGTCAACCAAGAATTACCAGGCCGGAGTTAAGGAGTATCGGGAAACCTATTGGATGCCCGACTACACGCCCGCGGACACCGATCTTTTGGCTTGTTTCAAGATTACGGCGCAGTCGGGCGTGCCACGCGAGGAAGCGGCTGCGGCTGTGGCAGCTGAGTCATCGACCGGTACATGGACTACGGTCTGGACGGATCTATTGACTGACCTCGACTATTACAAGGGCCGGGCCTACGCGATTGAAGATGTACCAGGCGATGACGAGTCATTCTATGCTTTTATCGCTTATCCGATTGACCTCTTCGAGGAAGGGTCTGTAGTGAATGTATTTACCTCACTGGTCGGCAACGTGTTTGGTTTTAAGGCGCTTCGTCATTTGCGTCTAGAAGATATCCGTTTTCCAATCGCCTATGTCAAGACCTGTGGCGGACCGCCGCATGGGATCCAGGTGGAACGCGACATCATGAATAAATACGGCCGCCCGTTACTTGGCTGTACGATTAAACCCAAGTTGGGTTTGTCGGCAAAAAATTACGGTCGAGCCGTCTATGAGTGTTTACGGGGCGGGCTGGATTTCACCAAGGATGACGAGAACGTCAACTCACAGCCATTCATGCGCTGGCGCCAGAGGTTCGACTTCGTTATGGAGGCCATCCATAAGTCCGAGCGTGAGACCGGGGAACGTAAAGGCCACTACCTGAACGTCACTGCGCCGACACCCGAGGAGATGTACAAACGAGCCGAGTATGCCAAGGAATTGGGTGCACCGATCATTATGCATGATTACATAACCGGTGGATTC
>JAAZYQ010000136.1 GCA_014239575.1 Gammaproteobacteria bacterium
CAAGGTGCAATCCAACCAGTATCGGGTTTGGACAGGCTACAGGATATCCGTTGTACCAGAAGTGGTGCTCACCGAGCCAGCATGTGGTGAAATTTGCCTGGTCCAGCAAAATCGCGGTTTGACGCCATTCGTCAAATAGCTTATCCGAAGGATAAGCTTCAAGTTCATGATAATAAACATTGCCATCAAATCGCATTTGGATATTGTATTTAACAACTCGTATCAAGTCATCAGGGAAATGTGCACACCTGCGTATGGTTTTGTCGATCCGGCCATTGTGTACTGTCATCAGAATAAGTGCGCTGAGGTGTCGCAAAGAGTTTGATTAGATTCAATAAGATTTGCATAATTACGGCGGTTGCTGTTGGCCAGGAAAAAACGAGTCGTAACCGATGTCGTGGAAAGCGTATTCCCCCGTATCTGCTATTTTTGCGTGTGTTACATGATCGAAAGATCTGCCCACATCATGAGTGCGCGGTCATTCAAATAAAGCTGGCGAATTTATGAGTGCTTGGATAAAGATGATTGAGGATCGCGATGCAGATCCCGAACTATTAGAAATATTGAAATTGGCGAGAACTCCTCACGGTACTGTGGACAATGTAATGCGCGTACATTCACTACGGCCGAATACAATGAGAGGGCACGTCATGCTTTACCGGGCCGCCCTTCATGATGATGCCAATACTTTACCGATGTGGCTTCAAGAAGTTATTGGTTCCTATGTATCTTTGCTGAATGAGTGTGAGTACTCGTACTCTAATCATTGGAGCAACGCCAAGCATCTGATGGGAGACGACATCATGGCAGATCTGGCGGAGGTTGCGCTCAAGAATCGAACGCCGGAGGAGGTGTTTGAAGGTTCTGTTTTGGCACTACTTCAGTATGCAGAGAAACTCACCATTAGTCCTGCCAAGATGTGCCCGGACGATGTCAGCCGACTGCGTGAGGTGGGCATTGATGATGGAGAGATATTGGAGGTCAATCAGATTGTGGGGTATTTCAATTATGTAAACCGCTGCCTTAATGGCCTTGGAGTCACGACCAATGGCGATATCGTCGGGTACTATAGCGGGGAAGATTAGAGCGATGACTTTTGTTCGTACCGTAACTGAAGATCAGATTCCCGTTGTCGATATCACGGCTCTAATCCGTGGCGAAGCCGATACTGACGTGGGAAAATCCTTACACCAGGCGAGCAGTAATCTGGGCTTTATCTATGTCAAGGGCCATGGGCTTGAAGCACAGTTGCTTCGTGATCTTCGACATCTGGGTATGGAGTTTTTCCGACTGCCGGCCGAGGAAAAAAGCCGCGTCAACGCCACCCACAACCACCGTGGCTGGCTTGGGCCAGGGCAATCGAAGATGGATGATAGTCTGTTACCAGACCTGAAAGAAAGCTTTGTCTGGGGCTACGGGAATCAATCCACTGAATCTGATCACCCTCTTCGAGGGGTTAATCTTTGGCCATCTCATCCGTCCCAATTGGCAGCTCTCGCCAAGATATACCTGAAGCAGGTGCACGTTGTTGCCGGTCATTTGATGCGCGGCTTTGCCCTCGGATTGGGATTGCCTGAAAATTTCTTTTTACGCAGTGCTGATCGGCCACTCAGTCGGGCTTCTCTGGTGTATTACCCACATCAGGAAGAAGCCAATCGTACTCAGTTTGGAGTGGGGCCCCATACTGATTTCGGGGTGCTGACAGTTCTCTGTCAGGATGAGATAGGCGGCCTACAGGTTCAGGATATTCACGGAGAATGGATGGAAGCACCTCCTAAAAAAAATGCGTTGGTTATCAACGTTGGCGACTTACTGAGTCGATGGACTGCAGGTGCGTATAAATCTACACCCCATCGTGTCTTGAATCACTCGGGGCAGGAACGGCTTTCTATCGTTTTGGCATACGATCCGAATCCGGAGACTCAAGTGGATCCAAAGGCAATCTATGGTTCTGATTATAGCGGGGATCTAGAACCCATCAGTTGTGGTGATTATCTACAATGGCGTTTCAACAACGCCTTTGCTTATCGAGCTTAGTCAGGCGAAATCTCCGCAGTCCGATACTGCGGCTACATAATACAGACAGACTGATATGAAGACCCCCGATGTGATCCAGGCAGGCCTGCATTGATCAAGTGCGTGACAGGTTAAACGTATCCGAGCGTCGTATCTATCGCGTCCTTGGCCAACATCGATCGACACAACGACGACGACCACAGGGCCGTGCAGATGAAGAACAGCTTGTGGCGGACATGATTGAACTGACGCGGCAATATGGTCGATATGACTATCACCGGATTGCAGCTTTGCTAGGAGATGCCCTCTGGCAGGTCAATGACAAGCGCATTGAGCGCCTATGGCGACGTGAGAGGCTGAAAGTGCCAATGAAGCAGCCAAAGAAGAGCCGGCTCTGGTTAAACGATGGGTCGTGTGTGAGATTGCGACCGGAGTATCGTGATCACGTTTGGTCGTATGATTTTATCCACCACAGAACGGATGACGGAAAGGTCTTCAGGACGTTGAACATTCTCAATTGAGCACAGCCGTGAATGTCTGGCAATCCGTGTAAAACGCAAGCTCAATTCGATTGATGTCATAGATGTACTGACAGATCTGTTCATTTTACGTGGTGTTCGCGCTTTAATCAGATCAGACAATGGTCCTGAGTTCGTTGCCGAGGTTGTTCAAAAATAGATCAAAGCTGTTGATGCAAAGAGCGCTTACATCGTGCCAGGTTCCCCATGGGAGAACGGGTATTGTGAAAGTTTTAATGGCCGCTTCGAAGACGAGGTACTAAACGGTGAAATCTTCTACTCGTTGAAGGAGGCCCAAATCATCATCGAACAATGGAGGAAACACTACAACACCAAAAGACCGCACAGTGCTTTGGGCTATCGCCCTGTGGCTGTCGAAACGATCGTCAAGATGGACCAAGGGCCGGTCATGCACTAACATTCATAGTGGACCTATCAAAGGGGGCCGATCAGGTGCCAGATCACCCGCTATATGATCCGCAACCCGTTTTCACTTAAAGAAGATGGAGTGCAAGGCAAAACAGGGCCGAGAGTGCGTCACAGAGGAAAGCGCCCGTTTAATTGCGGGTCTATTTTCCTAACGTCTTGTTCTTAACGCGTGTCGCCTGTCGATAATACTGCAGGAGGCGTTGCGCGTTGTCGCCCAGGCGCTCGCCTGTAACGCGACTAGGAGGTAGGCTGGCCTGCAATAAAGTCACTGGTAACGATATCATCACAGCGGCTGGCTGTTAAAACATTGAGGACATCCCGTGTGACCGATCTGCCCCTGTTGAAACGCTACCGGTTTTGGGCCGGCAGTATCGCCGCGCTGGCGTCCGCGATCACGTTTGCATTGAACGTGGTTTTCTCAAGGGTCGCCTATGATTACGGAGCGAATATACATGCGCTGAATCTTATCCGCACGGCGACATTTTTGTGTTGTCTTGCGGCCGTGGTGTTTATGACCGGCTCGCGTGTGAAAATGCCCACGACGGAGATGCTGCGCTGCCTTTTTCTCGGCTTGCTGCTATGTGCAGAGATGTATCTATTGCTGGCATCGATCCTGTTTATTCCGGTTGCGCTGGCGATACTCGTTTTTTACGCCTACCCGCTGATGATTGCTTTATGGGCGTGTGGCACCCGGAAAAGTCCGTTCTCGGTCATGATGTTTGCGGCCATGGCGCTGGCTTTTTGCGGACTGGTCATCGCGTTAACTGGCGATGATTTGTTGTCCGTTGGCTGGCAGGGCCAGGCAGGAATCGGACTTGCCGCGTTTGCCGGGGTGTGCCTGGCAACGCTGCTTGTATTAAGTGAGAAAGTCCTGGAGAAGCAGAACATTAATGTGATGATGTTCTACATGTTATTGAGTGCCACGGGTACTGTTCTCGTCATCTCTGTGGCCGTATTAGAACTTCACTGGCCGGAGTCATCGAAAGGCTGGCTCGCCCTGACCGGGAGTGCGGGATTTTATGTTGCCGCGACTTTTCTGCTGTTCCGAGCAGTAGATCTGGTCGGGTCGCTGCAAACGGCCATCATCGACAACACCTCCCCGATCTGGGCGATGATTCTGGGAGTCATCGTGCTGGGGCAGTGGCTCAATGCTCGCCAGGTGACGGGCGCAGTGATTACGGTGGTTGCCGTTATGCTTTTGCAATGGTTGCGGCGTCCAAAGCCCGTTTGAGCAGGCGCGGTGAGTGTACGGCTTTATGCCGCGTCCTTACCCAATAATGGCTGCAGAACCCGCCAGATGTTATCCAGGATCAATGGCTGAGCGAGTGCAGAGGGGTGAAGGCCATCATCCAGCATCAGTTCGGGTTTGTCGTAGATACCCTCTAGGATAAACGGTAAAAAGCGCAGGTCGTAGCGCCCGGCCAGATCGGTGTAAACATCCTGGAACTGGCGAGTGTAAAGAGCCCCATAGTTGGGGGGCAGCAGCACGCCGGCCACCACCACTCGGGCGCCAGTCGCGAGGGTTCTGCGGATGATATTATCGAGGTTATCGAGGATCGTGGCGATGGGTGATCCCCGCAGGCCGTCATTGGCGCCAAGCTCGATAATCAAGATGTCCGGTTGCCAGGTAGCGAGCAGGCCTTCCAGTCGGTTCCGGCCGCCAGCGGTGGTCTCTCCGCTGATGCTGGCATTAATCACTTGTTGTGGATAGCCCATTTGCGATAATCGTGCCTTCAGCAGCTCAGGCCAGCTATCTGCCAGCGCGATTCCATAACCGGCACTGAGACTGTCACCGAGAATTAGAATATTCCCTGCGACGACTTTCGTGGGCAGCAGTACGACCAACAACACTAGGACCAGTCGGATCATGGAACCAATTCTTACAGCCAACAGTCTGTCCCGGCAAGTGAAAACAGCCGACGGAGAACTGACCATACTCGATGATATTGAGTTGAGCGTCATGCCGGGTGATGCAGTGGCGATCACGGGGCCGTCAGGTTCCGGTAAATCCACCCTGCTGGGGCTGCTCGCCGGTCTTGAGGATCCGAGCCGTGGCTCTATCCGGCTGTTCGGTCATTAGCTCAGCGAATTGAACCAGGATGAAAAGGCGGCACTTCGGGCGGGCAATGTGGGTTTCGTCTTCCAGGCCTTTTACCTGCTGAACGGGCTGACCGCGATAGAGAACGTTGAGATCGCCTTGGAGCTCGCAGGTCGC
>JAAZYQ010000137.1 GCA_014239575.1 Gammaproteobacteria bacterium
CGTTATTCACCGCATAGAGCCTGCGCGTAGACCCCAGCGTATCGGCCAGCTGGCGACTGACGTTTGAAATTTCCGATATAGGCAAAAAAGCCGCCATCGCCAGCAGCGTCAGCAAGGGCAGCATGGCGCTCTCAAGGCGCCCGGCATCAACCAGCATGGCGCCTGCAACCACCACCGCAAGACCACCGAGCCCCGTGGCAACTTCTAATAAAGAAGTCTGAAAGGTGAGATCCCGAAAGAACGGCAACCGAACGCGGTGATGATTCTGGGTGCGCTCGATCAGCTCCTGGCGGCGCTCATCGATGTGGGTAAAGGCAATAATCTCGCTTAAGCCCTGCACGGTATCCACCGCATGGGCGTTCAGCTCACCCAGCGCCTCGCGGGCCCGCGAGCCCATCTCGTCTACCCGGCGGCGCAACATAAACGGACTGAGCGCCACAATGCCCAGAAAAGGCGCCAGCACCGCCGCCATCTGCCAGCCGAAATAAATCAACACCCCAACGACGAGGCCCGGCACCAACACCGCCACAAATGCGGGCGCTACAGTGTGAGCAAAAAAATATTCGACAAGCTCTACATCGTAAGTTGCCATGCCAACCATATCGCCGGTGCGCCGGCGCACCATGTAGGCAGGGGCCAGCCGGTCGAGCTTTTCAAAAAGCGCAATACGCATCTCGGCCAGCAGCCGAAACGCCATATCGTGCGCGATCCACGACTCCAGCCAATGAAAGATACCCGCAACGGGCGCCATGACACCAAGCAGGATCAGTAAATCCACAAAGGGCTCACCGGTTTTAACTGCGCGTACCGCCAGGGCACTGACCACGCCAATGCCGATAAAGGCCAGCACCCGCGTCACCCCAAAACCAAAGGTCATAACGAGCCTTCCTTTATAGGGCACGATGTACTTCATCAGCTCGCCCGCGGCCGCGACCCAGCCAAGACCCTGCGCCTTAACAATGGCGTCGGTGGGGGCAAACTGAGCCTGTTCGCTATAAAGCGGTATTTTGTCTGCCCCCGATTGCAGGGGCGCGTTGCTGCCGATACTAAGCTCGGCCGCAACACTCTCTTCGGCCTGACCCGCCATCAGGCTATGGTAGACGCCACCCTCTTGCATCAACTCCGCATGGGCACCCTGCTCGGCAATGGTGCCCTCGTTAAGCACAAGAATGCGATCGGCATCGATCACGCTGGACAGACGATGAGCAAAAATCAGGGTGGTGCGCCCTTGCATCAGTCGATTGAGCGCGACCTGGATGATAGCCTCGTTCTCGGCATCCACAGCCGAGAGCGCTTCGTCCAGAACCAGAATCGGGGCGTCGCGCAAGATAGCCCGGGCAATGGCGATCCTCTGGCGCTGCCCGCCCGAAAGGCGAATCCCTCTCTCGCCGATAACCGTGTCGTAGCATTGCGGCAATTGCATAACAAACTCGTGCGCATTGGCTGCCTGGCAGGCCTCCTCTAACTCGGCCGGCGTTGCATCTGGCTTACCCACCCGCAGGTTGTCTGCCACCGTGCCATGAAAAAGATAGGTATCCTGATTAACCACCGCGATTTGCGCACGGATATCATCAAGGCAAAGATCTTTAAGATCGTGCCCGCCGATCTTGACCGTTCCCGTATCCGGATCATAAAAACGCAACAATAAGCGCACGATGGATGACTTGCCGACACCGCTTGGACCTACAAAACCCACTCGCTCGCCAGCATTGACCGTAAAGCTTAAGCTCTCGTGGGCGGCACGGCGCCCGCCGGGATAGGCAAAGCTCACCTCTTCAAACGACACCGTGGGACTTAAAGTGCCCACCGGTATGGGTGTGGGTTTTTCAGTGACGATGGGCCTGGCATCAAGCAGTTGAAAAATCGTCTGGGCTGAAGCCTGAGCCAACATGCCGTTGTGCATCAATGAGCGCATATCGCGTAGCGGGCGGTACACCTCCACACCCAGCATCAGTACCATCAACAACACGGCAAGACTCATATCGCCATCGCTTACCCGAAATGCCCCATAGGCCAAAGTGGCCGCAGCGCCAAGGGTAATTCCCGTATCGGTAATGCCGCGGGCCAGTGAGTTGGTGGCCAGCACCCACATGGTGGAGCGAAAAAGATCCTCTGCCCGGGCCTTCAATTTCTTCGCCCGTGCCTTGCTCTGGCCAAAGGCCTTTAAGGTGGCAAGGCCCTGCACAGAATCTAAAAACTCCGCCGCGAAAGCTTTATACGAGCGACCCCGATCAAGGCTACTCTTTTTATCCCAGCTGTGAAATATCTGTGGCGCCACCAGCGTAAAGAGCGCGGCGATCAGCATCACCAGCGCGATGGGCACATCAAAAAAGGCCACCACGGCAAAGATCAAAAACGGCGTCAGGATCGAGACGACCAACTGCGGCAAGTACTGCCCGAAATAAATCTCAAGCTGCTCAACGCCCTCGATCATCGCCACGATCGCATCTCCCGTTCGCTCAAGCCCGAAATGCGCCGGCCCCAACTGCGTAACCTGATCGAATATCACCCGGCGTAGATGCACCTGCACTATCGCCGCGGTATTGTGCGCCACCATGGTCCGCAGGTATTCGAACCAGCCACGAACCACCATAACAACGGCGACACCTATAAATGGCAGGATCAGATCGTTAAGGGGCGCTCCGGCAAAAACCCGGGCGATCAGCCAGCCCAGTAAAGCCAGGCGCGCAATACCAAAGAGCACGGCCACAACGCCGATCGCCACCGAGCCGAATATGCGCAACCGCACACCCTTGGTAAAACTCCAGAGCCTTAAGTCGAAATACATGCCACTCCCCTAAGCGAATGGGGATGATTGTACTGGACTCTGCCAAACAGCCTGAAATAGTGCCCTCTTTATTACACTTATAATCGATAACACAATGTCCCTAAGATACGGGCCAATACCCTGAAAGGCTCGCTATGAACCATGAGCCCCAAAAAGCCCGGATCGAATGCCACTGCGGCAAATGTGCTTTGACGGTTGCCGATAAAGCCGCCACGCTTTTTCTGCGTTGTGGGTGCGTCAATTGCCGTCAGGCGCTTTGGTGGGGGCATGAGCATGGCGGCGCCAAGTCTGAGCCATTGCCACGTCTTTTTTACCTGCGATCCGACATTGTTGACGTTACAGGAAAGGCTTACAGTTTTAATGGGGTTTGGTAATAACCAATCCAATCGATTTACTAAATCCCTACTCTTAGTTGCATGCAGTCTTGTCGCAACCTTATGGCAATACGGGTAGAAATTGTGTGTCTTGTAACTGAGGGCGAGCGGATAATCGTGCCTGCAGTCATCGCAGTAGATGCGTGCGAATCCCTTGTGCAGATTCTCGCAGTTGATCGGGATGGAGTTTTACAATCTCGGCCTGGGATGGGGGTATACAGGCACGGTAGATAAAAGCTCGGATGCGTTCAAGCGCCCGCAGTTACGGGGCGGTGTTCCGCGGGACCAAGATCAGCCAGGTCTTTTGGGGTGAGTTGCCATCTCGGCTCTTAAATCGAAGTTAACATCGGCCACAGGTCATCTGCGCCCTGGTCACAGACAAACTGTCCGAGTCGCGCTGCCCAGACCCGTTCCGGTAGAAAGTCATCACGCCAGGCCCATAGCCGACGGGTCCTGTGGTGCAAGCTGTACTCGCGCGTAAATCCAATCGCACCGTGAACTTGATGCGCGATCGCCGCACCGGCATTCGCCGCTTCGCCGGCACGAATCTTGGCCGAGGCAACCGCCATGAAAGTACGGGGATCTGTCAGGCCATACTGGATTATTGTTTTCATCGCGGCATCGGCTGCAGCACTGGCTGCGGCCACTTCACCAGCAAGAATAGCCAGGTTGTGCTGCACTACCTGAAACTTGACGATAGCTCGCCCAAACTGCGTCCGCGTCTGTGCGTAGTCGCTGGACTGGGTGAGGATATGTGCAAGAGCGCCCGCCATTTGTTGGGATCGCAAGGCAGCTCCCATTAGCAGTAAGGCGTTACCCCAGTCGCCTTCGGCAGCAATGGCAACTGGCGTTCCATCGAACGTTACATCTGCATCAATGCCCTGAGCAGCGCTGGTCGTGTCACCGATTCGCCAGGCGCTGCGATCAAACAAGGCCAGTCCTACACCGGATTCGAGGGTAACGGTACACACAGCATGCTGTGCGCTTTGGGCGAACGGCAAACGCTGAACATTGCCAGAAAACCGGCCGTTAGCGACGGTAGACAGAGCGGCATCGCCGTAAACGGGTGCAATCGTCATGGGGCCCGCTGGGACATCCAGCCCAGCGGCTACCAGCAGGTAGCTTGCGAGTAGCGTTTCGGTCAGAGGAGCCGGGATGGCATGATGCCCGCTTAGGCGGGCGATCGCGAAACCATCTGCAAGTGAAGCGCCACCGCCACCCGCGGCCTCGGATATCCAGGCCCGGCTCAAACCAGTTGCCTCCAGAGACTGCCAGAGTGATTCGGGCCACTGACCGCTGTCCGCTGCATTAACGACATCGTCGGAACACTGGTCCACCAGCAATTTATCGAGCGTCGCAACAATCAGTGGGTCAGCTTGAATCATTTATCCACCGTTCGGGGTTTGGTTATTCACTGAGTTGGCCCTGGGCAGCAAATAGCGGAGAATCAGGATTCTAACCCTGAATCAGCGCCACACTTTAATGACTTGCGCCATACAGTTTGACCCAGTCCAATTGCCCGCGACGGCAGAGGCTATGCGCAAACGCGTCCGTGAATTTCTTCACCGGCAAGCGAGCGCTGGAAGTTTTATGCCCAACGGGTTTGGTATGACTGATTACTCGCCAAAGTTCAGTCGGCTGTGTGGTGCTGCGGGGTTCATCGGCATGACCTGGCCGCGCGAATATGGCGGCGGGGAACACACTTTTCTTGAACGGTTTGTGGTGACCGAAGAAATGATAGCCGCAGGCGCCCCGGTTTGGGCGCACTGGGTAGCAGATCGGCAGAGCGGTCCGATGTTGATTCGCTACGGTAGCGCTGCGGTCAAAAAAATGGTGCTTCCTAAGATTACTGCTGGCGAGTGCTATTTCTGCATCGGTATGAGCGAGCCGGATTCCGGATCCGATCTTTTTTCGCTGCGCTCGCGTGCTGACC
>JAAZYQ010000138.1 GCA_014239575.1 Gammaproteobacteria bacterium
GACATCTGAAGCAGGCAGAACCGGGGGAAGAAGGTTCGAACCCGCTCAAATTCTGTATCAACGCCAAGCCATGGTGCCGCCTCAGCATGGTTAACCCAGGTATCAAGATCTTGCTGGCGGTCTATCCAGAACGGCTGGGAGTTCAACGGTGTGCTCGCTGTCAACGGGAGTTTTGGTCTTTTTGAACACGAGAATGATTCGCTCTGATGATATCATCGAATAGTTCTCATCAGTGATTAAACCTCATGTTCCGATACCTTCAGTTGTTCATCAATCTTTGTCTGTTTCGACACCAGACTCAGGATGTGCCACGCTCGGAAACGCTGCTCCTCGCGACAGCCGCCCTCGCGGTCATTACGAGCGCGATCAATGCTGTCCCCAATGCTGGACTGATTCGGGGAATGTTCATGTCGGTCGGTCAAGTGCTGTTGTTTGCACTTCTGATCAGCCTGATTTTGCGTTTCCGTAGTCTTTCTGAGCGCTCAACCCAGGCCCTGACCGCTATGTTCGGAGCAACCACGCTGTTGCAGCTGCTGGCGCTTCCTTTCTTCGGGTGGCATGAAAGCCTGCTGCCAGACGGGCCTGATCCCGTGATGGTGTTAACGACACCGTTACTCATCGCGGCGGTAATCGCCATCTGGTCACTCGCCGTGATGGCTTCAATCCTCCGGCAGGCAATGGAATGCGGGTTGGGGCTTGCACTGCTGATCATCGTCGTCTGTCAATCGGTCATCATGGCCGCCATCCTGACCTTCAGCGGCAGCCCGTCTGGTTGAAAAACTCGGTCCACATTGCAGGTATCGGCGGGACGTTCATGGCGGGACTTGCGTTGATTGCCCGGGAAGCGGGCTTCTCTGTCAGCGGTTGTGATCAGGCGGTGTATCCCCCCATGAGCGATCTTCTGTATTCTCAGGATATTGCGATACAGGAGGGATACCATCCGGAGCAACTGGATACTGAGCCCGAACTGTTTGTGATCGGTAACGCTCTGTCCCGCGGAAATGCTCTGGTCGAACACATCCTGAAGCAGCGCTGCCCGTATACCTCCGGACCCCAGTGGCTACGGGAGGCCATTATTCCGCAAAAGCCCGTGCTGGCAGTCGCCGGCACACATGGCAAAACGACGACCGCCAGCATTGCTGCCTTTATTCTCGACCAGTGCGGAATCGAACCTGGATTTTTGATCGGAGGTGTTCCTGGAAATTTCGACGTCTCGGCAAGACTTGGCTCGGGAGATTGGTTTGTTATTGAGGCGGATGAGTACGATACGGCATTCTTTGACAAACGTGCAAAGTTCCTTCACTACCGTCCTGATGTCCTGATTCTCGGCAACCTCGAGTTTGACCATGCTGATATCTTCGACTCCATTGGCGACATCGAGCGGCAATTCGAGTATCTTCTGCGCAGCGTGCCATCGGACGGAGTGATATTGGTCAATACAGATCACGCCGAATTGAACGAACTGCTCGCTCGCGGATGCTGGTCCCAGATCGTCTCCTACAGCTGTACCGACACGCCGGCAACTTGGCGTGCTGTTGCGCTACAGGCCGACTGCCGGCGCTTCGAGGTCTTCAACGAAAATATCCGAGTGGCCACGGTGGACTGGCCCCTGATAGGCAGACACAATATGGCGAACGCTCTCGGCGCGATCGCTGCCAGTCAGATCATTGGTGTTGAACTCGCGGCCGCCTGCGCATCGCTGACTGAATTTCAGGCGCCCAGGCGTCGCCTTGAGCGGACCAACCCTTCATCATCAATCGCGTTATTCGACGACTTCGCGCACCACCCCACGGCGGTTCGTGAAACTCTGCACTCACTTCAGGCCCTGGAGCGCCGTGGAAAACTAATCGCAATCCTAGAACCCCGCTCCAACACCATGAAGCGCGGGGTTCACCGTGCGGAACTCGCGCGGGCGCTGTCGATCGCCGACATGGCCATTATCCTTCGGCGGGATGATCTTGATTGGGATCCTTCGGAACTGACACCTTTGGCGGAGGGGGCTAAAATTACTGTCTGTGATTCCGTTTTAGAGATCGTTGATAAGGTCTGTGACACGGCAGAACCCGGTGACCGCATTGTGATGATGAGCAATGGCAGCTTCGACGGGCTTCGAGGCCTGCTTAGCGCTCGCCTCAACTGACAAAAGCATCCCTCCAGAGGAAACTTTGATGAATAAAGTCTTAAGCACCCTGAGCCTCTTTTTGGTTTTGAGTCTGCCGAGCGCAGCCCAGGAATATCAGCAGGACGTCAACTTCTTTGAGCTTCAGGTAACCCAGCCCGTACATACGGGCGACAAGATCGAAGTGCTCGAACTCTTCTGGTACCGCTGTCCACACTGCTTTGCTCTGGAGCCCTACCTAAACAAATGGCTAAAGAACAAACCCGAATTCGTGGAATTCGTCCGACTCCCCGCAGTTCTTAACCGTTCGTGGGAGTTTGATGCACGGGTTTATTACACCTTTGTCGCCCTTGGCCTGGTAGACCGGTTGCACGAGCCTTACTTTGAAGCAATCCATGAAGAGCAAAAACGGTTTAGATCGGTTGAGCAGGTCGCCGATTGGGTGGAAGAACAGGGTCTCGAGCCGCAGCCCATACTCGATACCTTCAATTCTTTTGGTGTCGATTCCATGGTCGCACACGCCGCCGACATGTCCGGTCGATACGAAACGGACGGTGTGCCAACAATCATTATCGACGGGAAATACCGAACCAAAGTGTCCTGGGCCGGGGGTCACAACGAACTCATTGACCTAATGAACTATCTGGCCCAACGCGCGCAGACCGAGCGCGTCAACTAAGGGCAAAAGTCCGCTGGCACAACGTGGCGCGAAATCCCAACGAATACCAGATTTTCTATCACGTTGGTCTGGGTAAAGCCGCCTCGACCTATCTACAGAACCAGGTTTTTCCTAAGCTGGAGGGTATACGTTATATCCCCCGCGACCGTTACCGCGGTTACCGGGGCCTGATCGAACGGAGCCGTGATCAACGCTATCTGATCTCGCGCGAGGCCGCCTACCGATTGACTCAGCGCCTTGATGAATTTGCTGCCTTCAAGGCCGATGCACGGATCATCCTGGTGCTCCGTCGGCATGACGGCTGGATCGCCTCCCATTACCGACGCTACCTCAAGAATGGGGGCAGTATGGACTTTGAGCGTTATGCAGATCTCGATAGCCCTGAACCGCCCGTCTGGGGCGAGGGACAAATGCGCTTCATGCCGATGATCGAGGCCATTGAGAAACGCTTCAACTCAAGTCCACTGGTCCTTTTCCATGAGGAACTGAAAACGGACCCATTTACGCTTATTGATAAATTGTGTGCATTCACTGGCGCTCGCTACCGGCGTGACCAGATTGATCTGTCAGCGGTTCACAGCTCGTGGAGCGACAACCAACTCAAAATCATGCGGCGGACGGGAAAGCATCTTTTTTCCGAGATTCCCAAACCGGTCCGGCATCCTGGACTTCACCGGGTGCAACGACGTCTGAGGCTGTGGGCCTGCTATGGCATCCTGGGCGCTGCGAAACTGGTCCCCGAATCATTGCTTGATCCCAGTCCGCTGATCCACCCGGACAGCCTCGCCCGAATCCGCACCCACTTTGCAGAGGACTGGCGCGTCTGTCACGAGTACGCCCAGACACACAATCCGTCGTCACCACCGCTCAAACGTTGATTAGGCCCGATCCCTTAATTCCATCGAACACAAACTGCACGGCAAGCGCCGTCAAGAGGAGCCCGAATATCCGGCTGACCACATTCATACCGGTCACACCCAGCAGGCGCTGTACCTGACCTGACACAAACATTAACACCAGAGTCAACAGGAGCACGAAGCTCAGGCTCGTGACCACTGCCAGTTGCTGATATACATCGTCTCCCGCATTGGTCATCAGCAAGATAGCGGCACCGATTGCGCCCGGCCCCGCGATTAAAGGGGTGGCAAGCGGGAATACCGCGACGTCCTTTCTCTCACGAGCTTCTCGATCCTCATCCTGGGTCGTCGACACCACGCCAGAGTGACGTGCGAAAACCATATCCAGCCCTACTAGAAACAACAGGATGCCACCGGCAGTCTGCAACGCCGGAATAGAAATACCAAGGCGGTCAAGGAGTACCTGGCCAAACAGGACAAATGCATATAGCAGGCAGGAGGCCAGAAATACAGCGCGCACAGCAGTGCGCCAACGCTGCCGGGGCGGCATTCCGCGTGATAACGCGGCGTACACAACCGCTATATCGATTGGGCCGATAGTGGCAAAAAAAGTGGTAAAGGCAATTACCAGTGTTTCAGTCATGATCGTTATCGGATCTGCTCAATAGGATCGCTCAATCGAAGGTTGTAACTCCCTCTTTGTTCAAATCATCCATGGTACGTACGATCCCTTCACGAAGGATGCCGACCATTTCGTCGACCTGTTCGCGGGTGATGCATAGCGGCGGAGACATTACGCACATATTGATCAGTGGTCGAACCAACAAACCCAGCGCCTGGCAGTGCTGATCGATTCGACTGCCTACCTCGTAGTCCAATTCCAGGGGTTCTCGGCTCTCCTGGCTGACAACACACTCAACACAACCCATCAACCCCATGCCACGGATATCGCCCACGATGGGAAGATCCGACAAGGTCCGCAACTGAGTCTGCATATAGGAGCCCACCTCCCGTGCATTCTCAAGCAGTCCCTGCGATTCAAAGACTTCCATATTGGCAATTCCCGCCGCGCAAGCCACTGGATGACCCGAGTAGGTAAAGCCATTGGAAAACACGGAGCCGCGGTCGCTGTCGCCACTGACCGCCTGAATCAACCTATCGGAAATGATTACACAGGACAGGGGGATATACCCGGAAGTCAGACCCTTGGCCGAAATAATGATGTCCGGCGTAATATCGAAAACAGGTTCAGATGCATACCAGTGGCCCAAGCGACCGAATCCGGTCACCACTTCGTCGGATATATATATGATGTCATGGCGGCGGCAGATTTCGAGACAGGCTGCGTGGTATCCCGGTGGCGGAACAATGACGCCCCCGGAGGCAAGTATCGGCTCCGCAATGAA
>JAAZYQ010000139.1 GCA_014239575.1 Gammaproteobacteria bacterium
TGCATTCGCCGCGCGAACTTACCGGCTGGCGTGATCCAGTCTGGCTTTATCTGGCCCTCAAGACTTTTTTCGAATCGCCGACCCGGCCCTGATCGGTGAGTTCGCCCACCCCGAAGGCGGGCGCTACGGACTCCTTCGCGGCCTGCTATTCGATTTTGACGGCACACTGATCGACAGCGAACTTGATCTTCACCTGCCGGCATTCAATCAGGCATTTGCAGATTCCGAACTGCCCTGGCACCGGGATGTATCTGAGTACACACAGTTGCTCGAGGTGCCTGGTGGTCACGAGCGCATCTGCGCTTACGCCGCGAAACGCTGTCCTGAACTGAGCGCCGCCCAACGCCATACGTTGGCCCGCAAACGGCATACCGCCAAGAACGCGAGGGTACAACAACGACTGAATGATCCCCCCCCTCAGCCTGCGTCCAGGTATGGACAAATTACTTAACCAGGCGGGCCGGGCTGCGGCTAGGCGTTGCCGGTACCGCAAACTCGCACACCATCGAATCAGCCTTAGCTGGGGCCCTGGGGCAAAGTGTGTTGGGGGTCTTTGATACTATCGTTGGTGGCAACCAGGTTGCTCGGGTAAAGCCTGCACCCGACGTGTACTTACAAGCATTTAAGAACCTTTAGCTTGATCCCAGTGGGGTTATTGCAATCGAAGATTCGCCGCCCGGCCTTGCGACGGCGCGGGAGGCTGGACTCATGACTGTGATCATACCCAGCTTCACCACTCCCAAACAAACCTTCGAAGGCGCCTGACTCGTGATCGATCGTCTCACCGATAGCGGTGAGGCTCTTAGCCCCGCTCGCCTGCAGTCAGTGCTGGAAGCGTCAATCAGCGGTAGGTGAGACAAGTTTTTCACTTATCAAAAGCGATTCGGTAAACACTGGCAGTACCGACTACGCCACCTTCAAAACTCTACAGCAGTTTCAGCCCACGAGGATTTTTTGTAATCAGCAACCCTTCTTTTCATAAAGGCGATGAAGGTGATCTTGGCGATCTTGAGCGGCGTCAATTGCGCATCAACGTTCGCATATGTAAGAAAAAGAGCAGACCAGAAAAAGATGGCTGCAACCGTATTGGTACCCGTTACCCCTTTCTCCTCGCGGGCCTTTTCTTCAAACTCAGTCGCCTCTTTTATCTCCGATTCTATTTCGGCGCAGGACAATTGACTATCGGTCACCTCTCTTTCCGGAATAACCTCTGGGGTTGCATAACCGGTTAAAGTAAACGCAATATCAGTATCTTCATTAGCATCTCACCTGTTTCAGTTCAGATCACTGCGATTGTTCTACCATGTAATCCACAGCCAACTTAATGTCATCGTCACTTATATGTCCTAAACCACCTTTAGGAGGCATGTAGCCGTCCTTTCCTTGGTAGCCCACAATTGCATGCTCGTAAAGCATCTCGGCGCCTTGCGCGATACGATCGACCCAAACGGCCGGATCTCCGACCTTGGGGGCGCCGGCCATACCAGTAGCATGACACGCCATACAGCCGCTGTTATAAATGGCGGCACCATCGGCATTGGCCATCATAGGCGTCAGGCTAAGCAGCGCCGTGCTGATAAAAATGAATCGTTTTTTCATTGATTAACTCCTTGCGATTAGGTTGAAAGAAGATAAAGCCGCACTGCCTTAATCCTACTGGCACGTGCTGACAAATGGTTAAAGTCGAGTCTAAAGCCTGAATCCAGATAGGTAAACGTGCCAGGTTCATGATTCGTAAAAAAGGTGGTTGCCAATTTCCCCAACCAGATGCAACTGGTGACTCCAATCGGGTGTGACCTGATTAGCGTGAAAATGGGTTGCCCCCTTCAATGGCAATTCCCTGGGTGTGGCGTATGCCTGCTCTGCTACCGCCAGCACCGAGGCCCTGGCGAGTGGATCTCGCCGGATGTGGCGCACCGACTGGCGAGTCCCACTGAACTGACGAGGCTGCCAAACCACGCCGCAGACTGTGTCTGGATAGGATGCACTCTGCATCCGATTAAGGGTAACTGCAGCCACCGCAACCTGGCCATCATGTGACTCACCACGCGCTTCATGATAAATATTTAGCGCCAGACAGCCAACTTCCAATGATACATAGGCGTGACTCGCTCGTTGTGATGCAATGCCTAAAGCCCCGACCGCCAACCCGAGCCATGCGACGCAGTGCAGTGCCGCTAAGAGCGATACAGTTGGTCCCGTTTTGTACATCAGCATAGCGTAGTGCGATAAGGGCAAAAAGTTCCGGTTGAGCTGTACTCTCCCGGTGGGTGCCGGGGCAGCAGACTGACCACTTTCCCAGTCAAACCAGATCTTGTAATGCAACTGAACAGGACCGGGGGGTTACGGTCAGCATTGATGAGGGACTATTAATATTAGTATGTTATTATTTTCTCAACCTATTTTTATAACTCCCGAATGGCATCGAAGCGAATCTCAGGCCAACGATCCTGAGCCAGGCGCAGGTTTGCGCCATTTGGCGCGAGATAGGTCAAGGCTCCAGAGGCATCGAGTGCCAGATTCTGTGGCGATTTTCGCCTAATTTCGTCTATTTTTCTCGATTCATCGCTATTTATCCACCTAGCAGTGATAACCGGAACAGCTTCGAAAATGCAATCAACACCGTACTCGTGCTTCAGTCGATGAGCTACCACATCAAATTGCAGTATGCCTACCGCACCGAGAATCAAATCATTGCTTTGTAATGGGCGAAATACCTGGGTTGCCCCTTCCTCGCTTAACTGGTCGAGACCCTTGTTGAGCGCCTTGGCTCGCAGGGGGTCTGCCAGACGGACTCGACGAAAGAGCTCTGGCGCAAAACTGGGTATTCCGGAGAACTTAAGCTCCTCTCCCTCAGTGAAGGCGTCACCAATCTGTATCGTGCCATGATTGTGCAGGCCAATGATGTCCCCGGCGACGGCGGTGCTAGCCGACTCACGGCGCGAGGCCATAAAGGTAATGGCGTTATGCAACTGAAGATCGCGCTGGACACGGACGTGACGCACACGCAATCCTTTCTGGTAAGTGCCCGACGTAATACGCAGGAAAGCGACGCGGTCATGATGAGCCGGATCCATGTTTGCCTGAATCTTGAAAACAAATCCTGTAAACCCCGGTTCGGCACTTTCCACGACACGCGACTCGGTAAACCGCGGCAATGGCGGTGGGGCATGATCAACAAAGGCATCAATAAGTTCGTCGGTACCCTCATGGTTCAGTGCCGAACCAAAAAACACCGGTGTTAATCTGCCAGCAAGGTACTCGGCTCTATCAAAAGTATGGGATGCGCCCTGAAGAAGTTCGATCTCCTCACGAAGCCGCTCCGCATCAGAGCCGGCTATCGCATCAAGTTCCGGGTTGTCCAACCCCTGGACGATTCTGGCTGGAGAACCACCGGCGCCGGATCGGTCAAATAGTGATGTGGAATCTTCATGAAGCCGGTAGACGCCACGAAAATGGCGACCCGAACCCAGCGGCCAGGTCACAGGCGCGCAGTTGATACGCAGCACAGATTCCACCTCGTCCAGCAATTCCACAGGATCACGGGTCTCGCGATCCATCTTATTAATAAACGTCATGATCGGGGTATCGCGCAACCGGCAGACATCCATTAACTTGATCGTGCGTTCCTCAACACCCTTGGCCGCATCGATCACCATCAGCGCCGAATCGACAGCGGTCAGTGTCCGATAGGTGTCTTCGGAAAAATCCGCGTGACCAGGCGTATCCAGCAGATTGACAATAAAGTGGCGATATTCAAATTGCATCACCGAGGAGGTTACCGAAATGCCGCGCTCCTTCTCGAGCTTCATCCAATCCGACGTCGCGTAGCGACCGCTCTTACGAGCACGAACCGTCCCGGCTTCCTGAATGGCGCCACCGTAATGCAGGAATTTTTCCGTCAGCGTGGTCTTGCCCGCATCGGGATGTGAGATGATGGCGAAGGTGCGTCGCCGGTGCACCTCGGTGAGGTGATCTGACATGGAATTCTTATTGGCGCAGGCGAAATGGGCGCCGATTATAGCCGGCTATGGAAAATCCTTTTTTGCCGCGACGACTGCTTCCAGAATCTCAGAGCACAGAGCCTATCCCGTTAAGCCAAAATCTCATCGCTCGTCCCTTATTTCACGCTCATCTTCCTGGCCTCTTTCGGGCCGAAAAGATAGAACAAAAGGCAACGGTATCTGCGGATTATATTTAGCGAAATCAATAGTCCGGTGACGACGTACTAAGGTGATGCGATATCGGGTTTTCCATCTGCGTCGGTTCATAGTTGAAAACGCCCAAAGCCCGGGCGCATTGCCCAGTTCAGCCATAAGTCATCAAGCCCCAGTGTAACCCTGTCCTTGGCCCGGCACTACCACTGTCGCGGGCCTTGCAACTCTTCGCCATCGCCACAAGCATGGGGCATAATTCCAACAACCTTGTATCCAGCCGATAAAGCCAATGAACACGCCCCCTGCTGACTACCTGACCACTCGTGAATTGGCAGAAATGCTTCGAATCAGGGAGCGAAAAGTATATGACCTGGTCGCCAGCAACCGCGTGCCGTGTACCCGGGCAACAGGCAAATTATTGTTCTCCCGATCAGCTATCGAAGCCTGGCTGGGATCAAATGAGACAGGTCCAGAACGAACTGAAGGCCCAGTCTCTCGACCGGACGTCGTTTTGGGCAGTCATGATCCTTTGCTGGAGTGGGCGCTGAAAGAATCTGGTTGCGCCATGGCCAGTCACTTTGGTGGCAGCCTCGACGGCCTGGAACGTTTTGCTGATGCTAAAGGTACCGCCAGCGCCCTGCACCTGTTTGAACCCGAAGGGAATACCTGGAACCTTGATACGATCACCGCCCGCTTTTCTGGGCAGGCAGTGGTGCTGATTGAATTTTGCTGGCGTGAACGCGGTCTGATCCTGCAACCCGGCCAAGAAGGAAACATTGCCTGCATCGCCGATCTGGCCGATCGCCGGGTCGTCGCCCGCCCGCCCGAGACCGGTAGTCAGATTCTACTT
>JAAZYQ010000013.1 GCA_014239575.1 Gammaproteobacteria bacterium
TTTCCCGGTACTCGGTTGAGTCGCCCGTCGAGTTGGTGCGAGGGCTTGTCTGATTCATCTCAGAAACACTCTGTAAAGTCCCAAGCAGTCTATCAGGTTGCTCCTTTGGCTTCGCTGGGGTTAATCAATTAAGTGCGCCTTAAAGAGTATGCAATTGCGAGATCATTCGCCTGAGTGATACAAATTCTGGGATAATTGGGGTTGGCGGATCGTGTGGTTCGGTTCGTCCTAAAAAACGGACCATCTATGCGAATTTTGATCAGTAATGACGACGGATATCTCGCTCCTGGACTGCTGGCACTGCACCAGGCGGTGAATTCAATAGCGGAAACATTCGTCGTCGCGCCTGATCGGAATCGTAGCGGCGCGAGCAATTCTCTGACTCTGACGCGGCCGCTGAGGGCTCACCAGGCGCCAAACCACTTTTATTACTTGGATGGCACGCCCACCGATTGTGTGCACGTTGCCCTGACCGGATTGATGACCGATGAGCCTGATCTGGTGGTCGCCGGTATCAATCATGGTGCTAACCTCGGTGACGATGTCATTTATTCAGGAACAGTTGCAGCGGCAATGGAAGGGCGTTTTTTGGGATTGCCAGCGATCGCCGTGTCATTGGTCGGATCCCACCCGACCAATTTCAATACGGCGGGTCAAGTCACGGTACAACTTCTGGAGCGGCTTTCAAGGCAACCGCTTCCCGCTGACACTATTATCAACGTGAATGTGCCAGATCGGCCGATAGAAGAGATTCGTGGAATTCAGGCGACACGATTGGGGTACCGCCACAAATCTGAACCCGTGATACCCGCCAAAGACCCTTATGGTTCAGACATATATTGGGTCGGCCCTGCTGGTTCGGAACAGGATGCCGGGCCCGGAACTGATTTCTTTGCCGTTCGGGAGGGTTTCGTTTCGGTAACCCCACTTCATGTAGATCTGACCCGTCACGAGCATATCAATCAAGTTCAGTCCTGGTTGCAGGCTCCCTGATGGTGAGTTCCAAATCAACAACGTTGACGAATGGCTTTACCTCCGAGCGTACCCATAAAAGACTAGTCACTGGGCTACGAAGAAAGGGCATCACTGACGAAACGGTGCTTTTAGCGATGGCTAGCATTCAGCGGGATCTGTTTATCGAGGATGCGCTTAAGAGTCGCGCCTACGAGGATATCGCTCTGCCGATCGGGTATCGGCAAACCATTTCCCAACCCTTTGTAGTGGCACTCATGAGTCAGATATTGCGATCGAATCGCGATAAATTGGGGCGAGTCCTGGAGGTTGGTACCGGATCGGGTTATCAGGCGGCGGTACTATCGGAGTTTGCTGATCGAGTCTATACCATCGAACGTATTCAACAGTTATTCGATGCGGCCAAGTTGCGCTTGGCGCCGCTGGGAATAAAAAATGTTAGTTTTCGCCATGGAGATGGAACTTCGGGTTGGACCGTTAATGCACCATTTGACGGAATAATTCTCACGGCAGCGCCGGCAGTGGTGCCAATCAATCTATTTGATCAACTGGCCGATGGGGGTATATTGGTAGCGCCGGAAGGCGAGGAGCAAAACCAGACCTTGGTGTACTGGAAAAAAACACACGGGTCCCTTCGACGAGTCGAGTCGGTTCCTGTGGTTTTTGTTCCGATGATATCTGGAATGATCTCGTGAAGATCTTCACCCCTTTGTACAGCGCCGCACTTCGGTGGGCAACTCACCGCCACGCCTCAAGATATCTTTCGGCATTGTCTTTTGCTGAATCGTCTTTTTTCCCGATTCCTCCCGATGTCATGTTGGCACCTATGGTTCTTGCTCGTCGAGATCGGGCGTGGTTTCTGGCTGGCTTAACAACAGTCGCGTCGGTGGCTGGCGGCTTGTTCGGCTATCTCATTGGAAAGTTTCTATTTGGCACTGTGGCTGGGCCAATCATCGAGTTTTATGATGCTGGGTCGGCATTCAATCGGGCACGTACATGGTTTGAGATCTACGGGATATGGGTTGTGTTTATTGCCGGCTTCACCCCGATCCCCTACAAGATCTTCACTATTAGCGCCGGCCTAATTGGCATGAGCCTGGTACCTTTTCTGCTGGCATCGTTAGTCGGGCGTGGAGCGCGGTTCTTTTTGGTCGCCGGTTTAATTCTTTTGGGAGGACAAGCCCTTGAAACTCAATTGCGCCGCCATGTCGATGTCATTGGCTGGGTCACGGTAGTTGTATTGATTTTGGGTCTTTTCTGGCTGAATGGATAACACCGATTTCCGTTTGATTAACGGCTTCGCCTTAGTTTTAGGGCTGGCATGGATGGTGGCGGGGTGTACCGGTAGCCCGGTGGTTCCAGTCAGTGATCTAACCAACGCCCGAACTTCGCATACCGCACATATCGTTCGAACAGGAGACTCCCTTTATTCGATCGCCTGGACGGCCGGCCTAGATTATCGCGATGTGGCTCGGTGGAACAAACTACAAACCCCGTATACCCTTCAGATAGGTCAAAAAATCTATCTCGGAAAGGAAATGCCTGGCACAGACGTTTCGACTTCCCAGGTGGTTAGCGGGTTACAAGCTAAAAAACCCGTATTGGCTAGCAACCCGCCCGCGGTGATTCAAGCCACTTCGAGCAAGCCCTCAACCGACCAGAGTGTCCCGCCCGCCAACGGCAAAACGCCAGACAGCGCACAAGGTTGGGTGTGGCCAGCAGACGGTGAACTGATTACCGGTTTTGATGACGCGGCGGGGGAAAATGGTATTGATATTGCGGGTGTTGATGGAAGCCCCATCCGCGCGACGGCTAACGGCAAGGTCGTTTATGCGGGAACGGGACTTAGGGGTTATGGTTTATTGATAATCATCAAACACGATGAGACCTTTCTTAGTGCATACGCCCATAATCGCGCGGTGACCGTTAACGAGGGGGACGAGATCTACAGCGGCCAGGTTATTGCGGAAATGGGTCAATCCGGTACCAGCTCCGTTAGGCTCCATTTTGAAATTCGTCGCAACGGGCAACCGATAGACCCATTAACGATCTTGCCTGGCCGTTAGAGGCAAAGGCACAACGCCCTACAACGGTAAAATAATTGCGCCGAGGACCGATCGTTGGTCGATGGCGAGCAGATTGTAACTTGTGCAGGCTGAGCGAGAGTTCATAAACTCAACCCCACGACCCTCGGTTGCAAGCACTTCAAGCAGTTCAGGTCCGGGAAACTGCTGCCTGGATCCCGTACCAATTATCAAGACTTCCCAGGAAAGGTCAAAAAGCGCTAGAAGTTCCTCGGTTGAAAATAACCTAAAACTTTTCACCGGCCAGGCTTGCGGCGAAAAACTGGGTGAGAGCAAAAAACTTGTGCTGTACAACGTTGCCCCAATCGAGACCGAAACAGCGTCATACCCCTTGATGACCCTGATATTCGCGCTACTCTCAACCTGCAAATCCATGGGTCAACGATTCTTTATGATCTGTCGAGCATTCAACGGCAGGACACCTGTAACCCAGTGTCCCACAACAGAATCACCTGAAAGAGGTTTGAGATACAATTCGCCGCTCGTGTGCACTCTTGCGCATTCGAATATCTTGGCTTTTCTTCGGATTGAGATCATATGAAACCAGTCAGTGTCGGCGTTATCGGCCTGGGCACAGTAGGCGCCGGAACGGTAGATGTGCTTCGGCGCAATGGTGAAGAGATCTCGCGTCGGGCAGGCCGGGAAATCAAAGTTACCCGGGCTGCCGTTCGCGACCTGGCGCGTTCTCGTGACTGTAACACCGCAGGTATTTCGCTTACAAACAATCCGCACGAAATAGTTGAAGACCCCGAAATTGACGTTGTTATAGAGCTTATTGGGGGGTGTGATGTTGCCTTTGATCTGATCAGCGCCGCGCTGCATCATGGGAAGCACGTTGTCACGGCTAACAAAGCATTGATCGCAACACGGGGAAATGAGATCTTTCATCAAGCCTCTTCGGCAGGGCTGGTCGTTGCCTTCGAAGCGGCCGTCGCCGGTGGCATTCCCGTGATTAAGGTCCTAAGAGAAGCGCTGGCGGGCAATCGGGTAGAGAGGCTGGTTGGGATACTCAATGGCACCTGCAATTTCATCCTCAGCGGAATGCAAGACGATCGTTCTGACTACGCGGAAGTCTTATTGAAAGCCCAGGCCAATGGTTACGCTGAGGCGGATCCCAGTGTTGATGTGGAGGGGGTCGATGCCGCACACAAGCTTACTATACTTGCGTCCATTGCCTATGGGGTGCACCTTGATTTTAAGTCGGTACACGTTGAGGGTATCAGCGGCATCACGCAAGATGACATTATCTATGCTCGGGAATTGGGTTATCGAATCAAACACCTCGGCATTGCACGGCGCTTACCCCAGGGACTGGATCTTCGAGTACACCCCTGCCTGGTGGGAGACGATCATCTACTGTCCAGCGTCTCTGGCGTAATGAATGCTATTGTCGTGAATGGAGACGCCGTAGGAGAGACCCTTCTCTATGGGGCCGGGGCAGGGGCCCAACCTACAGCGTCGGCAGTAATCGCCGATTTGGTTGACGTTGTGAGGACGCTGACCTCTGACCCCGGCAATCGGGTACCCCATCTGGCATTTCAACCCGCGGCACTGGCCGCGCCTGGAATCGTTCCCTTATCCGAGGTGGTTTGTGCGCATTACCTTAGATTAACGATCCACGACCGTCCGGGAGTGCTAGCGGACATTACCCGAATTTTGGGACATTATCAGGTGAGTATTGAGGCGATACGACAGCAGGGGAGCGCCGATGCGCTGGGTAATGTGCCGGTTGTGATCGTGACCCACCGAGCACTGGAGGCAAACGTAGCGATGGCCGTCTCGGAGATTGAAACCCTTCCAACAAACGCCAGGGCGGCGACCAGGATTCGCCTGGAAACCCTGGAGAACTCCGTCGATGAGTGATTGCGATACAGGGTTGATCTCGCGCTACCAGACGCGACTTGCCTTGCCGACTTGTGTCAAACCGATTAGCTTGCTCGAAGGGTCTACACCCTTGGTGTGTTTGAATTCTCTGTGTGATCCAGAGCGGGGGATCGTGGTTTACGGCAAGGTGGAAGGAGCAAACCCGACCGGTTCATTTAAGGATCGGGGGATGACGGTCGCTATTACGATGGCTGCCCATGAGGGGAGTGAAGCGGTCATCTGTGCATCCACCGGTAATACGTCCGCAGCAGCGGCGGCCTATGCTGCCAGGGCGGGCATGAAGGCATTCGTTGTGATTCCAGATGGGAAGATCGCACTTGGCAAGTTGGCCCAGGCGATGATGCACGGGGCTCGGGTCATCCAGATCGCCGGGAACTTTGATGAAGGAATGCAGATAGTTAAAGAGATGCCCGACGAGGCGCCAGTGACGTTGGTCAATTCGGTCAATCCATACCGCCTGCAAGGGCAAAAAACGGCTGCTTTTGAGATCGTCGACCGTCTGGGCAGGGCGCCCGATTACCACTTTCTTCCCGTGGGTAATGCGGGCAATATCAGCGCCTACTGGTTGGGATATACCGAGTATTGCCAGACCGGTGACCTCGACAAACTCCCTATTATGGTTGGGTGCCAAGCAAAAGGGGCTGCGCCATTTGTACGTGGCCAGATCGTTGCCCACCCCGAGACGGTTGCAACGGCAATACGTATCGGCAATCCCCAATCCTGGGATCTTGCGCAGGCCGCCCGACGTGAGTCGGGGGGTTGGTTTGTAGCGCACGAAGATCAGCTAATTCTCGATGCTCAGCGGTATTTGGCACAACGTGAGGGTATTTTCTGCGAGCCGGCCTCTGCGGTTTCTGTCGCCGGATTAATCTCAGCTTTGGACAAGTCTGAAATTCCGGATCAGTCCGTAGTCGTATGTACCTTAACCGGTCACGGGCTTAAAGATCCAGATACCGCCATTAGTCAAAGCCCGAAACCCCTGCGGGTCGCGCCAACGCTAAGTGCCGTGCGGGATGCTATTCTTTGCTGAGAAGGCCAATTTTGTGGTTAATGATGTGGTTCGTTTCGTAGGGAGACCTTGATGCTCGGGGGCAATGTTCTGGTTTTTGATATCGAGACCGTCCCCGATGTAAAGGCTGGTCGGCAGTTATTTAATCTTGACGGCCTTAGTGACAAGGACGTTGCGTTGGCCATGCGGGCACTACGTATACAAAAAACGGGAAAGACTGATTTTCTCTCTCATTTCCAACACCAAATAGTCGCAATATCAGCCGTGCTGCGTAGCAACGACAATCTCAAAGTTTGGTCGTTAGGTAATGCGGCTTCAGGAGAAAAAGAATTATTGGAGCGGTTTTTCGATGGAATAGAGAAATTTTCCCCAGTTCTCGTGAGTTGGAATGGTAACGGCTTCGATCTTCCGGTTATCCACTACCGTGCTTTAAAACATGGTGTTGCATCAGCGCGTTACTGGGACAACGGTGATGGTGATCGCGAATTTCGCTGGAATAACTACCTTAGTCGATTCCACGCCCGGCATCTTGATCTGATGGATGTCTTGTCGGGGTATCAGCCAAGGGCTTTTGTTCCGCTCGATGAGTTGGCGGTCACGCTGGGTTTCCCGGGGAAGATGGGGATGAGTGGCGCCCACGTCTGGGAAAGTTTCTGCTCCGGAAAAATCGATGCGATCCGAAACTACTGCGAAACTGACGTCTTAAACACCTACCTGGTGTATTTACGGTTCCAGCAGATTCGTAGCGTTCTGAATGCGGGTGAGTTAGAGCACGAGGAAACGCGCTTGCGAAGTCTGCTGGCGGATAGTGGGCAACCCCACCTAACTGAGTTCCTTGAGCGTTGGCCGGTCTCGAGTAGTGCCAGCTAATCAGATCGCCCCTTTCCCGGCGGTCGTTGAGTCTTTAAGCCATGATGGCCGAGGGGTCGCCCGGGTCCAGGGTAAAGTGTGGTTTGTTGAAGGAGCACTACCGGGTGAGACGGTCATCGTGCGGCCCACCAAAACCAGGCGTTCTTTTTCGTTAGGGGTGGCCGATAAAATAACTGTTCAATCAAAGGATCGGACACAGGCGCCTTGTCAATATTTTGGGACCTGTGGTGGCTGCGTCTTACAACATCTTGAGCATAGCGCTCAATTAATCCTTAAGGGCAAGACTCTCCTGGTTGCGCTGGGCAAGGTCGGCGTTAGCCCAGTAGGGATAACGAATCCCATGGCTGCCATGCCGTGGGGGTATCGGCGAAAGGCTCGGTTTGGGGTCCGTTTTGTACCCAAGAAGGGGGGGATTCTAGTCGGCTTCCGTGAGCGAAACAGCAAGCATGTTACGCCACTGGCGGAGTGCCTGGTGATCGATCCGTCAGTCAACTCTGTTCTTCCGAGACTACCGAGCCTTCTACAGGGAATGAGTGCGCCTGATCGATTCCCTCAAGTCGAGGTGGCGGTGGGCGATAACGCAACCGCACTGGTCTTTCAACACCTTGAACCCTTAACGACAGAAGATACAAATCGTTTAGAGCAGTTTGGCCGTGAAAACAACCTGCTGGTCTACAGTCAGAGCGGCGGCCCAGATTCGATTGAGGCAATATTTCCAAGGCAACCCGTACTTCTCAATTACACTTTGCCTAAGTTCTCGATAGTGGTCGGCTTCTCACCGACCGATTTCATTCAAGTTAATCGTCTGGTTAACCAAGCGCTGGTTGAGATGGTTATTGATTGGCTGGACATCGGACCCACGGATTCGGTGCTAGACCTATTTTGTGGGCTGGGCAACTTTTCGTTACCGACAGCCCGAGGTGCAAAGAGGGTTCTCGGGGTAGACGAGAGCTCAAGCTTGATCTCGCGAGCCCGTGACAACGCCCTTCACAATCAGATTTCTAACGCCACCTTCGAGCGCCGTGACCTTTTTAGAAAAGATCTGGGGGAATGGGATCCGGGACAATTCTCAAAGGTGATTGTCGATCCACCCAGGAGTGGGGCCATAGAGGCATTGAATTTTGTCAGCAAACGGGTTAAGCCTCGTTTTCTCGCTTATGTTTCCTGTGATCCAGCCACGTTGGCCCGAGATGCCGCATGTCTTACCAACGCCGGGGCCTATCGGCTGGTGAAACTAGGGCTGGCGGATATGTTTCCACATACCACTCACGTAGAATCTGTAGCCCTGTTTCACCGGATCGAAGATACCGTTTCAGATACAAAATAACGATCGTATGCCTCGGTCAACCTTCAGTGCCGGTTTTGCCTGGCTCCTTGGCAGCAGGGGCCGGTGACGAGTCAGTACTGCTCTTGGCTGCCTGATCCTGTTGGCGGTTGGCAGCATCAGGGCGCGAGCCTTGCCCTCCAGAACGACCTCTTCCTCCGCGCGATCGGCGCTGGCCGGATTTTTGACCTGAGTCTGGACCCGAAGCGTTTGCTGTACTGCTCTGGCGGTTTCGGCCTGCGTTATCCTGCCCCTGAGCGTTGCGGTTACGACCGCCTTCCGAGCCGTCTTTTCGATCCTGGCGTTGCCCATCTCTACGTCCACCGGAGCGTCGACCACGAGAGCGGCTTTGGCCTGGTCTACCGTTGCGCTGGGGTGGCCTTTCCTGTTTTTTCTCAGGTTCCGGGGGCTCGGCGCTCTTGGTCAGTCGGTTCCAGATTCGTATTAATAAACCTAAATCGTCCGACTTGGGGGTATCTTGAACGCTACTAGGCGTTGGCGGTTGAGGAGTGTCGATCTGATCGAGATTGACGACTGGGCGAGTCTTTCGGTGCGTCAGCGAATATTCCAACTCGTTTTCACTCGCGGGCGTAATTCGGATTTTATGGCTTTCGAGTGTATTACCCGTCGCATCAATATCCTCACTTTTCAATCGCTGGATATTAAACTGGGATCCCTGTAAATCGGGCGAGGGGATAAGGACGATACGCGTGCCTAAGCGTGATTCAACCTGGTTGACTTCGTGGCGTTTTTCGTTGAGCAAGAAGGTGGCAATATCAACCGGCAATTCGGCAAGGACGGCCTCAGTATTTTCTTTGAGCGCCTCTTCCTCAAGAATTCTTAAAAAACTCAGTGCGGAAGAAGTGACATGGCGCACTTGCCCCGTACCGTCGCACAACAGGCAAACACCATAATTTGACTCACTAATTGATGAACGCAAGCGCTGGCGGGACATCTCCAGCAGGCCGAATCGAGAAATATGCCCGATTTGAATGCGCGCCCGATCGTTGTGGACAGCCTCTTCAAGCCGTGTCTCGACTGTTTTTTTGTTTCGGGCGGAGGTCATGTCAATCAGGTCAATCACCAGGAGTCCGCCGAGGTCACGAATCCGCATCTGCCGGGCCAGTTCATCGACCGCTTCCAGATTGGTTTGAAGCGCTGTCTCTTCGATATCAGACCCTTTGGTCGCACGAGCGGAGTTGACGTCTATCGAGATGAGCGCTTCAGTATGATCAATGACCAGCGCTCCGCCGGAAGGCAGTCTGACTGTACGAGCATAAGCATTCTCAATTTGATGTTCGATTTGAAACCGCGAAAATAATGGCACTGAATCCTCATACAGCTTAAGTTTCGAGACATTCTGCGGCATGACTTGTTCCATGAATCGCGATGCTCTATCAAAAACCGAGGGCTCATCAACCAAAATCTCCTGAATATCGGTTCGCAGGTGATCCCGAATAGTTCGAACGATCAAATTGCTCTCTTGGTACACCAAAAAAGGGGGAGATTTGCTCGTGGTGGCTTCCTCGATGGCGCCCCAGAGTTGCATCAGGAAGTTAAGATCCCATTGGAGTTCTTCAGGCGTCTTGCCAATGCCCGCCGTTCGGGCAATGAGTGAATGCTCGGTGGGCACCTCGAGCCCCATCATGGCATCCCGTAAGTCGGCACGCTCGGCCCCATCGATACGTCGTGAGATTCCACCGCCTTTAGGATTGTTAGGCATCAGGACCAGGTAACGGCCAGCGAGGCTGATAAAAGTTGTCAGCGCCGCGCCTTTGGTTCCACGCTCATCTTTTTCAACCTGAACCAGCAGTTCCTGCCCCTCCTCAATGACGTCCTTGATGCGGACTTGAGCCATAGGCGTTGCAGGAGAGAAATTGCGAAAGTCCGACCGAGAGATTTCCTTCAAAGGCAGAAACCCTTGGCGCTCGGTTCCATAGTCAACAAAGGCGGCTTCTAGGCTGGGTTCGACGCGCGTTACCCGGCCTCGGTAAATATTACCTTTGCGTTGTGAGTGCAACGCAGATTCAATATCTAAATCTATAAGTTTCTGTCCATCGACAATGGCCACACGCAGTTCTTCAGCATGGGTGGCATTAAATAGCATTCGTTTCATTTTCGTGTTCCGTTTTGCCCCGAAAGCGCCGATTGCGGCGACTATCATGGCCACTGACTCGTAGTCAGGGTGACTTTGGGGGCGTTGTTTATTTTTCCCTCTGGAGCAGGGAAGTACGGGCGAAACACAAGGCGGGTGTATGGGAAGGAAGAAACGACAGGCGGGAATGGGCATTCGACGACGGGGCCAACCCTGAGTCGACAGAGAAATCGTTATAGCATCACCGATTTCCTGTCGGGCGGTTTAGATTATCGCCGGGACTGGTTCCGTCTAGGCCTCTTTAACTCCTGAGGCAGGCTGCTCGTGTTAGCCTCGTCGACGACGAGGCCTTTAACCCACTTTACTTAATCCACGTGCTCTCACGTGGACGATATCCTGTTCGTTACATCAGCGCCCAAATCTGTCTTTGGGCCGCCTCCCTCACCGTAGCATCTGGGGGCTGTTGTGCCATGCGGGTGTGTCTTAAAATCAGATCACACCCAGGCGGTTGTGGGTTGCCTTTATCCGACTCCCCGGCCCCGCGAGTGCGTTTGCACTGCGCCTTTACCACGCTGGCGTACTTCTGCTCTACAGAAGAGGGTGGTATTCTAGTTAAAACCTCTCGTTTTTTCAATTAGATAATGAGCGAATCACATCCAACCAAACCACAGCGGCCAAAAATGCCCTCGCAAACCTTTACTGTGGCAGAAATGGAGTCGGGGCAGCGGCTCGATAATTATCTGATCAAACACCTGAAGGGTGTTCCTCGAACTCACATCTATCGAATCGTTCGAGATGGGCAGGTTCGGGTTAATGGGGGTCGAGTTCGGCCGTTCGTCCGACTCGCTTTGGATGATCGGGTCCGTATACCGCCGCTGCGACGGCCAGAGGTGGGGGTCGATGCTAGCGATCAAAACATGCTTGATCTAAGCGAGGCCATCCTTTACGAAGATGAACATCTTCTGGTTCTGAACAAGCCTGCTGGAGTGGCCGTCCATGGTGGTACCGGTCTTCGTGGCGGGCTGATAGAGTTCATGCGCGCTCATTCTAAGGATCATCTAGAACTGATTCACCGACTGGATAAGGATACATCGGGCGCTTTGATGCTGGCTAAAGATTCCCAGACACTTCGGGCCATGCATGCCGTTTTGCGTCAGCCACAACGTGACGTCGGAATAAGAAAAACCTACCAGGCACTACTCGTGGGACGCTGGCGCGGCGGAAAACGCGAGTTAAAACATCGCCTGCAAACCTTCCGAGGTCCCGGGCAGATTAAGCGCTCCGAAGTCAGTTCCGAGGGTAGGGAGGCTCATAGTATTTTCAACCCAGTTAACCGGTTTTTTGAGCACACACTGATGGATGTCGAGATCAGGACAGGACGATTGCATCAGGTTCGAGCGCATGCTCAAGCTATTGGCCTTCCGGTGGCTGGAGACCGCGTCTACGGTACCGCCGATGCTAACCGGCATATGCGTAAATTCGGTCTAACCCGCCAGTTCTTACATGCTGATCGTCTTGTTTTTCAGCATCCAATCGATAAACGACAGCTGGATATTCATGCGCCGCTACCTCAGGATTTAGATAGCGTGCTCGGGCAGTTGCGGACACAACTCGCGAACAGTGGTTCGAGCTAACCTGTGCGGGCATATTTATGCGAGTCGATAGAGATCTCTACCGGAGGCCTTGGGCTTCGGTTCGAAGTCCAATGCAAGAATCAAATTTTGCCGGCTTTCATCATCCGACATAGCCAAGGCGTGTCTGGATTTATTAACCGTTGCGCTCACCGTGAGTTAGAACTCGACTGGTCGCCGGGACATTTTTTCGATACCGATGGAGGAAAGATCGTTTGCGCTACCCATGGCGCGCTCTATGACCCCGTAGAAGGGGGCTGCACTAGCGGACCCTGTCGCGGTAAATCGTTGACGGTGTTGGCTACGCAAGAGACCGACCAAAAGATTTATCTTGTCGACCCTATTTATTGGTTAAAGTAGACTGCTTCCAGAATTCTCGTAAAACATAGGGTTTTCTACACTTTGTCCTCAGTTACGGTAAACTTCGGTAGGCCAATGCTTGTTGGTTTGATGGTACCGGGTTTCACGACTTAGAGCCAAGAAACTACGGTAGTCAACTCTATTGGGTCCCGTCTACCAACGGCAACCCCAGCGAATGGCAGCTCTGCATCACAATGCCCACAGCGCCGGGGCTCACCCGAACAACCGACCTACTTGAAGCAATGATGAGCGACGGAAAACCGAAAATCGAACTGACCTATGAGCAGGAGCGGCAGATCGCCCAGAAGAACAATACCTATCTGCCTAAACGTAAACTTAATCGATGGATGATCATGGGGGTGCTTCTGATGGAGCTCAGCGCTGCTGCGGGCCTGTTGTACATCGTTTACAAAATTTACGTGAAAAATTGATCGGTGTTCCCCAATGCTCAACATGATGGTATGTAAAAAAATAGGAACCGGCCTTATTTTTGACAAAGCCTAGCAAATTCTAAAAACGGTCGCGGCTCCAGTTGCCTAACTTATTGATAGTAAAACATATAGTTCTTCCCGACTTAGAACTAAATTAGCCTGTTTATGCGGTCCACGGTTGGCAAGGTTTGATAAAGCAAAATCACTCATGAAAGAATCAGATAACCATCAGGTTTCGAACGCGCCAAGCCCAATCGAGGCCTCGCCTCCCAAGGTTGCTCCAGTGGCAAGCGAGCAAATATTGCTGACTCTGCTGGGAGAATACCGTAAAGATCGTATTTGGCGGCGCTGGTTTCGGCTAGGAGTTGGTTTCGTCGTTATTGGCACAGCAACCGCACTAGTTTTCTTATCGGGGCTTGAGGGCCAGGCAGCGCCCCAAACCTATACCGCAGTCGTTGAGGTGTCGGGCGTGATCGGCATGGATGACGATAGTTCGGCCTCAACTCTTGAAGCTCAATTTGAAAAAGCGTTCTCGGCGCCAGGAACCCAGGGCGTTATTGCGCTCATCAATAGTCCTGGCGGCAGCCCCGTCCAGTCTGGCCAACTGCACCGAGCCTTGCGCCGCCTCAGGAGTCGATATGCCGAAATCCCACTTTATGCAGTAATTACTGATATGGGTGCATCAGGTGGGTACTACGTCGCGGTGGCTGCTGAGCGAATTTTCGTGGACCCGGCCAGTATCGTTGGCTCAATAGGCGTGGTCATTAACAGTTTTGGGTTCGTCGACTCTCTGAAAAAACTTGGGGTCGAACGCAGGGTGCTAACGGCCGGGGAACACAAAGCAATGTTTGATCCGTTTGCACCAGTGCGACCTCAAGAGCAAGGGTATCTTCAAGTCATGCTGGACACCATCCATCAGCAATTTATTCGCGCGGTCAAAGTGGGGAGAGGGGATCGACTGAGCGAGGATCCCGAGATGTTCTCCGGGAGGGTTTGGACGGGTGAGCACGCCATTTCAATTGGCCTGGCCGATGGGTTCGGATCTGTTCGAGAGGTTGCGCGGGATGTGGTCGGCGCCCCGGAAATCATTGATTTCTCGGCACAACCCAACTGGAAGCTAAAGTTACTAGATCAACTCGAGTTAAGGATTATCAGTGTATTAAAGGCCAGTGCGCCTGGTGACGGCTTACGTCTCTATTGAGCCTGGCTCTGGAATCACCCGGACCCCTTCCGAATCTAGCATCTCGACAAGCCGAATCAAGGGTAATCCAATAAGGGCGCTGGGATCATCTCCCGTCAGACTTTCAAGCAGGGCGATGCCCAACCCGTCAGCTCGCAAACTACCGCAACAACCAAAAGGTGCTTCTACATCTAGGTAGGCTTCAATTTGGGGTCGCGTAAGCTTGCGGAACCGGACCTTGTAAGGGATAACGTCTACTTGGACCTGGCCACTAGTCGGATTAAGGAGCGCAAGGCCGGTTTGCAAGGTTATCTCCTGACCAGACGCATCGCTCAACTGCCGGATCGCATCCTGTCGGTCACGCGGTTTCCCCTCAATTTTATCTCCCTGGACTGAAACCTGGTCTGACCCAATAATGAGACTGCCTGGGACGTCGGCTGAAACAGCCCACGCTTTTTGGGTCGCTAGCCGACTGACCAACTCTCTGGCTGTTTCGCCGGAAATCGCACTCTCGTCGATATTGGGGTGATGGACCCTAAATGGGAGACCCAACTGACTCAGCAATTGGCGACGATAAGGGGATGAAGATGCCAAAACCAGAGTTGGCGATTGTTTGATTTTTGACACGAAACCGTTGGCAAACTAAAATTGCGCTCTTGCAGCCAGGTTACCCTGACCCGTAAAACCCCCTCGTTTCAATCAGTCAGCGCCAAGGCGTCGACTGGACGATCCCGTTATTCTAAACAAAGAGTGAGAACATGGCAGTACAAAAAAATAGAAAGACTCCTTCCAAGCGCGGAATGCGGCGGTCCCATGATGGGCTCGGCAAGCCAACCTTGTCGACCGACCCAGTGTCTGGGGAACTTCACCGTCGCCACAATATCACAGCCAGCGGCTATTACCGTGGCCAAAAAGTGATTCAGGATCGCGAAGAAGCGGGGTAGACCTATCACCGCGCCCAAGGCCCGGTCTATTTTCACCGTGACCTAAACTCAGGATCACGCGTGAATATCAGTCTAGCTATAGATATGATGGGTGGCGATAACGGCATGGCAGCTACCGTGCCCGGCCTCGACCAGGCATTGGCACGCTATCCAAACCTGCGGTGCCTGCTGGTCGGCGACTCGGCCCAGATTCGTACCGCGACCAAAGATCTCAAACATATCGATCAGGCACAAATCGTTCACGCCTCCGAATCGGTTGACATGCATGAGTCTCCTGCAGCCGCACTTCGATTCAAAAAAGACTCATCTATGAGAGTCGCCATCAACTTGCTGGCAGAGGGCAAGGCAGACGCTTGTGTCAGCGCTGGAAACACCGGAGCACTGATGGCAACCGCGCGGTTCGTCTTGAAGATGCTCCCTGGCATCGATCGCCCGGCCATCATCAGCGCGCTACCTCGAGCCAATGGACACGTGCATGTTCTTGATCTTGGCGCGAACATCGACAGCTCTCCAGAAATATTGCTTCAGTTTGGCCTTATGGGCGACAGTATGGTGCGTACACTTGAACAAGTTGCGAAACCAACGATTGGGCTGCTCAATATCGGAAGCGAAGATATCAAGGGAAGCGACACCATCAAAAAAACGGCTGAGCTTCTTAAGGGTAGTAACCTTAATTACGTCGGCTACGTTGAAGGCGATGATATCTTTAACGGATCTGTCGACATCGTCGTTTCGGACGGGTTTTCAGGAAACGTTGCGCTGAAGACCAGTGAGGGGTTGGTTCAGATGCTGGCTGGAGTGATGCGAGAGGAGTTTCGCCGGAGTATGCTTAGCCGATTATCTGCCTTGATTGCGGCACCAGTATTGCGGTCATTTCGGGATCGAATCGATCATCGACGGTATAACGGCGCCATGCTGCTCGGCCTTAACGGCACAGTGGTTAAAAGCCATGGAGATGTGGATGGGCTGGCATTTTTTCACGCGATTGATGTGGCCCGGCTTGCCGCGGAGAAGGACCTCGTTTTCCATATCCGCTCGGATCTCGCCGGGTCCGCTGCATCGGGGGGCGCACCGCTGTGAAGTTTGCCCGCATTACTGGAACCGGAAGTTACCTTCCAGAGAAGATTCTCAGCAATCGAGACCTGGAGAATCTTCTCGAGACCACCGACGAGTGGATTTATTCGCGCAGTGGAATACGTGAACGCCATATTGCAGCGGATACCGAGTTTACTTGCGATCTTGCCGAAAACGCTGCCCGCCGCGCTATTGAAAGCGCCGGTCGAAAACCGGCAGACATCGATCTCATCGTTGTAGCCACCACTACACCAGATCAGGTATTCCCCAGCACGGCCTGCCTCCTTCAAAATCGCCTTGGAATTCATGGTTGCCCGGCGTTTGATGTCCAGGCAGTCTGCGCGGGATTCATCTATGCGTTAGATGTTGTTTACCGACAGATTCAAACCGGCGGCAGTAAATGCGCATTGGTGGTTGGTGCCGAAACTTTCTCCCGTATTCTCAATTGGGAAGATCGATCCACTTGTGTGTTGTTTGGTGATGGTGCGGGCGCCATGATCGTCGAGTCGTCAGATCGGCCAGGGATTCTGTCAAGCCACCTTCATGCCGATGGAGCTTTCAAGGACCTATTGTGCGTGCCAGTTGGCGTTTCGACGGCTTACCAGGAAATTCTTGCTGGCAGGGCGTATACTGAAATGCAAGGGAAAGAAGTATTCAAGTGGGCAGTAACGGCTCTTGGTGATGCGGTCCTTGAGGCGCTACAGGCCAACGACTGCGACAAAAGCGATATCGACTGGCTGGTTCCCCATCAGGCAAATATTCGTATTATTCGGGCAATTGCACGACGTCTTGATCTCAGTATGGACAATGTCATCGTTACCATTGATCGGCACGGTAATACGTCTGCCGCATCGATTCCACTGGCGTTCGACGAGGCGGTTCGCGATAACCGCATTAAACCGGGACAGAAGATAATTTTCGAGGCATTCGGCGGAGGCTTTACCTGGGGCAGCATGCTGGTTGAGTATTGATTAGGTCTTTCTGAGGAGGCGGCACATGACAGGAAATAACCAACCGAAAATCTGCCTAGTGACCGGGGCCAGCCGGGGTATCGGCCGCGGGATTGCGCTTGAACTTGCCGAGCTGGGTTATACGGTCGTGGGAACGGCAACCACAAAAATGGGAGTCTCAGCCTATGAGGCCTTATTGGCCGAAAAAAAAGGTAAAGGCTATGGCGTGGTGCTAGATGTTACCAAGCCTGAGATGGTGCAGGAGGTGGTCGCTGGCGTTGCCAAAGACCTCGGTGCAATCACCATTTTGATAAACAATGCTGGGATCACGCGAGACAACCTATTGCTTCGAATGAAAGAGGCAGAGTGGGATGAGTGTATTGATGCTAATTTGAGATCTGTATTCACGGTTTCAAAGTGTTGTCTTAGAGGAATGACCAAGGCACGGTACGGCCGCATAATTAACATTTCATCTGTGGTTGGAGTAACCGGAAATGCGGGTCAATCCAATTACGCAGCGACTAAGGCGGGGATCATTGGGTTTACTAAATCGTTAGCGCTTGAGGTCGCCTCGCGAAACATCACTGTCAATGCCGTCGCTCCAGGTTTTATCCAGACTGATATGACTGCCGAACTGACCGAGGAGCAAACAAATCGTTTGTTACAGGCAATACCTCAGCGGCGGCTCGGCCAGACCAACGATGTTGCCAAGGCGGTCGGGTTTCTGGCCTCTGATGCCGCTTCGTACATCACCGGTCAGGTTTTGCATGTCAATGGTGGAATGTACATGTCATCGTGAGTAATATCTCGTATCTAACTGTTTTAATTTAAGAATCTCTAGTTTTTGACACCTGACAGAGTTCAGTGGGGTCAACGGTTAAAGAGCGGGAATATTGGACTTGGCGGGGCGAATACGGTTTAATTCGCGCTCTGCACCACAGGCGACAACATTCAAAGCCGCGTAGCCGAATCAAACGGCGTTAGCATTTAGAAACCAGGAGGTTAGTCAATCGATGAGCAGTATTGAAGAACGCGTTAAAAAGATCGTCGTTGAGCAACTCGGCGTAGGCGAAGACCAGGTAACGGCAGACGCATCCTTTGTCGACGACCTCGGTGCCGATTCGCTTGATACGGTCGAGTTGGTTATGGCTCTTGAAGAAGAGTTTGATGCCGAAATTCCTGACGATGAAGCTGAGAAGATCACAACGGTAAAGCAGGCGGTCGAATTCATCCAGGCTAATGCCAGCGGATAAGCACGATTGCAAGCATCCCTTTAAGTTCAAAGCAACCGGCCGTCTGATGCTCTTGCCCCAGACGGCCGCGTCGTTTTATCGCGCGATGTTATGTTGAATGCCCGCCGAGTAGCCGTCACTGGGGTCGGGTGCATCTCACCGGTAGGGCTGACCGCTGGCGAGACCTGGAGCGCGTTTCTGGCAGGGCGTAGTGGGATCGGGCCCGTAACCCATTTCGATACCGAAAGATTACCGGTTTCGATTGCAGGTGAGGCGACCGGGTTTGACCCGGCAACCCGGTTGTCCATCAAAGATGCCCGCAAGATGGACCGGTTTATTCAACTGGGCCTATGTGCCGGCCTTGAGGCAGTCGAAGACAGTGGAGTCGACCTCGACACAACAGACCTGGATCGGATAGGGGTCTTGATTGGCGCGGGGATTGGGGGGCTTAAGACGATTGAGGATACCACCCAGACGCTCCTGTCTAAGGGTGCACGAAGAGTTTCTCCCTTCTATATCCCTAGCAGCATAATCAACATGGTCTCCGGCAATCTTTCGATAATGCTCGGCTTGCGTGGCCCAAACCTCGCTATTGTCACGGCTTGCACAACCGGCACGCATTCGATTGGGGAGGCCGGCCGCATGGTGGCATTCGGCGACGCTGATCTGATGGTAGCGGGCGGCACGGAAGCTGCGATTACACCTACTTCGCTGGCTGGATTTGCTGCCGCAAAAGCTCTCAGTCGCCGTAACGAGGATCCTGACCACGCGAGCCGCCCATGGGATCGCGGACGGGATGGGTTTGTCATGGGTGAAGGAGCGGGAATTTTGGTTCTGGAGTCTTTGGAGCACGCCCGCGCCCGCGGGGCCCGGATATACGCCGAGTTGGTAGGGTTTGGTATGAGCGGTGATGCTCACCATATGACCCAGCCAGCCCCCGGTGGCGATGGCGCCGCCAGGTGCATGGTTAACGCACTTAAGAACGCAGGGCTTAACCCAGAGGATGTTGATTATGTCAATGCTCACGGGACCTCAACACCGCTGGGCGATCTCGCCGAGACCATAGCACTGAAAAAGACTTTCGGAAGTCATGCTTCCGATCTGACGGTGAGTTCTAATAAGTCGATGATTGGCCATTTGCTCGGCGCAGCTGGCGGCGTCGAAGCCGTGTCAACTGTGCTCAGCCTCCATCATCAGACGCTTCCACCCACCATCAATCTCACCGATCCGGATCCGGACTGTGATCTGGATTACGTTGCCAATGAAGCTCGCCAGGCGATAACCCGTACCGCGATATCCAACTCTTTTGGTTTTGGTGGTACCAACGGAACGCTTGTGTTCTCGGCTTTTTCTGAGTAAATCGTCCCCGACGGTAGTGTTTTGAGTCATCAAGGCCCCTCCGGCGATACAGCGAGACTCCGGCGGCCACTTCGAGCCCTTGCAACAGCCTTTATTGCCGTTGTTCTATGTTGCGCAGGAGCCTTGTTACTCTATCTTCACCAGAGTGTCCGAACCCCATCCGACACTCCCCGGCAATTTCTGGTGGTCGAGCCTGGGACAGGCCTTTACGAGTTCGCGGGTTTATTGGTCAGTCAAGAGTTCGCCCGCACAAAATGGCCCGTTGTTGCCTGGGCGATCTTAAGCGGGACAGCCAACTCTCTAAAGTCCGGGGAGTATCAAATTGAGCCCCACGAATCGCCGGCCCGTATTCTTGGAAAAGTCAGCCGTGGGGATATTCACCAGCGCAAGATCACCCTCCTGGAGGGATGGAGCTATCAGGATCTAACCGGCAAACTTAAACAGCAAACTGAGTTATCCCAGCAATTGGCCACACTTACGCCAGGACAGCTTCGAGAGCGTCTTTCTTTGACAGCCCACTCGCCCGAGGGGCTTTTTTTCCCTGACACCTATTTTTTCGTCTTGGGCGAGTCGGATTTGGATATTCTGGATCGGGCCGCACGCAAAATGGAGCAGAATCTAAAGGAGGTGTGGGCCTCACGGGCACCCGATATCACGCTGGACACCCCGTACCAGGCTTTAATCCTTGCGTCGATCATTCAAAAGGAAGCTATGCGGTCATCAGAAATGCCAAGGATCAGCGCGGTCTTTCATAATCGCCTGAAACAAAAGATGCGTCTGCAGGCAGACCCGACTGTCATTTACGGCCTGGGCGACTCGCTCAAAGGCTCTTTGAAACGTAGCCACCTGAGGCAGGACACCCCTTACAATACCTATACCAGGGCGGGACTCACGCCAGGACCGATTTCCATGCCGGGCCGCGCTGCGCTGGCCGCTGCCGTCAGGCCGTTAACAACGCAGGAGCTTTATTTTGTCGCTAAAGGTGATGGTACCCACCAGTTTTCTAATACCCTTAAAGAACATAATGCTGCCGTTCGCCAGTTTCGGAACTAGGCAAAATAGCAACGCTTTGTTTCTACCAAATTGACCGGTAAGTTCATTAGTTTTGAAGGGGGAGACGGGGCAGGGAAGAGCACCCAATTGTTTCTTTTGTCCGAGGACCTTGAAGCGCGGGGCAGGCGTGTGGTTTTAACCCGAGAACCCGGGGGCACCCGGCTCTCAGAACAGATTCGAAGCTGGGTATTGCATGAATCTGATGCGCTCTGCAAACCGGCTGAACTCCTACTTATCTTCGCTGCAAGGGCCCAGCATATCAGTGAAGTCATTAAACCGGCGCTCCTGCGCGGCGACTGGGTGCTTTGTGATCGCTTCACCGATGCCAGCTACGCCTATCAGGGAGGAGGGCGTGGGTTACCGGCAGAATTGATTCAGCAGGTAGAGGCTGTGTCTACAGAATGTATGCAGCCCGACCTTACTTTGTTGCTGGATCTTCCTGTTATCGAAGGCATAGAACGAAGTGTTAATCGCGGACAGGGCGGCGACAGATTCGAAGAGCAGGATATTGAGTTTAAACGGCGCGTCCGCCAGGCTTATTTGAATCGCCAAAGCAATGAACCTGATCGTATTCGGATCATCAATGCTACTCGTTCAATCGAAAGCGTTCACACGCAAATCTTGGACCTGATTTCCAAGCTGATCGACCCTAAAGATGATTGAGTTTCAGGAGCTCTCATGGCTTAGGCCGGTTTGGAATAAAGTGAGCTCACGCTGGAAAAGCCTTCCGCATGGAATCCTGATTTCCGGGAATTCAGGGATCGGAAAGGGTCAGCTTGCACTGGAACTCGTCCGCCTACTGCTTTGCACCGAACCCAACAAGCACCAAGCCTGTGGTCAATGCGCCAGCTGCCAACTATTGGAAAACAGTGTGCACCCGGATCTTCACGTGCTCGTGCCCGAAGCGAAAATTGACAGCCAGCCTGAGCCTATTCGAAGGCACGCCAGTCGATATTTCATGTCCGAGAAAGGAGCGAGCTCTACCCGCAAGCCCAGTCGAGTGATCAGCGTTGATTCTGTTCGCTGGCTTAGTGACGCCCTGGCTACCAAGTCGGGTCAGGCGGGGCCTAAGGTGAGTCTGATTATGCCAGCTGATCGACTTAACTCGAATTCGATGAACGCACTACTCAAGCTGCTTGAAGAACCCACAGCCGACACCTACCTCATTCTGGTGAGTGCTCGTCCTTACCGGCTCGCTGCCACTATACGGAGTCGATGTATTCAACTCGAGTGTCCAACCCCAGATCCGCAAGTGGTCAGGTCTTGGTTGGGTGACCGGCACCCTAAAATCTCGATTGATGTTTCGCCTTTTGCCCGCTGCGGTTTCGGCCCGCTCCAGATCAACGGCATCGTAGCTGCTGGTCATCAGAACCTTTTTCAAGGCCTGATTGAGAAACTACGTGGGCCATTGCTGGCTCGGGATAATCCATTATTGCTGGCGCAGGAATGCTCGGCGATCGACATCCCGACAGCGCTTCGGATATTGCAACACCTCGCATTGGCCCAAATTCGCCGATACGCAACAGAAGCCGGATCTTTGGGTGCTGTTGGTGGCCAAACCACGTTTTCTAGCAGAGAATCGTGTATCCAAGCGTTTTTAGAGATCGGGCGGTTTCTGATTCATACGGGTGGAGCAGTTGACGAGCAGTTGTTTCTCGAGGATATTTGTACCCGAATTTGCATGAAGAGAAAGTCATGACGGAAAAACCGGACGAACAGGTCCTGAAGGTGGCAGCAGGCCTTCCAACCAAGACGGCCCGGCCTCGCGTGCTTTCCGTCTCGATTAATGATGTTCGTACACTGACAGCCGCCTTTATGCCGTTTTTGAAAAAGGGAGGATTGTTTGTTCCGACCGAAACTGACTATGCCATGGGGGATGAAGTCTTTTTAGTCTTGAAACTGCTCGGATCTGAGCAGTTCGCGGTCGCTGGGACAGTAGCCTGGCTAACGCCGTCTGGAGCGCAGTCAAGTCGTACGAAAGGAATCGGAGTTCATTTCAAAGGGGCTGACGGCCGGGCGCTAAATGAACACATTGAAAAACTGATTAAGGGAGTTGCCGCGCGGCGCGGTGCGACCCACACCCTGTAGACCTGTCTTGTCTGGATTGCTTTCTTGTCACCACGGTTCGCCCTGTGCTGGTTGATTCTCACTGCCATGTCGATTTCCCGGAATTGGGTGATTCGCTCTTTGATGTCCTGGAGCGCGCCGAAGCAGCTGGTGTGTCGCATCTGCTTTGCGTCTGCGTCAACTTGGCAGATTATCCGAATATGCTGTTGCTTACGGAGCCTTTTTCGAACATCTTCGTTACCGTGGGGATTCATCCCAACACCGCCTTTATCCCGGCAAAAGAGCCCGAACTGGCCCAATTAATTGAGCTCGCCTCCAATCCAAGGGTGGTGGGTGTTGGAGAGACCGGGCTTGACTATTTTCGAAGTTCTGGGGATCTTGGTTGGCAGCGAAATCGGTTTGCACAACATATTGCCGCAGCCAAAAGTACTCAAAAGCCCCTGGTGGTTCACACTCGAGAGGCCCGCAAGGACACCATTGACGTAATGCGGTCTGAGCATGCGTCTGAAGCCGGAGGCGTTATGCATTGTTTTTCTGAGGATTGGCCGACCGCAAAAGCGGCTCTTGATCTCGGGTTTTATATCTCTTTTTCTGGAATTGTGACATTCAAGAATGCCCAAGCGTTAAGGGAGCTCGCCCTTAAGGTGCCAGACGATCGTATACTGGTCGAGACAGATTCACCGTACCTTGCGCCCGAACCCCATCGGGGGAAAACCAACGAACCTGCTTTTGTGTCCTGTACGGCTGAACGCATCGCGGATTTAAAAGGAATATCAAAAGAGGCTTTTGCCGAACTCACTTCAAATAACTTCTTTCGGCTTTTCCAGTGTGCGTCGCGAACCCAGGCTTAGTGAGTGATCAGACTTCAAAAAGAGTGCGGATTCCAGACTTAGGGCCACACCTCAGTTTTGCCTTGGTTTGAATGGCCAGCCATATAAGTTCGTATAATGTATATTATGTTAAATAGGTCATATGCCTGAGAAACTGGCACGACACACTGACCCGAGAGTAAATCGTTTGACCCTTCCCCCTGGCTAAGCCAGAATAAAACGCTAGCTGCGGAAAACCGCATTGCCGGCCCGCGCTTTAGGGCTATCAACCAGCCCGTTTCCAGAACATTTAAACCGAGGAAAACGTTGTAATGACACAAAAAGAAATTAGCGGTACAGCCAGCCCACAGGACGACGCTACCGAGGCGATGCCTGCGAAAATCGCTGCCAAAGCTCCCTCAGCGAACCGTAAACCCGCGACGATCGGATCGTCAATTGTCATCCACGGCGACGTCGCCGGTGAGGAGGATCTGGTTGTCGATGGAACTATCGAGGGTACGGTTAACTTCAAGGAAAACAATCTTGTCGTCAGCGTGAATGGCCGGGTGACAGCGAATATAAACGCTCGCATTATCCGCGTTGACGGTGAGGTAAAAGGCGAGTTGCACGGTAGCGAACAGGTCGTTATTAGCCCCAGTGGCAAGGTTAAAGGGGACATCCGCGCGCCCAGAGTCGTCCTCGAAGACGGCTGCTCGTTTAAAGGTTCCGTTGATATGGAAACCGATAAAGCGGGAGGGTCTGACCGAGCAACAACGCCCCGTTTGCGTCCGAGCGCCGGCCGCCCGGTTCGACCCGGTCGTGAATCATCAGAATCTGGAGCCTTGCGCAACTAAATGAAAAACCGCGGCATTTGCCGCGGTTTTTAGTCTACTGCTGATCGGATGCGATCAGCCGTCATGCTGCGCCCCTACCCTATCGGCCTATCGGCGATTTCTTTGGTTTTTCGTACCGATCGCCCTGCAGCAGAAAGTAGGTGGTCATTTCTCAATTTTCGTCCGGTCGATCCTGAATCCTGGCGGCTGGCAGGGTCAAAAGCTGTGATCGGCCCAAGGATGAGCTCTGGGTGCTCATAAATCAGATCATCACTTAACGGGATAAAGACTTTATTAGACATAATCTGGTTTCTCCTAATTTGAGATCCTTTTGGCAACGTTCCAATAATAGACCCCTCAAGGGGTCTTTCCGGGCGCAACCTATGGTAAAAGGGTGGCAACATAGTGGAAACATGGCCTCACAGAGTCAAATATCACTGCGAGGGCTAGAACCCCCGAGGTTTTCCGTCATGGAGTCCGAATGGCAACCGTAATAGCCGTAGTCGAAGATGATCCGGATCAACGGGATAACTATGTGGACGTGCTCACCGCGCATGGCTATGAGGTTCGTGCCTATGCGGATAAGCCAAGCGCCGAGGCTGGTTTTACCCGTGAGTTACCCGACCTTGCACTGCTTGATATCATGCTGGGAGAAGACATGGACGGCGGCTTCGACCTTTGTATGGAGTTACGAAAGCTCAGTCCAACTCTCCCGGTGATCTTTCTGACGGCGCGAAATAGCGATGCGGACCGAATCTCATCGCAGAGAATGACGGCCTGGGACTACATCACCAAGCCGGTTAGCCTTGAGTTTCTAGTCGCCCGAGTGCACGCCCTGTTACGAATCTCCGAACAACTGCAACAGCGATCACCTGAGTCGTCAGCATTTTCAGTGGGCGATCTGGAACTGAATGAAAACAGCATGATGGTGCAATGGCAGGGCCAGCCAGTCAGTTTGACACTGACCGAGTTTTGGATAATTGAATCACTTACGCGAAACCCCGGGCATGTGAAAAGTTATCAGACATTGAGTGATGTCACCCGCCAGGGGTTGGTCGAGCGAAATACGATCAACGGATACATTCGACGAATCCGCAACAAATTTCGCGAACTGGATTCGACCTTCGACCGGATCCAGACGGTTCATGGGACAGGCTACAAGTGGGAGCGTGATCGCGAGTGATGGGTCGCAAAGCCCTGAGGAAATCAACCAAGCGGGTCGACCAAAAGAAACGCCGTGCGCCGTCTGGGATCCGACCTGGGCTTAAGATCCGTACTAAGCTCTTGCTGCTGGTGGTCTCCTTGTTGGCGATACCCTGGATGGGTTATGAGTCGGTTCGCGAAATGGAAAGGTTTCTTCTCGAGGGGCAAGAGCAAGCGCTTGAATTGACGACTCAAGGTATCTCAAGTCTGCTTGGGAACCGAAGCGATCTTTTTGACCCGGGAGTCGGAGTGCCCGAGGTCATTGGACGAACATCGAGGCCACTGCCTACTGAGATTGAGCAATCTTTGTCAATCGACGCGGTAGCCTCCGGATGGGTGTCGGCTATCGGTGAACTGACCCATTTCACAGGTTTTGGCCAGTTCGAGTGTGGTGCTGGCTATCAACCAGATTCGTTAGCGGTTCGGCACGGTGTTGCCATTGACCCAGAGCAGTTTTTTGCGTACTTCGAGATTGATGATGACACTGTGATCTTTAGGGATCCAGACCTTGTCTCCCTTAACAACAGCGACCAGTTGCGGATGACTGTCCAGGCCAGTTCGGGCGCGATCTCCCGTTACCTGCTGACCACCACCGAGCCAGGGCGGGTCAGTATTTATCTGATGAGAGATAACTGGCGCGAAGCCATAAGTGGCGACAATGTCCGGGAGGTAGCCGGGGTACTTGATTTGACAGAACGGGGTTATGTAATCAAGGTGCGTATACCTCGGACCTTACTGGGTGTCGGCGCGCGACTCAAATTTGAGATAGTTGACGTCGACGATGTCGGCAGTCGCACTGTTGAGCAGGTGATCAGTACCGAGCCAGATCCTATCGATCTTGGGATCGGTCGAGTCCGCCTTGCCACCCCAGAATTGACCAAACTGATTCAACCGCTTTACTTATCCGAAGCGAATATAACCATCTGGGATCAAGGGTACCGACTTCGCGCCCAGGTCGGATCCATCTTCCCGCCGGCCCGTGAGGGATTTGATCTTAAGCGTGAAAAGTTCGCCTGGTTTTTTCTCAACGTCGAAACTGGGATTACCCGATTTTACGAGTGGATACTCCGTAGTCCAGCGCGGGGTTTTAAGGATATGCCGGTCGAGTCAACCAGGGAAGATTACCGACTCCTTGGGCAAGTGCTCACCGAAGGCGAGCCAAAAACTGAACGGCGGCGCTATGGAGACGCCAAACTTATTGTTACCGCAGCGCCGATCTGGGCCGAAGGAAGCATCGACGGTGCGGTTCTCATCAAGCAAAGCGGGAACAAGTTGCTCTCCTTGCAATACCGCACCCTGCAACGCTTTACATTACTATTCTTAGGCGTCTTTCTCTTCTTGGCTGTGGCTATCCTGGTATTTTCGACTCGATTAACCTACCGGGTAGGGCGACTACAGCGCGAAACCGAGCAAGCGGCAACACCCGAAGGTCGCTTACTAAAAGATCAAATTCGACCAGGTGCCCGCTCCAGTGATGAACTGGGCAGTCTCACAAGAAGTATCTCTGGGCTGCTTCACAATCTTGGCCAATATACTCGCTATCTGGAGAAACTGCCTGACACTCTTGCACATGAACTTCACAATCCTTTAAATGTTGTCAACTCGTCACTTGAGAATCTTCAGTACCATCACCGCGAGTTGGCAGATGATAAACATCTGCAAAGAGCACGAAACGGCATCGGCCGACTTCGGTCAATTATCACAAGCCTGACCGAAGCGGCAAGTCTAAAAGAGGCCTTGGGTCACGAACAGGAAGAGCGATTTGATCTTGCCGCTTTAATTGACGGCTGTGTCGAGGGGTATCAGGCCGTTAACCCGAAACACCGGATTGTTTCCACCCGTGTGGCGGGACCTATGATTATTGATGGGGTACCTGACCGTCTTGCACAGATGCTCGATAAATTAATGGATAACGCAGTCCAGTTTGGAGCGGATCAGGGGCTAATCGTTGTTAGCCTACGAAGAAATCCCGATGGTATTGAATTAACGGTTGCAAACGATGGCCCTACTCTCCCAGTTGAGATTGTTGACCGACTTTTTGACCCGATGGTCTCCAGAGCACGGGATGCCCGTAAAACGCACCTTGGGCTAGGCCTTTACATCGTTCGTCTCGTGGCCGAGTTTCATAACGGAACCGTTGTGGCGCGAAACCGTGCTGGCAACCATGGTGTCGAAGTTGTTGTAACTTTGCCCGCGGCCCGCGCTCCCACTCGTTGATTGAACCGCCCGCCCTTCCCCAACGATCTCTATTTAAGGCCCAAAGCAATTACAATATCTGAAATATGCGGCTTGCCGTCGCAGACCTCCTTCGCGGACAGTCCCTGCAGTTCGTGAGGAAATACCAACCATTGATCGGTCTCGCGGACAAAATAATCAGGAATCCTGCCGGTCTCGTTCTTAGTGGGCTTATACCAGCATGTCGCAACCCTGAGGTCGGAGGGCATATTACGCCGGCAACGGACTCTAAGGTCCGTTATCACCGCTTCTATACTTCTCCCTGAATCGAGAACGTCGTCGACGATCAGAAGTGAATCATCTCGATTGATTTTGCGAACCAAGTAACCTAGGCCGTGAACCTGGACCGCGTCGGCCGTATCGGCGATACCGGTGTAATAGGATGTCCGAATAGCCACGTGGTCAGTCGCGATACCCACGTAATCCAGTAGTTCCTGGACAGCAATTCCAACGGGGGTGCCGCCACGCCAGATACCGACTATAAAGTCCGGACGGAATCCGCTTTCAATGATTTTCTGCCCGAGCAAAAACGAGTCGCGAAGAAGATCATCGGGTGAGATAAAGTATTTTTTCATTAAGGACTCCTAAATCCAGAATTGGCATAATTACTGGTTGTCGCCATGCGCCTCGCCACCCTCCGGGAGGTCATCCTCACTCCATTTCTCGGTTTCGGTTTTCTGATCTGTTGAGGGAGAGGTTTCGGCCGGGCTTGAACTCTTAATCGGCTCAGTATCGTCGGCGACCGGTTCGGATATCTCAATTGGGTCGAGGTTGGCCCCTACCCCGTCAGAAAGGGCTTTGGACTGCACAACGGGACTAGTACTGTCACTACTGAGTTCGCCTGCCTTTTGAATGATTTTGGACTTTTTTTCCAGTTTGGGATCTGGTGGCAGTGTGATCCAATGAGGGTCGACCGTTGTCGCTTCTGGTTCCGTATAAAACACAACCTGCACCGGGAGTTTGCTGCCCGGGAACTTTTTTTGAAAAAGAGAGACACCGATTCTATGCACCCCATAACTGAAGAAAACGCGGCACCGAACACAGGTGCGCCCTTGATAGGACGCCTTTTTTTTACCATTTGCCCACACTTCGATCCCCCCGTCATCGGAGCTCCAAACGGCGTGAACGACAATCTCATGCCACTTGCCGCGAAGCTGGTTTTCGTCAATCAACGAAAAATAAAGCGCTTCTTCCACAAGTTGGGCTCCCAGCCACAGGACGCCGGTACTGCCGACCTCTAGGGTCCATATTGGGTCTTGACCGCTATGATCGAAAAACTGTCCGTGGCGGGTTCTGGCCGGGTAGGTATTGACGAAATCTTTTGGGAAAAAAATGTTCCAGCGGTACCATTCTGACCGCGAGACTGCTTCGCTCGGACGATGCGTTTGGGCCCGCTCAGCTCTTTCAGCATCTAACGAGCAATCGTCATAGGGAGGCACAGAGGTGCAGTCGCCAGGGCGCAATTCGAACCGCTCCACCATCGGGACCGGGCCCAGTCCTGTCGGGTCCGGGACTACGGAATAACCCCATGCCGAGTCGCCTGCGAACCTCATAAAGCCTGGATCTTCAATCGATTGGACCTCGGCTGACCAGGAGAGCGCCAAGGTGACGATTGGAATTAAACGGGCAAGCCTACGCATCGAACGGTATCCAAGAATGTCGAGTTAACCAGTCCGCTTGAAGTTGGTGTTGGTGCCCGGGCCCGGAGTCGAACCGGGACAGCCATAAGGCCGAGGGATTTTAAGTCCCTTGCGTCTACCAGTTTCGCCACCCGGGCACATTGATTTATAAGGGTTTATTTAGTGGATAGTACTTAGGAGTTTCTGTTGCACCTTCCTTGCACTTCCAAAGAGAAAAAATCGGTCTTATCACAGCGGATTCTAGCACCGACACTCTGGCCGCCAAAATCCAGCGATGTGGATACAGTTTGTATCCATCGATCTGCTCAATCAGATTTAACCGCTAGCCTCGTTTATCAGACCGTACAGGGCAATTCTCCAGAGTATATGTGCTGGGTAGGCCCAGGGTGCTGGGTAAGGCCTATATACCGCTACGGACACCGTACGGGCGCGCTGCGAGAACTAGCGTTGATGTTTGGATGTGGGCGCCCCTGTCCCTGTACCGTACACAAGTGTGATTAGAGGCCGAGCTATACGCATTTAAGGGCGGAGGATTTGGTTATGAGGTTGGGATAAGAAAAGCCCCGCATAAACGGGGCTAAATAAAAGAATCAATTCGCCGCGAGTTCCGCTCCTTCCAGTATCGCAACCCGTGCCAGAAGCGCCTGTACCTGCTCGGCCATGATGGCTTTGAGTTCGGTGTTTTCTCTTTCAAGTGAGGCAATCTGGCCAATAACCTGAGTATTCTCTTTTTCAAGAGTGGTGATTTGGTCTTGCTGAACTGTCATCTGACCTTGCTGTTCCTTTATCGCCTCAATAAGGATGGTGGTGAGTTTGGCGTAGGCAATAGCCTTAAAGCCATTTTCATCCTCGGTCACCAGCTCCGGAATCACCTTCTCCACATCCTGGGCAATGAGACCGATATGAGTCTCCTGCGATAGCGATTCATCACGCCACTTAAAGGTTTTCCCTTCCAGTTGCAAAACAGCATCAAGCCCAAGGGTAATAGTATCAATATCTTTCTTCAGCCGCCCATCAGAGGATTGGGAGAGGCCTTGGGTCGAGTTTAGGCTGCCGTTAATCGTAACGCGGCGACTCGAGAAGTCTCCAGTGATTAAATGAGGCTGCGGGCTGTTGCTTATGTAGAGCTTGTTGTTTTCTGTTTTCCGTTTGTTAGGTCCTGCATAAGCGCCGATATAGACATTACCACTACCCAGGCCATTGTTATAGCCCGCCTTGAAACCAACAGCGGTGTTGCTATTTC
>JAAZYQ010000140.1 GCA_014239575.1 Gammaproteobacteria bacterium
CAGGTTCATCGTTTGGCCTGCATGATTCGCTTCACTTTAAGGTAACCCAGGGGGGTCGAATGATAGAGTGATATCACCGGCTATTATCGGCGTAACAGAACCGTCATCACAGCGAAGCCGATAACGGCCAAGCTCGTCGGCGCCCTCACCTAACCCGACCACGACATCGCGCTGCGAAGTCGCCCGAACTGTCTTCCCGGCAAAAATATCGAGCGCATTCCAGCCGGACTGATCAGGCATGAAGCCTTGATTATCAAATCTTTCGAGAGTCTGAACCAGATCCGTCAGCACGGATACAATCAGCTCTGTGCGCTGAGGCAACGGCCCCTTAATCTGAGATGCCAAATCAGTGACCGCCTGACCGGTATCAAGGGCTGCAAGCGCGGGGTCATCAATATTTAACCCAATCCCGATGATCGCACAGACCTCTTTATCGGTACTGGAGTTCAATTCCACCAGCACCCCGCCGAGTTTTTCGCCCACCGCAAAAAGATCGTTGGGCCACTTCAAGCCAACCTTGCTGGCGCCAAGCTCGCGTAACCGGCTCGCCAATGCGAGGCCGATGGAAAGGCTGAGCCCCTCTAACTGGGCAGCGCCTTTGCAAAAGCGCCAACCCATCGACAGCATCAGATTACAATAAGGCGAGCCTCGCCAGGAGCGTCCACGTCGGCCACGACCGGCACTTTGAAACTCACTGATACAAACCCGGCCATGTAACTCACGATTGCCAGCCTGGCGGGTCAGCCAGTTACTGGTTGAATCCACGGTATCTAGCAGAACAACCTGATCGACAAACGGAAACCCTCTGGTCGTCAGAGCCGATTTGAGCTGCGCCGCTTCCATAGGATCGACTGCCGAGTCCAACTGATAACCCGGCGAGGCGGCTACCTGAAACTGAAGACCATCGGCCTTGAGTTCTGACAGATGTTGTTTCACCGCCGGCTCACCGATTCCAACGGCTAAGGCAAGCTCAGCGATACTCGCTGACTTTGTCGTATCTAACGCGCGTACCAGTCGGGTGCGCTCAGTCATCATCGTTACTCTGCTGTGATCGCCGCCGAAGGCGTTCGAGCTTTTCCCGAATCTTGATCTCAAGGCCGCGATCCACTGGGTGATAAAAGCGCTGGCCTTGCAAAGTGTCAGGTAAGTAGCTCTCCCCCTGGGCATAGCCCTCGGGTTCATCGTGCGCATAGCGATATTTTTCGCCATGCCCCAGTTCCTTAGCAAGTCGTGTTGGGGCATTACGCAGATGCAAGGGCACCTCCTGGGTACCCGTTTCTTGAGCCACTTGCAACGCCGCGTTTAAGCCCTTATAAACCGCGTTGCTCTTGGGCGCGCAGGCAAGATAGACCAGCGCCTGAGCGATCGCCAGTTCGCCCTCCGGGGAGCCCAGGCGCTCGTAGGTCTGCGCAGCATCCAACGTCAAACTGAGCGCTCGCGGGTCGGCATTGCCGATATCCTCGCTGGCCATGCGTATTGCCCGCCGGATGATATAACGCGGATCGCAGCCGCCGTCGATCATTCGTGCAAACCAGTACAGCACAGCATCCGGATCAGTACCGCGCATCGATTTATGCAAGGCTGATATCTGGTCGTAAAAAAGATCACCGCCCTTATCAAAGCGCCGCAAGGGCGTGCCGATTACCTCGGGTAATACCCGGTCGGCGAGTTCATACCCGTCGTCTGTCGCCGTTGCATACTGAGATCCGATTTCAAGAAAATTCAACAGACGACGTGCATCGCCATCAGCCGCATCCAGCAGGGAGTCCCGACCATAATCGGACAAGGTCAGGTTCAGTTGTCCTAAGCCTCGATCGCAATCAGACAGCACGCGCTCCAGGAGCAATTGTAGATCGTCGCGGGCCAACGCCTTTAACACATAGACGCGTAGCCGTGAGAGCAATGCGTTGTTGAGTTCAAAAGCCGGATTCTCTGTGGTAGCGCCAATCAGAACCAAAGTGCCGTCTTCAACATGCGGCAAAAAGCCGTCCTGCTGTGCCTTGTTAAAACGATGGACTTCATCAACAAACAACACCAGCTTACCCGGCAACGATTTGGCTTGTGCCACGACTTCGCGCACATCCTTAACCCCAGCGGTCACTGCAGAGAGCACCTGAAAGCGGGCATCGCAATAGTGCGCCACCATGCGGGCCAGCGTGGTTTTACCTGTCCCCGGTGGCCCCCAGAGCACCATCGAATGTACGTGCCCGCCCACCAGCGCCTCGCGCAATGCTGAACCCGGGGCGATCAGATGCGATTGACCGACAAACTCCTCAAGATTGCGCGGACGCATCGCTTCGGCAAGCGGCCGGTAATCACTGGCTTGGGCTTGAATGTTTCCTGGAGTCATCAAGGGTTCCTAGCTACCTTGAATCTGACGGAAGGTAAGGTTAACCCGCGGAGCAACCAGACGAGTTGTTTTTGGCACGCTGTGGCGCCAGGCTGTCTGAGATTCGCCGCTCATCAGCAGCAAGGAGCCGTGCTCGAGCACGATTTCATGCGTGGGCAGGTCTTTGCGGCGGCGGTGTCGTAACAAAAAACGCCGTGGACTACCCAGGCTGATAGAGGCAATCGTCGGCACAGAGCCGAGCTCGCGCTCATTATCGCTATGCCAGCCCATACTTTGAGACCCCGTCCGGTAATAATTAAGCAAAACACTATTAAAGCTCAGTCCAGAAAAATCCGTCAGTCGCTCACCCAACTCCTTGAGCTCGGCCAGCCAGGGTAGCGGCTGGTTTACACTGCCTGAGTACTGATACACCGCTCCAGAATCACCGTACCAGGCAGCTCGTCGCGGTGAATTCACCCAGCGCCCGTAAAGGTGCACACGGGGTGTATGCCAGGAGACCTTTTTGATCAAAGTCTGGCAGTAATGTGATGCTTCAACTGATGCCAAGAACTCAGGCCAGTACTCAAAACGACCATCCTCAATCGGCAGGTAACCTTCACCGCTAACCTGTCGTGGCCCTGCCCGGTGACTTTGGGATAGACGCTGCAAAGCCTCCTCCTGGGGTCGACCCTGATACGCTTGATTAACAGTCCACCGGCTCGGCAACGGCCGCAGCCAATGGCGATTGCACAAAAGCCGCACCTGTTGAGCCGCCGCTGACCGGATCAAAGCGGGCTATCGAAGGGCAGCCAAAAAGACTGGGATAAACGCCGTGATCAGCAATGCTTAAATCGACTACCTTATCACCCAGTGCCTGAAGTATCACAGGATCGAAGGCGGCATCCGCTATAACCTCGCCTACACCGCTCACATCAACGCGGGGCTGATGAATGGCCGTTTCGGGGTCCATGGAGAAATCGATGATGAACGAAATCAACTGCATGATCGATGAGACAATGCGCCGCCCGCCGGAGGCGCCCAGAGCTGTAATAGGCCCTGCCGACTCGGCTACGATTGTAGGGCACATATTGCATAAGGGCTGTTTGCCCGGAGCCATCGAGTTGGGCCGGCCCGGCTCAGGGTCAAACCACATGATGCCGTTATTCATCAGGATCCCGGTGTCAGGCAACCGTAAACGGGATCCAAAAACCGACAGCAGTGTCTGGGTGAGCGCGACCACATTGCCCTCGCGATCGGTAACGTTCAGATGGGTGGTACACGCAGGGACCTTGCCATCGGGACTATCACCCATCCGTAACAGTCGATCGGCGTAAGCCGATTGCAAACTGGCAGCGGTGGCAGCGGTGGAATCCCCATCGGGCTGCATCGGTAGGTTCGGTAAGTGCCGCTCAAGCTCTGCCAGAGCCTGGCACAGGCTCGGACCAGCACAAAGCCCCGACGGAGTGTAGATAACCGCATCACGATAGCTGACTCCGGTCAATTCCTCGAAGTGCACTCGATACGAGGCGAGATCCTCGGCAGATAAACCAATGCCAACAGATGCCGTATCTGCTAGTACACGCGCTGCCAGATCTCCCTGGTAAAAAGAGGCCGGGCCCTGATCGGCGAGTTGCGCAAGTGTTTTCGCGAGGCCTTTTAATTCAATGACGGGTGGTGAGCCCGCCCAGTGACCCATCGGCACATGACCATCTGGCAGATACACCGAGCGTGTCGATTCAAAGCCGGCAATTTCTGCCGCACTGGAGGCGATCTTGAGGCTTGAATACCAATCTACCGTAAGTCCCTGCTCCGCCAAATCGATCGCAGGTGCGAGAAGTTGTGGCCACGACAACGTCCCAAAGCGTTTGGCCGCCTCGCCCAAACCCGCCACAAAGCCCGGTACGGCAACCGAGTACGGGCCCAGCACATTGCGGTTCTCCAGCACCCCCGGCCAGGCAAAAAGATCGGAGTCAAAACCGGCACTCAGTGGATAGTCGTTTACCTTGAGTGCGCCCGGAGCACGCACCCCAAACTCCAGCGCATAACTTCGGTTTTCACGGGCCAGGTAAACCGTCATGAACCCGCAGCCACCCAGCCCGCTCATCCAGGGCTCGACCGCGCTCAGGGCAAAACCCGTTGCGATGGCAGCGTCTATTGCGTTGCCACCCCGGGCCAGCACCTTTGCACCTGCCTCGGCGGCCAATGCGTGCTGCGCCACCACCACCCCGCCCTGAGTTTGCACCGCAGGCTTACGGATTGACCAATGTTCCATGGATTACCTGATTACGCGCCCCGACTATGGTAGTCACTGACCAGAGGGAGATGGAATAAACACCTGGCCACAGCACAGGTCATACACGCAGCACTTTACCGGGGTTCATGATGTTGTCCGGATCCAACGCCTGCTTGATCGAGCGCATAACACTGATCGCCTCACCATGCTCGGCCACCAAGAAGTCGAGCTTGCCGTAACCCACCCCATGCTCCCCGGTGCAGGTGCCACCCATACCAAGCGCCCGCATGACCATACGCTCATGCAAGTCGTTCGCTTTTTTGCTTTCAGCGGGATCATCCTTGCCAACCAAAAGACAAAGATGAAAATTACCATCGCCAACATGGCCGACGATTGGGGCAAATAAACCAAAATCACGAATATCCTGTTGCGTCTCA
>JAAZYQ010000141.1 GCA_014239575.1 Gammaproteobacteria bacterium
TATGTGAAATCCCGCACCATCTGGCCACGGTTATAAACCGGAATCGGCTGTCCTTCGAGAATGCCTTTGGTGAACTTGAAAAGCGCCATATCAGGCCGGCCCCAAGGGCCATATACCGTGAAAAACCGCAGGCCCGTCGCGGGCAGACCATAAAGGTGAGCGTAGGCGTGTGCCATCAATTCGTTGGCCTTCTTGCTGGCCGCGTAAAGCGAGATCGGATGATCAACGTTGTCTTTTTCAGAAAACGGCAGTTTGGTATTAGAGCCGTAGACTGAGCTCGACGAGGCATATACCAGATGCCCAATTCCACCTTGCCGGCAGGCTTCCAGGATATTGCCAAATCCCACCAGATTCGCGTCGATATAAGCCGCCGGATTCTCGATCGAGTAACGCACCCCAGCCTGGGCGGCAAGGTTCACCACTGAATCAAAAGCGTTACCGGCAAAAAGAGCGGATATGACATCACGATCGGCGATATCTGCCTTGATAAAACTGAAGCGACTGAACGAAGTCAGCCGCGCCAGCCTGGCCTCTTTTAGAGAAACATCATAATAGTCATTAAGATTATCGACTCCGGTAACTGTATCACCGCGTTCCAGCAGCCGCTTTGCCAGGGTGGAACCTATAAATCCGGCAGCGCCGGTAATCATTACGTGCAAGGCTAAAGGCTCCAGTAGGTCAATTCTTCGTCGCCCAATGCCTGCTCACGAAACACTGACTTGATATCGACCAGCAGGCCAGGTTTTTCGATTACTGATTGCAACCAGGCAAAACCCTTCTGGCAAAACTCTTCATGCGGTACTGCCAGAATAGTCACCGGCGCTGGCACCACTTTATCGATAGTCGTCAGATTTACCGCATATTCGTCAGTTAGTGCGCCAGCATCAGCTCTGGGGTCAACCACAGATACTTCCAGGCCAGAGCCTTCCAGTTCCTCGATCAGGGAAAACACCTGGGAGTTACGAATATCCGGGCAGTTCTCCTTGAAGGTCACCCCGAAGACATTTACCCGGGTACCCGCCACTTTTATACCCATCTCAGACATCAATTTGACTGTTTTGGTCGCAACAAAGTGCGCCATAGAGTCGTTGATGCGCCGGCCAGACAGAATCACCTCGGGATGATAGCCGACCATTTCGGCTTTATGCGTCAGGTAGTAAGGATCGACCCCGATACAGTGCCCGCCAACGAGTCCCGGCTGAAAGGGAAGAAAATTCCATTTGCTGCCAGCCGCGTTGAGCACATCTTGGGTATTGATATCGAGCCGATCAAAGAGTACCGCTAACTCATTCACCAAGGCAATATTGAGATCACGCTGGGTGTTCTCTATCACCTTGGCAGCCTCGGCAACGCGAATACTGGGGGCGCGATGAATGCCGGCCGGTACCGCCGTACCATAAAGGTCGGCGAGGATGTCCAGTGTTGTTTCGTCATCGGCTGCGACTACCTTAGTAATTGTGGCCAGAGTGTGCTCGGGATCCCCGGGGTTGATCCTCTCAGGCGAATATCCGACGTGAAAATCTTGCTTCCATTTCAGCCCCGATACGGATTCCAGTTCAGGTATGCAAATTTCTTCTGTGGCGCCTGGGTAAACAGTCGATTCATAGACTACGGTTACCCCTGCACTCATCACCTCGCCAACAGTCCGACTGGCGCTAATCAGAGGACCAAAATCCGGGTTGCGTGCGGCATCCACGGGCGTCGGTACGGCGACAATATAAACATCGTACCCACGCAAATCTTCCAGTTCGGCTGTGAAACCGAGATGTATTGCATCTGCCAGTTGCGCGTTGGAGACTTCACCCGTGGGATCCTCTCTCGCTTTGTAGGCGGCGACTTTGGCCGCATCAAGATCATATCCCATCGTTGCATGCTGGCGACCTAATCCAGTCGCGAGCTGTATACCTACATAGCCCAGCCCGATGATTGCAATCTTCACTAGTTAAACCTTAGTCCCAGCGTACTGATTCTGTGTCGACAGCGAAGCGGCCAAAACATCAACTAAAGTTTGGCTAACAAGTGCCTGCGTTTCTTCTGACAGGTACGGGTGCATGGGCAAGCTCAAAACCTCATCCGCAGCGCGATCGCTTTGTGGGCAATTGGCTTCGATTTGCGCCAAAGCCGGCTGGCGATAAAGCGGCACCGGATAGTGTATCGCGGTTGGAATTCCGCTCTTGGTTAAGGCCTGCTGTAACTCATCTCGACCCTGAACCCTGATCGTGTACTGGGCCCAACTGGAGGTATTGTGCGAGCGCACTATCGGTAAGGCTAATTTACTTTCATTCTCCAGGACCGCCAACTGCTGTGCATAGCGTTGTGCCACAACCTGACGGCGATTTATTTCGTCTTCGAAAATATCCAGTTTCGCCAGCAACACGGCAGCCTGCATCGTATCTAACCGGCCATTCACACCCAGGTGAGCGTGGTGGTAGCGCCGATCCTGGCCATGGTCACGTATCTGGCGCAACCTTAGCGCCAGATTCTCGTCACGGGTAAAGCAAGCTCCCCCATCACCGTATGCGCCGAGCGGTTTTGCGGGGAAAAAGCTGGTACAAGCGACCTCGCTCAGTGCGCACGAGCGTTGCCCCCGATAGGTCGCTCCAAAACTCTGTGCGGCATCTTCAATTACCGATACTGAATGGCGCTGACCGATCGCATTGATCTCCTCCATCTCAGCGCACTGCCCATATAAACTGACCGGCATGATCGCGCGGGTGCGCTCGGTGATGGCCGTTTCAATTTTCGCTGCATCGATATTGAAAGTTTGCGGATCGATGTCGACATACACCGGGGTCGCCCCGAGTAAGGCAATCACCTCGGCCGTCGCAAAAAAAGTAAATGGTGAGGTAATGACTTCATCGCCCGGGCCGATTTCCAGCGCCATCAGTGCCATCAACAGTGCATCGGTTCCACTGGAGACACAGACACAATGTTCGACCCCTGCCATCTGCGCCAGACGTTCTTCCAGGTTTTCGATTTCGACGCCCATAACGTAACGTCCGTGATAAAGCACCCGGTGGATACTCGATTCGAGCGTGGGTCGAATACGATCCTGCTGTATTTTCAGGTCGATAAAATCTATGCGCGGTTCAAACTCTGCCGCAAAGACTGAGTCGGCACCCATAAATGGCATGCCGCGATCCAGGCGACTTGGCATCCCACTCAAAATCCCCGCGTTGCCTCCAAGTCGTTCTGTCGAGCGTATCAGTGCAACCGCTAGCGGATCAGCATCATCCGCGTATTCCATATCCTGTGACAGAGCTGCCAGCCATTGGAATTTGGGCAGTTTTTGATCCAGGCACTGGCGGGCGTCTGATATGGTCATGGACTTGGAAGACTCTGTAGTGTTTATCTTTGTCTGTACCCGGGTGAGCGTATCGTGAACCTCACCGGTATAGAGCCATAACCGCACCCCCTGCACACACAGCCTTTCCAAGGCTGTGTGCAGGTCATTGCCTGGGGTATCCGCGCAAAGGGTTGCAACAACACTTGCGTCCAGTACCAGGTCAGTCAGGGCTTGTTTGGTCATTTAGTCAATCCAACCGCGGGCTCGATACACCAGGATACCCATTTTCTCATGTAAAACGCTTTTCAAGGTATCCAAGCCGCTCATCGTGGGTATCCAATCTAGAATCTCAGGTTGAGCTAATTGGGCGCTAATGCTTGAGGGCGACGGGATCACCTCAACGCCTGCGGACCTGAAAACTGCAACCGCTCGTGGCATATGAAATGCATTGGTCACTAGCAATACCGGTCCCAAACCTTGTGCCCGAAGTAGCCTTGCGGTCTCTACAGCATTCTCCCGAGTATTACGGCTAATACCTTCAACCGTGATAGCCGACTTGGGTATGCCAAGTTCTTCCAGCAACACCGCTGTATAGGCCGCTTCTGAATCTAAGCCCTTTTGCGAAAAAACATTACCCCCGCTGATGATGATCCGTGATGCTTTGCCCGCCCGATAGAGGCGCATGGCATGTATTGTTCGATTGCCACGGACTTGAATCTCTACCCGCGGTGCGGCCGGAATACTGACGTCTCCCGCGAGGACAACGATCGCATCGGCAGTTGGAGAATCATCTATCGGTACCGGCAGAAATTGCCTTTCATGTGCCTGATAAAGTGTCGATGCGATCGGTGATGAACCGATCCCGACCAGGATCAGTGCAAAGGCTAACGCAATACCAGCAACTTTCGGCCGGCGCAGCAATATAAGCAAAAAAGCAAATAACACCAGCCACAATACAATATTTGCAGGATATATCAGTTGCGGCAGCAACTTCGACAGCGTGATCCACTCTGGCATGGGTTTGCTTATAGCCCGTCTTTACTGGAAAGATCTGGCGCGTCGCAATTAACAACAGACTCGCAATCGACCTTTACTGCGGTTTACTGCTGACAACAAACAGCTACTGCTGCCAAACCCAAATCTAAGCAACACACCGAGAAGTTGTCTCAAGGAGCAGATCGTTAATCTTCTGACTCTGAAACGACAGCTTTCTCAAGCACGATATCTTCCAGCGGAACATCGGAGTGATAACCCGCATTACCCGTTGCCACTGCTGCGATGGCCTCAACAACATCCATACCCGAGGTCACACGCCCAAACACCGCATAGCCCCAGCCAGTGGCAGATTTCTCCGTGTGATCAAGAAAACTGTTGTCTTTCAGGTTGATGAAAAACTGCGAGGTCGCAGAATGCGGTTCATTGGTGCGGGCCATGCAGATAGCGCCGGTCAGATTCTTGAGACCATTGTCGGCTTCGTTCTCGATCGGTGTACCGGTCGCTTTTTCAGCCATACCGCTTTGTAGACCACCGCCCTGGATGACAAATCCGGGAATCACCCGGTGGAAAATCGTCCCATCGTAATGCCCGCTCTTAACATACTCGAGAAAATTTGCCACCGTAATTGGAGCGTTTTTTG
>JAAZYQ010000142.1 GCA_014239575.1 Gammaproteobacteria bacterium
ATTCATTCAACATTCATTCGACGATGCGCTATTTACTTACATCAGTGTCAGCCAGACCATAACCGGTAGTGACTTTGGGCAGCAGTGAACCCAACGACTCTGGGCTGTATCCCCGTCTTAAATCGGTTTACCCCAACAGCATTATTGGGCTTGGATCTCCGATAATCAGCAGGCGATCACACTGCTAACCAATACGAGTTTTCACAAGTCAGTCATCTGGGCCGACTTGTCTGTGAACTTGAATATGCACGTTGCATCGTCATTTGGAGACGATGCTACAAAATCGTCCCACAATTGGACCACGGTGCGACTGACCTCACCTGTTATCCCCGCTTCATTGCAGCCTTCAAGATAAAGAGAGATGTCTTTGAACATTAGTGAATTGCTAAAACCAGTGTTAAAGAGACCGGTTACTACCTGGCGCGGCACTTTGTCCAGAGTCGCAGTATTCATACCAGTAGAGACGTTGATGACATCACACATTTTCTGCAGATCGAGGCCCTGCGCCTGTCCATAGTGCAGCGCTTCGCTGGATGCTACGAGCGCGGTCGCGGACAGGAAGTTATTCAGCACCTTTAGTGTCTGAGCTTGACCGGGTTCAGGCCCAATCAGAAATTGGTTGGCGCTAAAGCATTCAAGAATGGGCAGTACTTCGTCGTATAAGGCCTTGGATCCAGCACATATTACGGCGAGTGTGCCGGCAACAGCACCTCGAACACCACCGGATACTGGGCTATCCAGATACTTGAGTTCAGAGTTACGAACGAGGTTTGCGATCGACTGGCTTGCTTTAGCACCGATAGTCGACGTGTCCACGATGGTTATCGGGCCCGGCCCATGGTCGTTTAATAACTGCTCAACGACTTCCTGGACAGCATGCCGGTCGGGCAGGCTAAACAGTAGCACCGTGGTTTGTCGGATCAAATCCTCCAGGCTATCGACGTATACTAAATGCTCCGTGGGCTGGCGCCGCGACTGATCGATCTCGTACCCTGCGACATCGTATCCCGCCTTTATCAGATTTGCGGCTATCGGATAACCCATATTTCCCAGCCCGACAATGCCGACGGTTTTTCGTGTCTTCATCAGTTAATTATCCTGTTAATCTTTACAGTGGCTCAGTGATATTTCACAGGTTGGCAAACTCTGGTACTGCGGCATGCCTGCGGTATGCCAGAGCCCTGTAGACTCTCACACCAGGTACCCGGGTCCAGAAAATCACGTTCCGGTTTGTCAGACAACAATAGCTCATCCTGGAGAAAATATCATGGCTGATCCTGAGTCTTACGCAATATCTGCATTGTGTTACGCCGTGCGTACCAATCGCAAACGCCACGAGAATTTTATCGGCAGTGCCTGGACAGATCCCATGCACGATCAGGATGAACCCATCGCCTACTACGTATGGGTTTTAAAAAACGCCAATAGGACTGTAATCGTAGACACCGGCTTTGACAAAGCCGAATGGAGTCGACGGACCGAGGCTTCCGGCGGCATCTGGCAGTGCGAGTACGATGAGTCACCTGCCCAAGGGCTGGCAGGCATGGGGATCGATACACGACAGGTGCAGGATGTCATCGTGACCCATTTGCATTACGACCATGCGGGCTCACTCGATGATTTTCCGACTGCCCGGTTTCACCTCCAGGAACTCGAGATGCAGTATGCCACTGGCCCGCATATGGGTCATGGCTTTTTGGCGGGAGCCTATACGGTGGATCATGTGGTTCAGATGGTGCGAAACGTATACAGGGGACGGGTTGTTTTTCACACAGGAGACAGTGAGATAGCGCCCGGTATCAGCGTTCATCATGTGGGCGGGCATACGATGGGGATGCAGTGCGTACGGGTAATGACAGAACGAGGCTGGGTCGTATTGGCCAGCGATGCCAGTCATTTTTATGCCAATTTTGAGAGCCACGCACCCTTTCCAATTGTTTATAACGCGGCCGATATGCTTAGAGGATTTGACAAGCTCCGCCAACTTGCCAGTACCGGTGATCATATCGTGCCCGGTCATGATCCTCTGGTGATGACGCGCTACCCCGGAACAACAAATCCTGGAATAGGCCAGATCGTGCGCCTGGATCAGAATCCCAGTCATCCTTGAAATTTCGGATAGGGTTGATTTTGCAAGGTAGCGTGACAGACATGAGTCACAAAGACTGACTGGGAATCTCCCAAAGTTCGAGTGATTTTCCGTTCGGAAAGGTGACGCCCTAGACTGCACTCACGCTTTGCCTCTATCGAATCGACTGGCTATCTGAAGCTTGAACAGTATTGCAGACAGCACCGGGAAACTGAATCAAGCAGCGTCTGGTCGCTTATCTGGCGGCGCTACGCAAGGTCAAAAGACGGTGATAAACAACGCCTCTTGGAGTTTGTTACCTGATGGCATCTAAAACGGCACAGGAATTTAAGGGGTTAGTGACTCACCGGCACCATACCCATCAAAAAACCCAACCAATTGATCGATCACAGATTGGGGTTGTTCCTCGGGCAGGAAGTGACCGCAATCGAGGTCACACCCGGTGACGTTGTCGGCATAATCGTGCCAGACGGAGAGCACATCGTAACTGCGATGCACGAAACCGCGGTTGCCCCATAACACCAGCAGTGGACAGGTGATACGGTTGCCTGCTATCCGATCTTCACGGTCACACTCGAGGTCGATCCCGGCGGCAGCGCGGTAGTCTTCACAGGTGGCGTGGATACTCTCGGGATCGCTGAAGCAGCGAACGTATTCATTCATCGCCTTTGAATCGAAATCAGCGCCCGGAGCGCTCCAGTGGCCCATCTTGGCGCGCAGAAAATATTCCGGATCAGCGCCAATCAATCGTTCCGGCAGGCCGTGCCCTTGAATCAGAAAGAACCAGTGATAGTAGCCGGTGGCGAAGGCCTGATCGGTATGCTCGAACATATGCAAGGTGGGAGTGATGTCCATCACGCAGGCGCGGACAACCCGCTGCGGGTGATCGAGAATCATGCGGTGCGTCACCCGGGCGCCGCGATCGTGGCCTGCGACCGCGAAACGTCGATGACCAAGAGCCTCCATCACCGCCACCATATCTGACGCCATCGACCGCTTTGAATATCCAGAATGGTCGTCTCCGGATTCGGGCCTGTCGCTGTCGCCATAACCCCTGAGGTCGGCACACACAACATGAAAGTGTTCAGCCAGGGCAGGAGCGACCCGATGCCACATGACATGAGTCTGCGGATAGCCGTGAAGTAGCAGTAACGGTGGGCCTTCGCCGCCATGACGGATATTGATCTCGGCGCCGGGCACGGCAATCCGGCATTGGCGAAATCGATCATCGAACACGGTCTATTGCCCAGTGGTAAAAGATACCCGGATCATAACCTCTCGGTGGCTCTGGGGTCAGTTGGAGTACGCACGTAAAACCAGTACACCAAGACTGAGTTCGGCGGCTCGTGCCTGCCAATCATCACACTGGGCTGGCACGCCGGGGTGCCCGGGGCAGGCTCCTAACGGTTCCAATGTCATTACCCTTTACCCTACGCTCTACATTTACTGTGTCCGCCGAGGTGGCGTACCGGGTGTTTGCCTCGTTCGGGACGCGCACGGCAGAACCTTTAATCCCCCAGGCCGAACATGATCTGAAGGTCGGATCCCCAATCGCAGTACAGTTTGCTGTGCCAGGCACGGCACCTGCTTTGCCTTGCACTGGCATTAAGTCGATTTTTTGAATCGCATTTCATCGTGGCTCCAAGAGCCTGGTGCCGAGTAGGATGTTAGCCGGCAAGGCAGACCTTGAAGGTAGAGCAAAGAAACACCACCGGGCTGTGTTCGACTTGTCGAGACAATGTCTATCACCGATAAATACCCTACAGCCGAAGATTTCAGGGCTGAAAACTGTAATATCAACTTTTCGATCAGTCGATGGCTTGCCTCGCTGGCGGTACCCGTCAGTTGCAGACCACCACTAATGGAGCCGGACCGCCGGCTTTGCAGATCCGAACCCGGTTGCTGGAAAGAGCCGGCGCTGAGTAATAAAAAGGAGAGTAGCCCATGAACAAAGATGTTGTCGGCATTGCTGGCTGCGGCACAATGGGATTGCCAATGGCCCAACGTCTGGCTGATGCCGGTTATGAAGTCTGGGGTCACGATGTTAGGCCGACCGCCGAGTTTGGTGAATTTTCCAGTCGCATGGTCGCAAATTCAGACGAGTTTTCGCGGCGCTGTAACATCGTGATATCAGTCGTTCGGGATGCTGCGCAGACTCACGCTCTGTTGTTCGGTGATTCACAGGGCATCGCAAGACGGTTACAGACCTCCGATATTCTGGTCATCAGTTCCACACTGTCACCTCGCTTTGTTCGGCAATTGCCTGAGAAATTGCCAAAGGGTCTGGTGCTAGTCGATGCGCCAATGAGCGGCGCGCCTTACCGGGCCAGAAGCGGCACCCTCTCATTTATGCTGGGGGGGCCGGACGACGTACTCGAACGACTAACCCCGCTGTTTAGGGTAATGGGGGAGGATATTTTTCGGATGGGCCCGGTTTCCATGGGAATGACAGCCAAAGTGCTCAACAATTACTGCGCGGCCACCTCGGTGGTCGCGACTCACAGAGTGCTCAGCATGGCGGGCGCGCTCGGGCTCGATGAGCGAACTCTTTTGAACGTCATGAAAGTGAGCTCGGGCTCAAACTGGTTCGCTGACCGCATCGATCAGATTGACTGGGCCAGCGAAGGGTATTCTTCCTCAAATACTATTGGCATCGTAGAGAAAGACGTCGAATCTGCCCTGGATGCAGTATCAGAGCACCTGGCTGTGGCGCACGCGCCGCTGGACGATGCTCTGCTCGCGTCGCTACGCACCTT
>JAAZYQ010000143.1 GCA_014239575.1 Gammaproteobacteria bacterium
TCGTACGGACAGCCGAGCACGCACGAGATATAGCCACGGATCGTCATTCCCTCATCGAGCGCCAGAATGCATATCTCGGAAAAGCGATCGATGCTTTCGTCAATACTGCAGTTGATGTTGCGCTTTGAGAATGTCTCCGACGCGGCGCCGAATACCGCGATCTCGCGGGCACCCGCGACCCGGGCGGCCTGGTAACCCTTGCGGTTGGGCACCAGCACGGGCAGACGCAGGTCTGACCGGGAAGAAAGCGCCAACAGTACCTCGTCGCTGCCAGCCATCTGAGGTACCCAGCGTGGCGAAACAAATGCACCCGCCTCTATCTGGGTGAGCCCCGCATCGGCCAAGCGTCCGATCAGTTCAATACGCTCTGACGGTAAGAGCCGTTGAGCCTCATTCTGCAGGCCATCACGCGGCCCGACTTCGACGATGTTGATATGTTCAGGTCGATTCATACTCGATGATCCCCCGATCAAGTTTGATGTGGTAATAGATACAGATATCGGGTTCGATACCATCCCCATAGTCTTTTTCGATTATATGTACTGCGCGAGCCCCGAGCGAGCGGTTCAGTTGCCACATGGCGTTGGCGAGCCCGGCTCGGTTGCGCCCAGCGATCAGTTGGTATCCGGTCGAACGTGCCAGGGCGAGTTGGCAGGTTTTCAGCTCCCGCCCCACGCCCTTGCCGCGGTAAGCCGGGCTGACACAGGTATCTGCTGAATACAGCACCGTCATGTCACCACGTTTGGAATCCTCGGCGGGTCCGCGTACGTGGGCAAAATGCTCGAGTGGGGCACCGAGGCAAAAGCCGGCCAGCCGATCGCCATCGATGGCAGCGAGACTGGCACCGCGTCGATCCAGGATAATCTGCTCAAGCGTCTCGGGCCGATCCTGTCGTGATGCTTCGTAAGCCTGCGCCTCCAGGCCGAGTATCGCTTCACGCCACTGCGCCCAGTTGCCCCTATCAAGGCTATCGTATTGCATGGTCATATTAAAGACGTAACCCCGCTACAGCAGAATTATCTCGTGCGCGCCGGGCGGTGATTCAGTGGCTATTATTGCCACGGCTGCTTTGTTGGCGAAGCTCGCGTGTGGGTACGATACTCTGGTGTCTTGCATTACAGGCGTGGCATTCGGTCGCAGGCGCGATGGGGGAATAAATCTGTTGCGCCAGACCCTGCTGTGTTCTGCCTTCGGCGCAGTTTCTTCAGATTAAAATAGGGCTGAGAAGGTGTCATCGGATAGGGCCCAGCCGCAACGCATCAGTCAGGGATTCAGATTTTCATTATTTACGGCGCACTTTCATGCCTTATCCCGAAGTTTGACTAAGCGTTTGATCCAAAGCCGCGCAGGCAAGATGAATCAGTTCGTCGATTTGTGCCCGTGACATAACCAGCGGCGGTGAGATGATCATGCTATCACCGACAGCACGCATTACCAGGCCCAGATCAGCGGCAATATCTCGACAGCGCGCACCTGTTTGGCCGACCGGCTGAAACGGGGCGTGGGTGGTTTTATCGGCCACCAGTTCCAGGGCGCCCAAAAAGCCCACGCCGCGCACTTCTCCCACCAGGGGATGATCACCGAGTTCACGCCAGCGTTGCTGCAGGTACGGGCCGGTATCTTTGCGCACAGTATCAATGATGCCTTCGTCCCGAAGGATGCGAATATTGGCTGCGGCGACCGCGCACGCCGCTGGGTGGCCTGCGTAGGTCATGCCATGGGCAAACTCGCCGCCTTCGTCGATAATGACTCGAACCACGTGATCAGCAACCATGACCCCGCCGATTGGTAGATAGCCAGAAGAAAGTCCCTTGGCGATCGGCATCAGGTCGGGGGCGATGTTGTAGTGGTCGCTACCGAACCATTCGCCGGTGCGGCCGAATCCACAGATGACTTCGTCCGCTACCAACAGGATCTGGTGGCGCTTGCAGATGGCGCTGATCTTGGGCCAGTAACTGTCGGGTGGGACGATAACGCCGCCCGCCCCCTGGACAGGTTCAGCAATGAAGGCTGCCACCCGGTGCTCACCGAGTTCCTCTATTTTTGTCTCAAGCTCTGCCGCCACTTGCTTACCGAACTCATCGGGCGACAGGTCGCCGCCCTCGCGGTACCAGTAGGGCTGGCCAATGTGGACGATATCTGGGATGGGTAGGCCACCTTGAGCGTGCATAGCAGCCATACCGCCAAGACTTGCGCCAGCCATAGTGCTGCCGTGATAGGCGTTGCGGCGGCTGATGATGACTTGTTTTTCCGGATGCCCCATGCAGGACCAGAAATAACGCGCCATGCGGACGACGGTATCGTTTGATTCTGAGCCGGAATTGGTCAAAAAAACATGATTCAAATGTGCCGGGGTTACCTCAGATAACAGTTGTGACAGGTCTATCACCGGCGGATGCGTCGTCTGGAAGAAGGTGTTGTAGTAGGGTAGAGTTTCCATCTGCTGCCGGGCTACCTCGGCCAGTTCCTTGCGTCCGTAACCCACATTGACACACCATAGTCCCGCCATGCCATCCAGCAGTTTGTTGCCGTCCGAGTCCCACAGGTAGATGCCCTCGGCACGTTCAATAATCCGTGCGCCGGTTTCATGCATGCGGCGATGATCGGTAAACGGGTGTAAAAAATGCGCGCTGTCCAGCTCGCGGTATTGCGCAGTCGTCAGAGCCATTCTATCGCCTCCTTTAAAAGCATTATCATCGGTTATAGCGACATGATAGAGAGCCTTGATGACGGCCGTCAATGTTCTTGGGCCACAGATCTTCTGTCAAGATAAAGCCGCTTCGGCAGGTCGTGCTAGGGGGGTGGGGTGATGCTAGACGTTGAGCAACAGGTGTTCACGCTCCCACGAGCTGATGACTTGAAGAAAAGTCTCGTATTCGCTTTCCTTGACTGCATGCCAAGCCGTGACGAAGCGTTGCCCAAGCATCTCTTTGAGATCATCGCACTCATCGAGTGTCTGCAGCGAGTGCTCCAGGCTGCGTGGCAGTTCGTAGGGCATATCGTAGGCGCTGGCAGTCACAGCGGCACTGGGGTGCAGTTCCTGACGCATGCCGAGCAAGCCGCAGGCTAGGCTCGCTGCAATAGCGAGATAGGGGTTAGCATCAGCGCCTGGTACCCGGTTTTCTACCCGTCGTGATTCACGGCTTGAGTCTGGCACCCGAAGACCCACCGTACGGTTGTCCAGCCCCCACTGCACGTTGATCGGTGCAGCGTGATAGCGTGTCAGACGGCGGTAAGAATTGACGTTGGGTGCCAGTAACGAGAGTGCGGCTGGCAGGTAGCGCTGCAGTCCGGCAATATGTGAATAAAATAGCGCGCTGGCCCCGCCATCTGTATTGCTGAAGATGTTCTCGCCAGTCTCATGAGAGATCACGCTCTGGTGTATATGCATTGCACTGCCAGGCTCTTTTTCCATGGGCTTGGCCATAAAAGACGCATACATTTTGTGTCGTAGTGCCGTTTCGCGCATGGTGCGCTTGAATAAAAAGGCCTGGTCGGCGATGGCGACCGGATCACCATGTAGCAGGTTGATCTCCATCTGTGCAGCTCCGGCCTCATGGTTGAGAGTCTCAAGCGCGATACCAAGGCCTTCGCAATAATCGTACAAATCCTCGAACAGGGGATCAAATTCGTTGACCGCATCGATCGAGAAGGACTGACGCCCCGATTCGGCACGGCCCGAACGGCCCACCGGGGGCTCTAACGGGTAGTCGGCGTCCGGGTTGGGTTTGATTAGATAGAACTCCAGCTCCGGTGCGACCACAGGCTCCCAGCCATGTTCGCGGTAGGCGTTGATGACTTTTTGTAGCACGTAACGCGGCGACATCTCGACCGGACTGCCATCAGCGTAGAAGCAGTCGTGTATTACCAGCGCCGTAGGTTCCTGAGCCCATGGGACGAGCCGGAAGGTATCGAGATCAGGTTTTAGGAAAATATCCTTATCGGCAGGGTCCACGGCGCTTTGGTCTTCAGGGTATTCGCCGGTGACCGTCTGCAAAAAGATCGCCTCGGGAAGGCGCATGCCGATCTCTTCACTGTACTTGTGGGCTGGAATCAATTTGCCCCGAGCGATCCCGGTCATGTCCGGGATGACCGCTTCTATTTCGTCAATACGGTTATCACGCAACCATTGGCGAATACTGCGGTCCGGTGTACCGCTGGTGGGCAAAGCGGCTTTGGAAGAATCTGACATAAAGCCTCGAAGGCTATGAAACTCAGCGCGAGTGTACCCGACGCCGTTCGAGGTGCACAGGTGAGGTCTGGGCTGATGTCCTCTGGGTAAAGGGGCTGGAGCCCACTGATAAACGAGCTTTGCCTACGTATTCAGAGCGAGATTCTGGCAAATGAATGCCCCTGATTCAGCCATGAACGCAGTTGACCTTAAGACTCAAGTTGACCTTAACACTCGTTTGCAACAGAATGGATCGGTGCCCGCTCAATGCTCGACGGACGCTGCGCGCGTCTTATAAAGCGCTACGCCCTGGCAATTTATCTGTCGCGTAGCGTTGGTGCCGGTAGCGGATACCAACAAAACCCAAGGAGGATCAGAATGGAAAAAGTACAGAAATGGAAAGCAGCTGCAGGCCTGGTAGCAGGTCTTGCAAGCCTGCTGGCCCTGAGTGGCCCGGCTCTGGCAGCGGAATGCCCGATCAAGATCGGCGGTCTCGCGCCGTTGTCAGCACCCGGTTCGGTGACTGGTGGTGAGGCTATGCGAGTCGCCATGTTGCTGGCCGAGCGTGACATCAACGCGGCCGGCGGCGTATTGGGCTGTGATATCGAGGTAGTCATTGCCGACACAGAAGGCCTGCCTGAAAAAGCACGCGCCCTGATGGAAAAACTTAT
>JAAZYQ010000144.1 GCA_014239575.1 Gammaproteobacteria bacterium
GGCGCGCGGCGTTGAGTTCCTGGATATCTTGTCCGACCAGCAAGCGAAAACCCCCGGCCAGTTGGAACTGTCGTGTTCGGGCCGGATGCAGCCTTGGCTTATCGAGATCACGGGTTTCCAGGTTGAAATTGAGCCAGCCATCTTGGACCGGCACCTTTGGCCAGCGATTGATATTGCCGATAATGACTCGACCGAGCGGGTCAGTGAGCAGATAGATAGAGGTACCGGTGGGCTGTTGCCGGTCGATCCGGTCGGAGATCAAGTGGCGTAATCCAGGCAGGCCGCGGTTCTCATAGCGCTCGGACAGGGTATGGATTTCGGAACGGATAGCGGCATCTGATTGATCTGCCATATAACGCACGCTAGACAAGTAGATAAAACTAAATAGCACCAGCACCGATGCGGTGAACAGAGCCACGTACAGTAGCGTAATTCGAAAAGTGGAACTTCTGAGAAAACTAGTCAGGTTCACGTAGCATGTAACCGGCACCACGAACGGTGTGCAGCAGTTGGGTTGGAAACTCACGGTCGATTTTGGATCGTAGCCGACTGATATGAACATCGATGACGTTTGTCTGGGGATCAAAATGGTAGTCCCAAACGTTTTCAAGCAACATGGTCCGCGTAACGACCTGACTGTTGTGGCGCATCAGATATTCGAGCAGTCGAAATTCTCTGGGCTGAAGATTGATAAGTCTCTCGTCACGACGGACTTGTCGGGTCAGTACATCCATTTCAAGATCGGCTACCTTGAATTGCGTAGCCACTACACTCTGGTGGGCGCGGCGGCCTAGAGCCTCTACTCGGGCGAGGAGCTCCTCGAAAGCAAAAGGTTTTGGCAGGTAATCGTCGGCGCCGACCCGAAGCCCGGTGACCCGGTCTTCGAGATCACCCAACGCGCTCAAGATCAGTACCGGCGTGTTGGTACCCTGTTCGCGCAAGTTTGCGACCACTGATAGCCCATCCATTGCCGGAAGCATGCGGTCGATGACGAGAAGATCATAGGACTCGCTGGTAGCCATAGCCAGGCCATCCGGACCGTTGTCCGCAGTATCTGTTATGTGACCGGCCTCCCGCAGGCCGCGGGAAACATAGCGGGCTGCCTCAGGGTCGTCCTCTATCAGCAGGATACGCAACATATCAATTTCATTTAATTGGAGTATCAATCCATAAATTCTAACCGAGCAGTACTGGCCGAAGGGAGCTCCTCGGCCAGTGACTTAAAAGAGCACTCTAACCTGTCTTGATAGCGACGTAACGCTGGTCGCCGTTGCGCTCTACCAGTAGCAGAATTGCCTTGTTTTGTTCATCGGTGAGAGCAAGATCGACCTGATTCAGGACATCTTGAGGCGTGCCTACTGGGTTTTCACCTACCTTCAAAATAATATCCCCGGGGCGAAGTCCCTTATGGGCCGCGGGGCTTTGCGGCGCTACGTCCTCGATCAGAACGCCATTACGGTTCTTGCCGAGTCGTTGCCGATCGGCCTCGTCGAGCATCGATAGTTTCAGGCCCAGTTTGCGGGTGGGTTCTTGCTTTTGTTGATCGAGAGCATGGCGTGAACCCTTAAGTGGCTCCAGGGTTGCCGTTATTGTGATTTCTTGGCCAGATCGCCAAACCCCGAGTGATACAGATTGGTTCGTGGGGGCTCTCGCTATCAGGCGCGGCAAGTGGCGCATCCGTTTTACCGGCTCGTTATTGAGGCTCACGATAACGTCGCCGGTACGAAGATCACTGCGGGCGGCCGGGCTGTTGGGGTTGATGCGCGACACCAGTGCGCCATGGGGTTCATCAAGACCGAGGCTGTGGGCGATGTCAGGTCCCACCGTCTGTATTTCGACGCCGAGCCATGCCCGTGCAACCTGGCCGCTATTACGCAACTGACTGATAACGTTCTGCGCGAGAGATGCAGGAATCGCAAAACCGATTCCAACACTGCCGCCGTTGGGTGAAAAAATCGCCGTGTTGACACCGATAACCTCTCCTGCATTATTGAAAAGTGGCCCTCCCGAATTACCCCGGTTAATAGAGGCATCGATCTGAATGTAATCTACATATGGGCCGCTGTTGATATCTCGGCCACGGGCGGAAATGATTCCGGAAGTCGTAGTGCCTCCCAGGCCAAAGGGGTTACCGATTGCAATCACCCAATCGCCAATACGGGCGCGCTCAGAATCGCCAAATGAAACATAGGGCAACGGCTCGTTGGCGTCGATTTCCAGCAAGGCGAGGTCGGTGCGTTTATCGCTGCCGCGAACCGTAGCCGGGAAGACACGGCCGTCTTCCAGGACTACCTCAATCTCGTCAGCGTTGCCGATGACGTGATGATTGGTCACTACAAGGCCTGTAGCGTCGATGATGAACCCAGATCCCAGTGAGCGGGCCTCTATGGGCCCACGTGGTCCCTTTGGGATCGCGTCACCAAAAAACCGCTCCATGAATTCACGCATCTGCGGTTGGCCACCAAAGCCAAATTCTTGACCACGTCGTTGTGAAAATGAGTTGTCAGAACTGCCATTGTCCGGACGTGTCGAAATATGCCGTACCGTGCGGATTGAAATATTAACGACGGCGGGTCGCACGGCCTCGACCAGATCTGCAAAACCGGAGTTGGGTCCAGCAGAGACAGTCATTACTGTGTCGATGCTTTGCGGCAGTGCCGTGGCGGTTCGGCCTGTGTACAGTACAGCGCTGGCGGTGGCTATGGAGGCGAGAGCCACGGCTGTGACCTGGAGTGCGAGTTGTCGCAGCGTTCGTTGTTGTAGCATGAGGTTATCTCCCTGGGTGCGGTTGCTAAGTTCCAAGGCACCTTAAGCGAGCACCCATTACCGCGAGCTAAACAAAGTATTACCGTTTGGTAATGCAATGCCACGCTCTGGAGATCATTCAGGAAAGCAGGTGTTTGAGGACCCGTTCGTAGATTTGTGAAAGGTGATCTAGGTCTTCGATACTTACGGCTTCATCGACCTGGTGGATGGTGCGGTTAATAGGTCCCAGCTCTATTACCTGAGCTCCAGTGGGCGCTATGAAACGTCCGTCTGAGGTCCCACCGTCAGTGGAAAGAACTGGCTGAATGCCGACCACTTCGGCAATGGCGTTTCGAGTCGCGTCAACTAATTTCCCTGGCAGGGTCTGATAAGGTAGACCCAGGGGATCCCAGTCTATGTTGAAATCCCCAGCGTGTGCGGCGCAGATTGAGTCGATGGTTTGACGAATCGACTGGGCACTGGTGTCGGGACAGTGCCGTAGATTGAATCGAGCCTTGGCATCACTGGGAATTACGTTACTGGCGCCAGTACCTCCGGCAATGTTAGAGACCTGAAAGGTGGTCGCCGGGAAGAATTCGTTACCCTCGTCCCAGCGATGTCCCACGAGTTGGTTAATGATACCGGCCAGCCGGTGCAGGGGATTGTCGGCCAGATGCGGATAAGCGACGTGGCCCTGGATGCCGCGAACCGTCAAGGTGCCCCCAAGAGATCCCCGGCGCCCGTTCTTGATGGTATCGCCGAGTTGTTCTGAACTTGTGGGTTCACCGACCAGGCACCAGTCGATTGTTTCACCTCGGGCGCTCAAGGTCTCAATAACACGTACGGTGCCATCCACTGCTGGACCTTCCTCGTCACTGGTCAGAAGTAGCGCGATCGAGCCATTGTGATCCGGGTTTAGCTTAGTGAATCTCTGGCAGGCAGTGACCATCGCGGCCAGGCTGCCTTTCATATCGGCAGCACCACGGCCATGGAGTGTGCCGTCAGCAACTTTGCCCTCAAAAGGTGGATAACGCCAACTTTCTTTGGGGCCCGTGGGCACCACATCGGTATGTCCAGCAAAAACGAATAGCGGCAATGCTGAGCCACGCCGCAGCCACAGATTGTGTACCAATCCGAAGTTTATGGACTCGGCTTCAAAACCATAAGGTTTGAGCGAGTCAGCAATCAAGTTTTGACAACCCTCATCAGCTGGCGTCACTGAGGGTCCACGGATCAGCGTCTGGGCGAGTTTAAGGGTCGCGAACATCCTGGATCCTGGCAAGTTGATGGTGTGGTAAGGGCATACGGTTAGGACAATATTTTACATGCCCACTTCAGGCATCAACAGGATCACGGGGCCGCAGGTGGCCCAGCCAGCGCTTCTCCCACAGTCGAAATCCAGTGCTGATAAAAAATACCAGCACCATGTAGAAGACCATGGCGGTAACAAAGCCTTCATAGGCCAGGTAGTAGCGACCATTCAGCCAGCGGCCCACACCAAGGATATCCTGAAGGGTAATAGTACTGAGCACGACGGAGCTATGCAGCATGAAGATCACCTCGTTGGAATAGGCAGGTAAAGCGCGGCGGAACGCGCTGGGCAATACGATTCGCCACATCATCCGGGCCTGTGACATACCGCAGGCCCGGGCGGCTTCGATCTCCCCCTTGGGTGTATTCTCAATAGCGCCGCGCAAAAACTCGGTGGTGTATCCGGCGGTATTGAGGCTAAAGGTGATCAGCGCACACCACCAGGCGTTGGATAGTATCGGCCCCCAGAGAAAGCTCTCGCGAACGAAGTCAAATTGGGCAAGGCCATAATAGACCAGATAGGTCTGAACCAGCAGCGGTGTGCCGCGAAAGAAATAAGTAAAGCCCCAGATAGGGCCGTTGAGCCATGGAGTGCGGTAAG
>JAAZYQ010000145.1 GCA_014239575.1 Gammaproteobacteria bacterium
AATCCTGATGACATTCTTCACATAGAGAATTTTGATAACCCCGACTGGGGCTGTACCGAAGGCGGGACCCTCGAAATGGAATGCAACTACCTGTGGGTCTGTGACAATCTTCTCGATCCAAGTCATGTTGCCTGGGTGCATGTTTCTTCATTCGCAGGTGCAGGTACTGATCACGGGCAACTGGATCTCAACCGGACCGAGACCGGGGTAACGGTCTCGCGCTGGATCTATGGCCAGTTCCCATCACCTTACTATGCAGGCCTTGTCAAATTCGAAGGGGAGTGCGACCGGTTGCAGTACTACGAACTGCGTATCCCCAGCATTGCTATCAACAAGTCGGTTTATACCCCGGCTGGCACGGGTGGCCCTGATAAACCACCGGTCGACAAGACCTACATCAATTTGTCTTATAACTTTATGACCCCGGTCAATGAAGGCCACACACGGTATTTCTGGTTCCAGCATAGAAATACCGACCCTAATGATGAGGTCGTGTCGAAGTTTATGAACGACGGCGCGCGAATGGCCTTTGAAGAAGACCGGGCAATATTGACCGAGGTGGATAGGGGCATGCGTGATCGCCAGACACCGAATATTGATCTTCGCCTGGATGCCGGATCCAAGTTGTTTCGCAAGCAGTTGCAGCAGCAGATTGATAGTGAGAACGGGAAGTAAGCCCGCCAGGTCATAGCCACTTTTCACTTGAAAACGCGTTATGCCCTTTGATGTTTTTATTATCGGGGGCGGAATCAACGGTTGCGGTGTTGCCCGGGATGCCGCCGGCAGGGGTATTTCTGTATGCCTCGCAGAGAAAAGCGACCTTGGCGGTGCAACATCATCGGGCTCGTCAAAGCTTATCCATGGCGGCCTTCGGTATCTTGAGTACTACGACTTCAGCCTTGTCCGTAAATCTCTGCGGGAAAGAGAGGTGTTATGGAAGATTGCACCCCACATCATCTACCCGCTGCGCTTTGTCTTGCCCCATCATCAGGCGCTGAGGCCCCCCTGGTTTTTACGACTCGGCCTTTTCCTTTACGATCACCTCGGCGGCCGAAACTTATTACCTGGCACACGCAGGGTCAACTTCCCCAGGGATGAAACCGGTCGGCCGCTCGAATCCAACTATAGACTTGGGTTTGAGTACTCAGACTGCTGGGTTGACGATGCACGGTTAGTCGTTCTGAACGCGCGTGATGCAGCAGATCGCGGTGCCAAGATTTTCTCGCACACCAAGGTAATCAATGCCCGCCGGCAGGACGGTCTGTGGTACATAAATACTCTAGGCCCCGCCGGACAAACGCAATGTTTTAGCGCGCGAGTATTGGTCAATGCCAGTGGTCCTTGGGTTTACGATACGTCAAAGCAACTAGGTGCCAACACCGGACAGTTGCAGCCCCGTCTTATCCGAGGGAGCCATATCGTTGTGCCAAGGCTGTACGACCACGATAGATGCTACATCCTGCAGAACGCCGATGGCCGCATCGTTTTTGTGATGCCCTACGAAGACACATTGACGCTGATTGGTACTACCGAGCGTCACCACAAAACTGCTCTTGAAGATGTTTGTATTGAAGACGATGAAATCGCCTATCTTTGTGAGTCAGTAAACGGATATTTCTTAAAAAAGATCAATCCGGACGATGTCGTCTGGAGTTATTCAGCCGTGCGGCCGTTGTTTGATGACGGCAGCACCGAGACCAAGTCGGTTACACGGGATTATCGTATCGTGACTGAGTCTGAAAACAATACACTGCCGGTGATTAGTATTCTGGGGGGGAAAATCACAACGTATCGCACCCTGGCCGAAGAAGTCATGCAGGAGATTGCTCGGTTCGTGCCGATTTCCAAAGGTTCATGGACAGGTCAAAGTCCGTTGCCGGGAGGAGATTTTGGATGCAATGAATATGACCAGCAGGTGGAGGGTTTGCATCGTGATTACCCTTTTCTCGATCGTCGCCACGCGAGGCGTCTGATCCGTCTTTATGGAACACGATCGCGCACAATTCTGCAGGATGCCAAAAGTCTCGCCGATCTTGGCCAAAGGTTCGGCAGTGATCTCTATGAGGCAGAGGTTCAGTATCTTGTCGAAGATGAGTGGGGGACTCGTGCTGAGGATATTCTGTGGCGCCGGACCAAAGAGGGCCTACGCTTTTCTGATGAAGAGACCAGCGCCTTAGAGGGCTATCTGCAAAGAGAGGCGATTCACACTTAAAGCTATGCAAATTAAGAGGTCTTACTCGAACACATCGAAAACCAATTCGACTTGGTTTTGCTGGCCGCTTGCCGTGCACGAGAAATAGCCTAAGACGCCGATCAGCTGATACCGTCGGAAAACGATTAGTCGACCGGGCTTGCGCTATACGCCAAATGCTTGTCAAACTTGGAACCCACCGCGGATCAACTCATGTCCAGGGGTCGAAAACGATGAATCACGAGACCGTTGCATTTGCTCAGATGAAGGATGCGACTCAGACGGACTACGACCTACTGTCCAGAAACCTCCAGCCCTATCTGGAAGAAACCGCCCAGCGGGTCCTTGAAACTTTGCAGCGTCAGGCCACTGAACGCGAATCCGGACACCAGATTCACCGACTCGATCACGCGTTGCAGTGTGCCACCCGGGCACGCGCCGAAGGCGCTGATACCGACTGGATTGCCGCCGCGCTGCTGCACGACATCGGTGACGGGCTGGCGCCGATGAACCACGATCGGTTCGCCGCCGAGATACTACGACCATTTCTTCGCGAAGAGGTCACCTGGGTGGTCGCCCACCACGGCGCGTTCCAGTTGGTGTACTCGGGTGAATTCACTGGCCGAGATCCATCCACGCGTGAACAGTTCAGTGAGTTGCCGTATTATCAGTCCTGCGTCGATTTTTGTGAGCGGTGGGACCAGCGCAGTTTCGACCCGGGCTATGCGAACGATCCGCTGGATAGCTTTCGCGACGAGATCAACACAATATTTGCCAGGACACCCTTCGATCCCGGGCACCTATGCGCTGGCGAAGTTGTGGGACTGCCAAGCCCGCAGACTGCCTAGTGAGTTGACGCAGCAGCTGCATTTGTAAACCCAACGATTTTGCCCAACCGCATACAGGACTTATGCTTTTTTTAGTAACTCTAAAGGCGCTTTACCAACATCGGCCCTCGTTAACGTGAGCGTGATGATCAGTAAGAGCCATTTACAAAAAGACATTAAGAGCATGAAACTCTACTGTCACGTCGATAGAGTGCTGACCGAGCTTCGGGCAGTGGGCAAGGATGACGATGAACCGTTGTCTGCATCTGAGCTCACGCCGTTTGACCAGTTGCACTATCACGGCACCGAGTCAGTAGATCTGGCAGTTGAACGTGCCAAGATTTCGGCAGATAGCTCTGTTCTGGAAATCGGCTCGGGGCTGGGAGGGCCAGCCCGTCATATCGCTGCAACAGCAGGCGCAAGAGTTACAGCACTGGAACTCCAGAGGGACCAGAACGCGCTTGCATCAAAACTAACCGCGCGCTGCGCTCTTTCGGAAAAGGTAAAGCATATTTGCGGCGACTTTTTGACATACGACGGGTCTGGGTCGCAGTTCGATGTAATTGCAAGTTGGCTTGCGCTTTATCATATTCGCGAGCGTAGCCAACTACTGGATCGATGTTGTGCGCTGCTGAACCCAGGTGGGTATTTCTTCGCAGAGGATCTTTATGCTCGCGAGAGACTTACTCAGGATGAGGAATCAGAACTGGCGACTGAGTTGTTTGCAATGCATCTGCCGGACTATGACGCCTATCTTCAGGATTTAGCCGCGGCTGGGCTACGCCTCGAAACGGTAGAGGAAATGTCTGATGATTGGACAGAGTTTACGCGGATGCGTCAACTCAACTATCGCGCTCAGAGAGCGCGACACACTGCCTTACATGGTGAGGCGGTATATCAAAGCATGGACCATTTTTATGAGGTAGTAACCCGTCACTTTACTAGTGGCAAGCTGGGTGGCCTTAGGGTTGTTGCTCGCAAAGCCTAGCAAGGAGACTGACAAGGGGATCGTCTCTGTACTTAACCAGAGACACTTGTTGCGGACTAATACCTGTAGATTATTCAGTTGAGCCTGAGCTTATACCCCTCGCGACCTAGAAAAATTTCATGAAGCGTGTATACCCTTCAGATGGCCAAACTGCTTTGAAATCGTAGCCTTCTTCAAACGCAGGAACATCTTCTGGAATCTCGATCCAGGAAACTTTCTGTTTAATGTGCAGATGGACACCCGGCGGGAACTGATCTGGATTCTGTAACGTCCCGACTTTAACGACCCCCCATTCCCTTTGTCCCTCGTAGTAACTGATGATGGCAGTGCCACACGATTCACAGCGATCGACCTCGTGAGGGTTACCGCTGCCAGACGCACCAAAAACCGAGCGCAGCGTACCCGACAATAAATGAAAGTGGGCACTTTCAATAAAGGCATGGGCAATAAAGGCGCTGCCGGTTTGTTGTTTGCACAAACTGCAGTGGCAGGCGTGAACGAACATAGGCTCTTCGCTGAGCTCGTAATTAACCTCTCCACACGAG
>JAAZYQ010000146.1 GCA_014239575.1 Gammaproteobacteria bacterium
TCGACTCCTGACACCTTTGTAGAAAAACTATCTCGAGAACTGACTATGTCTAAAGCGATGCGCGAAGAACTCAGCGTCACCATTACCGACTACGTGGCGACGGTTGAAATCCATCGACCCCCGAATAATTTTTTTGATCTCGATTTAATTCGTCAGATTGCAGACCTATACGCAAAGCTTGATCAAGACAGCCATTGCCTGGCCATCGTGCTTTGCTCGGAAGGCAAGCATTTCTGTGCCGGTGCCGATTTCTCGGTTCGAGGCTCGTGGGGGCAAGAACAACTGGATGCGCAGGCGGGCAATATCTACCGGGAAGCCGCACGCATCTTTCAGGCCGAAAAACCGGTCATCGCCGCGATCCAGGGTGCCGCTGTCGGTGGCGGGCTGGGGCTGGCCTGTTCGGCAGACCATCGCGTGACCTGTGCAGACGCTCGTTTTGCGGCTAATTTTGCCCGTCTGGGTTTTCACCAGGGTTTTGGTCTCAGCGTCACGCTACCGCGCCTGGTGGGCACGAGCCATGCCAGTTTACTGCTACTCACCGGGCGGCGGATCTCCGGAACCAAGGCGGATGCCATTGGGCTTGCCGATGAATTGGTACCAGACTCTGAGGTTCGCCAAAGTGCGTTCGCACTGGCGAGCGAGATTGCCATGTCCGGTCCATTGGCAGTGCACGCTATCCGCCGCACCTTGCGCGAGGGTCTCGCGCAAGCGGTTGTCGCCGCAACGGAACATGAACTGGCAGAACAAAGTCGATTGCGTGCGAGTGCGGATTTCCAAGAAGGCATACAAGCGATGGCGCAACGCCGACCGCCCAATTTCAAGGGCTGCTAAGATAATCTTTACGGCAATGATGGCCTGATCAGGAATTCCAATTGGCTCTTACCAGATGCGCCGCCTTGCGCCATCAGCCGGGCTAAAATCATGACGTCGCCTGTGTCACAACACGGCTGTTATCTCTGATAACCCGTTCACTTTTTTCGGTATTGAATCCGCGTTGCGCAGCGTTACCTGGGCTGTCGCTCATTGGCGAGTACCCAACCCACCTGATAGTCACACGATACCCCGCCCTATTCGCAAAAGTGGCGGCCAGCAACAGCACTGACTCCACGTGACTGGCGGGGGCATCCTTGTCACAGCCCGGCCACCGCGGGTATTAAGTCACCATGTCGAAAATGACTCCGCGACAACAGTTAATGCAACGCCAAACGGCTGTTTTACGCCGGTTAGATTCTGCCCCTAGTTTCAGATTCCTGTGGGTTGCTGAGGTCTTTGGAAAAAAAATCGATTAATTTGGATTTCAGGATCTTTCCGGTGGGTGCCGCAGGCAGATCGGGTGCCAGAATGATTCGCGACGGACGCTTGTAAGGAGCGAGCTTGTCGCGCACAAAGGTTTTTAGATCGGCCTCGGTCAAAGTGCAGTCAGAGGCAATCTTGACAAAGCCCAATACCTCTTCGTTCCCGCTGACTACGCGCCCCACAACCCCGGCAACAATAACTTCGGGATGATCTGTCAGCGCGGCCTCGACCTCAACCGGATAAACGTTAAAACCTGATCGGATGATCAACTCTTTCAAACGACCTGCAATATGCAACCTTCCGTCTTCGTCACAACGCCCCAGGTCGCCGGTGCGAAAAAATCCGTCATCTGTCAGAACTTTGGCGCTCTCGTCAGCATCCCGAAAGTACCCCTTCATCACCTGAGGGCCGCCGACGAGGATCTCGCCTATTCCCTTGTCTGGCTCCGCCCCCACAACCTGCATATCGAGCTTCACGACGCATCCCTGCAGCGGCCGGCCGGTGCTGATATCCGGGTCGCCCAACTTGTTGACCGTTACGCAGACACCAGCCGCTGATTCGGTGAGGCCATAGCCGTTTTGTAGCGCCAAGCCATAAAAAGCCTCGGCTTCCCGTTTCCAGACAGGATCCAGCGGCGCGCCGCCGGAGGAGACATAGCGCAGCACACCACCGCTGCCTCTGGGTTTGTTTTGTTCGCGCACATAGTGAAACAGATGCGCGTGCATCTGCGGTACCGCCGGTAGATGGGTCACATTACTTTGTAAAGCATCATACAACCGAGCAACAGAGAATTTGGCCTCCAGACGCATCGCCGCTTTGGCCGAACACACCGCCAGAAAGGTGACCAGACCAAAAATATGCGACAGTGGCAACGCCAGGTAACACATATCGGTAGTGACCATGTCTCGTACCTTGACCGAGGCATGGGCTGCCGCGATCAGGTTTCCATGGGTCAGCATTGCCGCCTTGGGTGCGCCAGTCGTACCCGAGGTGTAAAGCAGGATGGCAACCTGTTCGGACGCTGCGGAAAAAACCAGCTCAGGCGTGCTGCTCGCGCGTTTGAATATCGCCGCCTCTACAAAGGCGCCGTACACTTTGGTTGCACTACATTTGACACCATGCGCCTGAGCCGTATCGGAAGCCTCGGTACAGAAAACAACAATGCTGGGATCACTATGGGCAATTATCCTTTCCAGCTCCGCCCCGGTCAGCCGCGCATTCACGACTACGACAATGGCATCCATACGACTTGCGGCAAAAATAAAGGCTGCAACTGAGATGCAGTTTTCAAAGACCAGCACAACGCGGTCACCGGGGCGTAGTCCAACCTCTTTCAACTCAGCTTCGGCGTCATCGACCGCGGCTTGCAGATCGTCCCAGCTATACGTGCGATCTGTAAAATCGATCAGAGCCGGTTCCGCACCTTTGGCTGTAACCGCTTCGTTGAGAAAATCATGTATCCGGGTTTGCGCCATTACTCCCCCAGGCTGTCAAAGAGCGTCATTCAGACGGTCAATGGCCAAATGCGGCCGGCTTCGACACGCGCAATGATCTCGGTCATGGACTGAGCCTTGTAGACAAAACCAACCGCGTACCCACTCGACAGGATCCCATGTGTGATGTCACCCGTGGCACAGGCATTGCGCCGCACTGCACCAAAGGGTGTTTTGATCAGCACCTGAATGTCGATATCTGGGCTCTCCAACTCGAAAGACAGCACCAGATCGGTCGTTTCACTGCGTAACGAGCAAACGGGTTTGCGCAGCGACTGGCTGCACAATGCGGTATCGATTTCGCGGGCGTCGAAAGCGCTTGCTCATGATGTTTCTCCTGGTCGCCGACGCAAGCGTTTGAACACGCCGGTGGAGGTAGCGATCAACCGGCCCTCGGAATCAGTCAACGTACCTTCAACAAAGGTCAACACTCGTCCGCCGCCACTAAGGCGACCCTCGGCGCGTAACAACCCGGGGCGCGCAGCGGCGATATAGTTGATGTTCAGCGAAACGGTGGTGAACGGGGCGAGCCCGCTGTCATCCACGGTCAGGCTTGCAGTGACGCCACTGGCCGTATCCAGCAACGTTGCCGATATACCGCCATGCACTACGCCACTGCGGTTTACATGCACTTCAGAGGCGTCCAGCACACAATGTGCCTGCTTGCGCTCGGGATAGACCTCTACGCGAAAGCCCAACAGGCGCGACAGCGCCAGCGGTTCGGGGCGATGTATTGCCTCACCCATGGATCAGGCCGCGCTGAGCGCGATGAAACGTTCCAGGTGATGATCGACATCTCCAAAAAGATGATCGATCATCGTCAAGCGTCGGGCAAGGTGCGAGAGCGCATATTCATCCGTCATGCCGATGCCGCCATGCATCTGGATGCTTTCTTCGGCCACCAGGGCGCCGACCCTTCCGATCAGGTTCTTTGTCGCGCTGACATGACGCTCGCGAATGTTACGCTCGGCCTCAAGGTTTCCGGCGAGATTGACCACCGCAGATCGCGCCTGTTCGATCTCGATCAGAACATCCACCATGCGATGTTGCAGCGCCTGGAATTTCCCAATCGGCACGCCAAACTGCTGGCGTTCCTTCAGGTACTGCACCGTGAGCACCTTGGCCGCCTCCATGGCCCCGACCGCTTCGGCGCAAACCGCCAGGGTTGCGCGGGCGGTTGCCGTCTCGAGCGCAGCAAATCCTTTGCCTGCTGTTCCCAGCCGGTCGCTTTCGACAAGGCGTACATTGTCAAAGACGATCCGCGCGCCCGAGGTGTCGTCAACATTACGATGGTCGATACAGGTCACGCCTTCAAAGGCAAATGGCACAAGGAACAAGGAAATCCCCGCCTCATCATCCTTTGCGCCGTTTTCCCGTGCAGACACCACCAATGTTTCGGCCTGAGCCCCGTTGATCACATGGGTCTTGGTGCCATTGAGGACAATCTGACTGCCATCTGCCTGTGCGGTGGTGTGAACATGGCTGAGGTCATATCGCGATTGCGGCTCACCATGGGCCAGCGCCAGAACAGTGGCACCACCGATCACCTGTCCGATCAGGGCTTTTTGTGATGCGTTGCCAAGCTCAGCCAGTAAACCCCCGGCGAGAACAGACGAGCCCATTACAGGTTCGATGGCGCCCACGCGTCCCAACTCTTCAAAGACGACCAGCAGGTCGAACCCCGTGCCGCCAAAACCACCGTCATCTTCGTGGAACATCGCACCGAGGATGCCCAGCTTGGCCAGTTCGGTCAGGAT
>JAAZYQ010000147.1 GCA_014239575.1 Gammaproteobacteria bacterium
GCCGCATTTTCATCCTGGGTAAATACCGCAGCCGTCAGGCCGTAGGCGCTGTCATTCATCAACCTAACGGCCTCATCATCGCCCGTGACAGATTGAATGCCCACCACCGGTCCAAATGATTCCTCCGTCATCACCTGCATACTATGGTCGACCTGCGTCAATAGTTGCGGTGCAAGATATGGCGTACCAGGTGCGTCTTTGATGAACGATGCCGGGTCAATATGGGCTTGGGCTCCAGATGCAACCGCCTGAGCCACCTGAGTGCGAACAAAATCGGCGGCTGATGATTTGACCAATGGGCCAAGCGTGGTTTGCGGGCTATCGGGAGACCCCAGCACATAAGTTGATACCGCCTTAACAGCGCCGTCGACGAAACTATCGAACACCGATTCATCTACGTAAACCCGCTCAATGCCGCAGCACGATTGCCCGGAATTGAAAAACGCACCATCGACCACAGTATCAATGGCATGCGAAAGATCGGCATCGGCACGAACGTAGGCAGGGTCTTTACCGCCCAGTTCGAGGCCAACGCCCTTGAAGAGACCGGTTGCACAGCGTTCAACCATCTCACCCCCCGGCACCGAACCGGTGAACGCGACAAAGCCAATCTCTGGCGCGCCAATCAGCTGTTCGGTGTTGGCATGATCCAGATGCAGAAACTGAAAAACCCCCTCCGGTATGCCCGCCTCGGTAAACACCTGGACAAAACGCTCGGCACAAAGCGGGGTCTGCGCCGAATGTTTGAGAATCACCGTATTGCCACTGAGTAGGGCCGGCACCACCACATTGACTGCCGTCAGGTAAGGGTAATTCCACGGCGCAATAACCAGAACCTGACCCAGTGGATCACGGCAAATAAACCGGTTAAACCCGTCTTTAGGCTCTGGGCGGATCGGCCGCAGCGCTTCGGGTGCTATGGCAGCCATGTGCCGCGCCCGCTCCTCAAACCCCGCGATCTCGCCCGGTGCAAAGCGAATCGGCCTGCCCATCTGCCAGGTCAGCTCGCGAGAAAGTTCAGCTTCCATAGAGACAAAAATATCAACTGCCCGGTTGACCAGTTCTGAGCGCTGCTCTATTGACCAACTTCGCCAGGATGAGGTTGCCTGATTCGCCTTTTCCAGTGCGTTGGCAATCCGGGTGACATCAGCGTAAGGGCGCTCGACGTAAACCTCGCTATCAACCGGAGAGATTACCGATAAATGATTCATATAAGTTTGTTTCCGGGCGGGGTTACAGGAGCCGATAGTGGGATATCACCACAGCGGTGTTTGGAGCGAAACATCAGATAATCTCAAAATACCGATCCATTTCCCAGTCTGTGATGTGTTTTCGAAACTCGCGTTCTTCCCATTCACGGGTCGCCGCATAATGCGACACAAACTCTTCACCAAAAATCACTTTGGCCGCCTGCGAAGTCTGTAATCGATGCGCGGCTTCGGTAAGAGTCGCCGGTAGTTGGTGCTTGCGTGGAAAGCGAAGATCGTAGGCATTGCCGACCACCGCCTTGCCGGGCTCAATTTGATTTTCTATTCCCCAAAGTCCAGAGCCAATGGCGGCAGCCAGTGCGATATGCGGATTGATATCCGCCGCTGCAATCCGGTATTCGACCCGTTGGGCGCTTGGCTTGCCCAGTATGGCCCGTAATGCACAGGTCCGGTTTTCAATCCCCCAACTGGCTGCGGTGGGCGCCCAGAAACCCGGAATAAGACGGGTGAAGCTGTTGACGGTAGGTGCGATCATACAGAGCAACTCAGGCATCAGCGCCTGCTGTCCGCCGATAAAGTGGCGCATGGTCTCAGAGATGCCGTGCTCGGCCGTAGAATCAACAAATACCGAGGCCCCGTCATCGTCCGCCAGGGAGATATGAATATGGCCACTCTGGCCCGGCCACTCCGGTGACCACTTGGCCATGAAAGTCGCCATCCAGTCCTGGCGCTGCGCCAGCACCTTGGTGTAGGTCTTGAACAATGCAGCGCGATCCGCTGCAGCGAGAGCATCACTATGACAGATAGCCGCCTCGAGAACACCCGGGCCAGTTTCTGTATGTAACCCCTCGATCGGAAAATCCATCTCGACCGATAATTGCAGCAGATCCTCGTAAAATTCTGAAAATACCGAATTGCGCAACATCGAATAACCGAAAGCTCCAGGTGAGATATTCTTCAGGTTGCGAAAGTTTTTCTCACGTGCGCTATGAGGTGTTTCTTCAAAGAGAAAGAATTCAAATTCACAAGCCGCGGTCGCGTTAAACCCGAGTTCTTGGCCGTGGCGCAACACCCGTCGCAACAAGCCACGTGGACAAACGGCTTCTGTCGGCGGTGCAAACTCCGCTAGAAACAGTAAAGACCTTTCTTCCAGAGGTAACTCACGGCAACTTCGGGAATAATTCTGACCTTGGCATCACCATAACCGGTATGCCAACCGGTGACGCTGACGTTATCGTAAAGCTGGTCGTTGGAATCCCAGCCAAGCACTACATCACAAAAGCCGAAACCCCCATCCAGCGCTGATAGAAATTTGTCGCGCTGCATATACTTGCCGCGCATCACGCCGTCTATATCAAACAATCCAACCTTGACGTAGTCGAGCTTTCTCTCCCGGACGATCTGCCGGGCATCATCAATCGTGCGAACTTCTCTTGTTTTCAACTACCCAACTCCTTTAAGTGCGCTTTGGGTATATTCCCGGCAAACGGAAGCAATACCTTCGACCAAGGGAACTTCCGGTCGCCATCCAAGAGACCTTATTTTAGAACTATCCAGCAATTTCCGGGGAGTGCCATCCGGCATACTGGAATCCCATTGGACAGTTCCACTAAAACCTACCTCAGATGCCACTAGTTTTGCCAGATCGAATATCGATACCTCATTACCAGACCCAACATTAACAAGAGGCGGGTGAGATCTATCGAAAAGCCAATCCAGATCCGAGTCGGAAGATGAGAGTAGTTGCAGACAAGCTCTCGCCAGGTCGTCACTGTGCAGAAACTCACGCAATGGTGTTCCCGTGCCCCACAATTGAACCATTGGCGCTCCACTCACTTTAGCATCAACAAATTTTCTAACCAATGCGGGAAGTACATGTGAGTCCTTGAGGTCAAATTTGTCATTTGGACCAAACAAGTTGGTTGGCATTACCGAAAAATATTTCGTGCCGCATTCGCGATTGAATGCCCAACACATCTCGACGCCGGCAATTTTCGCAACAGCATAAGGTCGGTTGGTCATTTCCAGCGGTCCGGAGAGCAAATACTCTTCTTTGATAGGCTGGGGGCAATCCCGCGGATAAATACAACTAGAGCCCAGGAACAAGAGTCGCTCAACTCCAACACGAAAAGCCGCCCTGATCACATTCGTCTGGATAGCCAGATTATCCGTTATGAATTTGACCGGCATCACGTTGTTAGCATTTATGCCTCCCACCACGCCTGCTGCAAGGATCACACTATCGGGGCGTTCACTTTCAAAAAAAGCCTCCGTGGCTGAGTAGTCCGTTAGATTCAGTTCGTTATGGCTTCTGGTAATGGGCGGCCTGTACCCGGAACTTGCAAGTCCCCTCACCATGGCTGACCCGACCAATCCATTGTGACCCGCTACAAATATTCTGGACTGTGCTCCGACGAGTTCACTCATGGTAGTTTTTGGTGGCATAACCATGCTGTTTTGACAGCGCATCGAGTTGCGCCGCTTTCAGGTCTTTTTCAACCATCTCGGCAACGAGTTGCTCGAACGAAATAGTCGGCATCCACCCCAGGTCGTTTCTTGCCTTTTCGGCACTCCCCAGCAAAGAGTCCACTTCAGACGGACGCCAATAGGCCGTATCTATACGCACAATGCAATTACCATGCTCATCGAAGCCTTGTTCGTCTTCTCCTGTGCCCTGCCAGTGAATTTGCATTTTCAATGCAGTTGCCGCCATCTCTACAAACTCGCGAACAGAATGTTGAACCCCTGTTGCCACAACAAAATCTTCGGGCTCATCACGCTGGAGCATCAACCACATCATTTTGACGTAATCCTTTGCGTGCCCCCAATCCCGCTTTGCATCGAGATTACCTAACCACAGGCAATCCTGGAGTCCGAACTTAATCCGGGTCAGTGCTCTGGTAATTTTTCGAGTGACAAACGTTTCTCCTCGAATCGGGGACTCATGATTAAACAAAATACCATTGCAGGCATACATACCGTATGCCTCTCGATAGTTCACTGTAATCCAGTATGCGTAGAGTTTTGCCACGCCATAGGGGCTGCGAGGATGAAAAGGCGTGGCTTCCGTTTGCGGTATCTGCTGGACCAGCCCATACATCTCCGATGTAGAAGCCTGATAAAACCGAGTCCGCTCTTTCAGTCCCAGTATCCTGATCGCCTCGAGTAAACGCAGGGTTCCCAGCGCATTCGAATTAGCCGTGTACTCCGGCTCCTCAAAACTCACAGCTACATGACTCTGTGCAGCGAGGTTGTAGATCTCGTGTGGATTTACCGACTGAATAATACGAGTCAAGCTGGTCGAATCCGTCATATCACCATAGTGGAGG
>JAAZYQ010000148.1 GCA_014239575.1 Gammaproteobacteria bacterium
CTACTGATGGGCTGTGATCAGTGCTGTTACGAGCGAGAGATTGAAAACAAACTTGTCGATGGCGCCGTGATTGGATGCTTTCCTAATCTCTATGAGGGGCTTGCATCGAATATGCCGGATCAGGTTATCACTCTTTAGCGGTCTCAGATGGGCGCTTTCGACTATTAGTCTGCCTTTCGACCGTAGAAGCCGAGGTTTTCTTCGTCGCTGAAGCGCGCACCTTCGTATTGATAGTAGGAGAGCACCGAAATAATCCGGTCACGTGACCCCTCGACCTGAGTTACACGGTGGAGCGTATTCTTGCCGCGGAACACGTTTAGCGTACCCGGTTCGACAGTCAGTTCTTTTCGATCTGGATTCCTGTGCTGCAGGAATGCGCCCACACCTTCGTAGTTGGGGTCTTGATCGCTTCGTAGCCCGGTCCGGTATTCAAAGTTGCCGCCCGAATCAGGCGCTTGCAGTAACAGCGTTGTCGTGAATTCAGATCGATCGAAGTGCCAGTTGAGGGCCTCTCCGCTGCGGTAAGCCATCACGTTGAGACATGCCAGAGGGTCATCCATTGGATAAAGTGCTGGTTTTTGCATTACCGCCGCCAGAAAATCAGCCAGCGGTGGCCACAGATAAAGTTTGATCAGGGCCGAGTCCGGAATCTGATCGGCGCATACGGTATGGTTTGCAGTCTCAAACTCCGTCAGGGCTGGGTGCTCTGGATCCAGCCCCTCAATTTCGGGAAGAAAATAAACATTGTGGCGGCGTCGATGCGTAAATGAACTGGACTGGATGACGGGGAGTATCTTGTTGACCATCTGCTCAAGCATCTTGGGCTGAATGAGTCCGGGAAGATTAAACATGCCGTCACGGCTAAGCGCTTTCTGACAATCCTTGATCAGCGTCTGACCCGCTGCGCTTTCAAGCTTGTCCAGTGGATAGCGATCGAGATCGACAATGTCAGTCATGCTGCTTCAAATGAGTACTGCATCTGACTTATGTAAGATCTGCTTATTCATTTTCGGCATTGTAGTCTTGATAAGCTACTGGCGTTCGATACTTGCCCACGTTTATTACGCAGTTCAGAGATGACCCTATCAGGGCTAAAAGTTCTTCTTCCAGTGATCACCTTGGCGGCGGTGTTGACCTCAAGTGCAGATACTTTGGATCAGCCTTCCTCGAAAGTGATGGTCAGAGGCTGCAAGGCCATGATCGTTCAAAAACAGGATCCCGATACACTCCTTGCTCAAGATAAGGAGTTAGGCCTTGCAGAGCAATCCTGCAAAACCCAAGAAGAAGCCGATCTTTTGGACGCCATAACCGCTCAGCGTAAAAAAGAAGGACAGAGGCAGCGTCTTAAGTTTTTGGGACTAAAGAGATCGCCAGAAAGTGAGTGACTGACCGTATCATGTTAATTGCGGGCAAGCTGCCGATAGATCGCAAACAAGGCGTAAAGCACCACTGCCCCGAGCAGTGACAGAGGGAAGCCTGCCGGCCCGATTGCGGTCATCGCGGTGCCTGCCAGGAAGGGTCCCAACAGTCCGCCGATGCCAAACAGCACCGAAAAGACGGCATTCGCGGAAACCAGTTCTACGCCCCGAAAGCGCTGACCCAGGAGTGTAATACCGACGGTAAAAATTCCACCCATTGCACCCCCCCAGATACTGACGACGGTCCATAACGCGAGGGTTTGTGGCTGCCACCAGGCCTCGCGGCCGCTTGTTATTAGTAGCGGAAACAGCAGGATGCAAAGCATCAGAATCAGGACGCACAAAATCAGTAGCCAGTGGCGATTGAACTTATCGGCTAGCCAGCCAATAGGGTACTGGAAGAAAATCGCTGCCACCGCGCCAACCCAGATAACGGCATACCCTGTCTGACGAAACTGCGCTCCGAGCACGTCCATAGTGTAAAGGTGTGCAAAAGACTGCATCGCGCCTTCCACAATGCCAAACATGGCGGATGACAGCAACACGGTGGGTGCGGCAAGAAAAACTGTTGCGAGGCCCAGAGCGATCCCCTGTTCACCGACACTCAACCTGATATCGAGTTTTCGGGCGGGCAGCAGAAAGCAGGCAGCGATTACTACTGCTACCAGACCCCACAGGAATGGCCAAAAGGTGTCCGGATCAAGATAGGCACCTAGCACTGGGCCGACGGCCCAACCGGCCATACCCACCGTGACATAGATCCCCATCCAGCGCCCTCGAACCCTGTCTTCCACGATCTGGTTTATCCAGGTATCTCCTGCGGTAAATAGCAGTGAGTTTCCGACACCCAGAAGGAAGCGGATCACAAGCCAGGTCTCAAAACCGCGAAAGGTTGGCAGCGCTATCAAGGTAACGGCGACAATCACAAGACCCAGCAGAATCGCCTTGAAAAATCCCAGGGCCGGGATAATTCGTGGGGCAGCGAGTGCGACCACAATGATACCGGCGAACTGCGCGGCAGCATTGATACCGATCATGGATTCAATATAGCCCTGATTGCGCAAGGCCTCGGCCAGAATCGGCCAATTCAGGGAACTGGTTATCGACACCACTGCCAGTGCAGCGATGAGGGCAATCATGCACCTTATTCGTTGGGGGTGAGACAGTTCAGTCATCTAGATAAATAAAGTGGCTTGCGAAGATTTGATGCTCCTGCCCCGGACATGGATGATAAGGTTTAACGCTAAAACCATCTATAAAGTTCATGACATGGTCCGCTTGACTGTAATTGTTGCCATTACTTTTCTCTCGAATTTAGCCTTTTTGCACAATGATCACGCGGCGGCGCATCAATGGGATGTTCCAGTACCGTACCTGCCGGAGCGGCTGCAACTCGCCAGAACGGGGAGTTGTCCGAATTGTGAGCTCCCCGATACAGATCTCAGCTACAAGGTGTTAGCGCATGCTGAACTAAACGGTGCAAATCTCCGTAGGGCCAACTTTATGCGGACAGAGCTTAAGTATGCAAAGCTAATCGGAGCAGATCTGAGGTTCGCGAATTTTACTTGGGCAGATCTCTATCAGGCAAACTTCACGAATGCAAATCTCTCAGGGGCCTTGCTGGCCGAATCACGGAACCTATCGGAAGCCATCTTCTGCCGGACCGTAATGCCCGATGGCGCAGTCAGTAATCTCAACTGCTAGCAGAAAAGAGATTCAGGTTAGGAGTAACAAGAACCCACAACCGATGAGCAGTAAGCGAATCCATGTAGCTAGTGGCGCGATCACTCCATAGGATATTGCTGACAAACTGAAGCCGATCTTTGTAGCGGCGAGCAGTGCCTTGCCGGGAGCATGTTCCAAGGCAATCAGGTCTGGATTCGCGACCATGCCCAAAGGCACCAGATAGAGCCCAATGCCAAGCGCCATTGCGCTGACGGCAACCTTTAGCCAGTTTTCATTGACCATCCCAGCGGCGATAAACACCGCGCCGCACACTGGCGGGGTTATCGTTGACAGCAGGGCAAACCAGAAGACAAAGAGATGTGTGGTCAGCAGGTCCAGACCAAGATTCTGTAATGCGGGACCAGCTACCGATACGCATATTATGTATGCCGCTGTCGTGGGTACTTCCATTCCGAGCAGCAGGCAGGCCAGTGCAGTAAGAAGCAACGCGGGCCATAACTGATCACCGGATACCGATATGATCAACGACGTTATCTTGATGCCGAGCCCCGTTTGCGCAAGGACGCCAATCACAATACTGGCACAGAGAATGATCGATGCAATCGTGGCGATCTGAGTGCCGGAATTAATACAGGCATTCTCCAGGCGTTTGAGTGTTCGATGAAGAGAGAAGCTGAGTCGCTTGTCAAAACTCAACAGGACGAAGGCGGAGACGATAGCGACACAGGCTGCATATTGAGGTGTATAGCCTCCCACCAGCATGCGCTCTAGCAAAATTGTAAAGGGTACTAAAAAGAACAGGGTCGTAATCACTACAACCCTAAAGTTCGGTTGATCGTCTTTGCCGAGAGCGCCAAGGTCGTACCGGCGGGCGTATGCGTTAATTCCGGCCCAGACGGTTATGAAATAGAGCAGGGCGGGCAATAGCGCTGCCGCCATGATGCCGGTGTAGGGGACGCCGGTGAGTTCTACCATGACAAAGGCGCCCGCACCCATGAGCGGAGGCATGATCTGACCGCCCGAGGATGCGACGGCTTCGACTGCGCCTGCGAGGCGTTTTGGATAACCAAGACGGGTCATTGCCGGCATGGTGATGGCGCCGGTTGAGGCGACGTTCGCCGAGGCCGAGCCGGAGATGGAGCCGAAAAGGGCAGAGGAAAGAACCGAGACCTTGGCAGCGCCTCCTTTTAGGCGGCCGGCTGCGGCAGTCGCCAAATTCATGAATCCTTGCCCGGCCTCACCCGCATTGAGGACTGCACCGAAGATCACAAAAATTGCGACGATACTGACGGAGATACCGGTGAGTTTCCCCCAAATTCCACCTTCGGCAATAGTGAGGGTGCCAAGAAAACTCTGCAAAGGAAGCCCCGGGTGGCCGAACTCACCCGGCAAGTGCTGTCCCCAGAGTCCGTA
>JAAZYQ010000149.1 GCA_014239575.1 Gammaproteobacteria bacterium
CAGGAGCTGCAGCATTCGGATTGGCATCGCTTCTCCTTCAAGAACCTTGGGCTTGCCGCCATCCATCACCGCGACACACGAGTTAGTGGTGCCCAGATCAATTCCAATAATGCTTGCCATATATGTTTCCTCGAAGAGGGTATTCAGAGTAGTCGGTTAAAGTCGTTGCTATTAGTTATGTGGGGTTGAAACCGGGCGGTTTCAACTATCGACCGGCGCTTTGGCAACGATCACCATGGCCGGGCGCAGCAAGCGGCCATGTAGACGGTAACCCTTCTGCACTACCTGGCAGATATGATTCGGCGCCACGTCAGTCGATTCAACCAGACTCATAGCCTGGTGTGATTCTGGATCGAGTTTGTCGCCCACCTCGGGGCTCACTTCAAAGACCGAGAAACGCTCAAAAGCAGCATCCAACTGCTTAAGGGTTAACTCCAGACCTTCACTCATCTGCTCCACGAGGTTATCGCCACCCGTCAGATCGACTGCCCGGGCAAGCCCAAGACTATCCCGCACATTCAACAATTCGCTGGCAAAGCCCTCCAATGCAAAACGCCGGGCATTGACAATCTCGCCCTGAGCTCGCTTGCGGGCGTTATCAGCATCCGCGCGGGCACGTAGAGTTTCGTCTTGCAACTGAGCCACCTGCGCTCGTAACGTTTCAAGTTCATCCGGCACCTCACCCTCACCGGCTTCACCAGCGGTCGCTGCGGGACTGTCTGACACGCCGGATGTGTTTACATCTGTTAGCGGTTCAAACTGCTCGGACTCAACAAATGATTCGTCTGGGGCTTCAGATTGTTCCGGCGGGTCAACATTGTCGGTCGGGGGGTTTGGCTTGGCGCTTGTCATGACCGGGCGAGCTCTCCTGTAGAGGTTAGGTTGGCCCTATCGGGCGCATTGACCCGGAAGAAGTGGGGTATCTGACCCGACTTTTCAAGCCCAGCCGATAGGTTAATTCAGGAGGTTTCGTAGTTTTAGTGCAAACTGCGTAGCGCGTTGCCAAGAACCCGAGCCGTGATATCAACAATCGGAATGACCTTTTCATAAGCCATGCGGGTAGGTCCGATGACCCCAAGCACCCCGATACAGCGCCCATCGGACTCGTACGGGGCCGTCACAATACTGCAGTCGGTCAAAGCGCTGTAACCCGACTCCTCACCTATAAAAATGCTGACACCCGTGGCACGCATGCTCTTATCAAGCAGGTCCAGCAAGTCCTGCTTAGTCTTGAACGCGTCGAAAATGTCACGCAATTTTCCGAGTTGGTCAAAATCCGGAATACCCAGCAGCTTGGTCTCGCCACTGACCACGACACCCTCCTGGGCAGATTCGTCATCCAGCAGCTGGCTGGCCATCTCCACAGCGGTTCGCATCATCCGGCTCATGGCATCACTATCTAACTGCATGTCAAGCAACAAGCGGTGCCGTACCTCATGCAAGGTACGGCCAGCATGCTGCACATTAAAGAAGTTAGCAGCCTCCACCAGCTCCGACGGAGTAAGCTGTTTATCCAGAAACAGTACTCGATTCTGCACTCGACCATCGTCGGTCACGAGGATCGCGAGCACTCGGTCCTCCGCAAGCTCCAGAAACTCAACCTGCCGCAACTTCGCCTGCTCATTGTCCGGAAGCATGATTACCCCTGCATACTGGGTAATATCCGAGAGCAATTCTGACGCAGCCCCCAATAGTTCGTCCGGATTCTTTGCGCTGGACAACGCTTCACTAATCTCACGCGCGTTCGATTTCTCAGGCATGTGCATCTTCAGCAGGCTGTCTACAAACACCCGGTAGCCCAATTGTGTGGGAACTCGCCCCGCTGAGGTGTGTGGTGCGCGGATCAGCCCTAGATCTTCCAGATCAGACATCACATTGCGAATCGTGGCTGCACTGAGATCGAGACCCGGCTCCCGAGACAAGGTTCTGGACCCCACCGGCTCGCCGTCGCTGACATAGCGACGGATCAGCAGTTTGAGCAGATTCTGTGCTCGCTCACTGAGTTCCAGGTTGTGCGATTGTCCTGCTGGGTCGGTCACATTCTTTCCATCGCTAAATGCTAGTAAAATTGACGTTGCACTGCCTTTCAACTGTGAATGGGATCATACCACCGCCAGTAAAGGGTGTAATCACAGTCGATTCGCTAATCAGGAATGCACAAAAGGGCGACTACAGTGGGAAAAGACATGGTATTCAGATCAATAGGGTTATTTGGACGTTATCAGGACCCTGCCGTCAAGGTAACGCTAACCGAGATTAAAGAGCACCTGGAGCGTCGCGGTCGGGCGGTATTTCTTGGCGATACCACCCACCATGGCATCGAGGATCTACGGCTTGAGGATTCGAGCAAGCCACTATATGAAACCATTGAACTGGGAATCGTCATTGGCGGCGACGGCACCATGTTGCATGTCGCACGCGCACTCGCGCGCTGTGAACTGCCTGTGATTGGTATCAACATGGGCCGATTGGGCTTCCTGACGGATATACCGGCTGAACACATGCACGATGACCTCGACGAACTATTGCGCGGGGAATTTGAAATCGAGCAACGAATGATGCTCTTCACCCAACTATTGCGTTCGGGTGAAGTGCTTGATGAGCGTACGGCACTCAATGATGTCGTGCTGTCCAAGGGTGGCACGGGGCAGACAATCGAGTTTGACACCCGGGTAAATGGGGAGGCAGTTGGTCGCACCCGCGGTGACGGCATCATTGTCGCCACCCCGACCGGCTCTACGGCCTATGCGCTCTCGGCGGGCGGGCCGATCCTGCACCCACTGCTGCCGGCCATCGTACTGGCACCGATATGCCCGCATACCCTGGGCCAGCGCCCGCTCGTACTGAATGCTGACTCGGCCATTGAAATCGAACTCATAGATCTTTCGGGCGAAGATGGCAATATCTTCATCGACGGACTTAATCTAAGGTCTGTCACCGGTAACGAAATTCTTAAGATTAGGCGAGCCGATATATGCGCGCGTACGGTCCGTATCAATAGCCACAATCATTACGAAGCACTACATTCCAAACTCGGCTGGGGCTGACACCGCTTGCACTTATGATCAACTGGCTGGACGTTCGTAATTTTGTCGTAATCAAGCAGGTACAGATGACATTTGAAACTGGCTTGACAGTGGTCACCGGGGAAACGGGCGCTGGCAAATCAGTCCTGGTCGATGCTCTGGCCGTACTGCTCGGGGATCGGACTTCTGGCGATATCGTGCGCAGCGGTACCGATCGCTGCGAAATCCAGGCAGGTTTTGATGTCAGTCATCTGCCAGATGCTGGGGAATGGCTAGCCACCATGGACATGGTGGACGACGAAAACCATTGCATCTTGCGCCGAGTGATCTACCCGGATAAGCCCTCGCGCGGCTTTATCAACGGCCAGCCCGTACCGATCCAGTCCCTGCGTGAGATAGGCGCTTTTCTTGCCGATATCCATGGCCAACATGAACATCACTTGCTGCTGAAAAAACAGGTTCAGTGCGAACTCCTGGATACTACCGGCGGCCTGGCCGAGCAGGTTCAGGTACTCGGCCGTCGGGCAAGTGACCTGCAAAGGGTTGAAGCGATACTGTCCGAAGCCCAGTCAAAAGCTCACGAGAACCGTCAGCACGAAGCCTTTCTGCGCCACCAGGTGCAGGAGTTGACCCAGCTTGATCCGGACCCTGACGAGTTGGTCAAAATCACTGAAAAGCACGGCCGCCTGGCCCATACCCGTGAACTCGGCGATGGCGCCTGGCAGCTGCTGCAGGAACTCGAAGAAGCCGAGGAATTATCAGTCTCGATCACACTCGCCCGGGCGGCTACCCGGCTGAAAGAACTGTCGGCTTTTGATCCGCGGCTAGCACTACTGTCAGAACAGGCGGACAACCTCGGGGTGCAACTGGCTGAGACCGTCACCGACCTGAAACGCTTTCATGACAGCTACGAACTGGACCCTGGCGAACTGGAACAGATCGATCAACGCCTGGCCACGCTGCATGATGCGGCCCGCAAATACCAAGTAGCGCCGCAAGATCTGAAAGCGCGACTTGAAACCCTGAGCCAGGATTTAGCCGAGCTCGATTTGGGCAAAAACAATCCGCAAGCACTGGAACAGCAGCTGACCGAACTGAAGGCCGACTACGATAAACGTGCCGCTGCGATCAGCGCGACCCGGCGGAAAACGGCAAAAAACCTCACCAGTGCCGTCAACAAGCAATTACCCGCGCTGGGACTGGAAAGTGCTTTATTTAGTGTGACACTGCATGATGAACCGACAGGGAAACGCGGCCAACATGGCAACGAGAGTGTGCACTTTGAACTGCAGGCGGCTCCTGATCTCGCCGTGGCATCACTCGAGCGTGCCGCGTCC
>JAAZYQ010000014.1 GCA_014239575.1 Gammaproteobacteria bacterium
TAGCTGTGAAAAGGATTGCATCAGTGCCATCTCCATCGAAGCCGTTAGTTCGGCTATTGAGAAGGTAGGCGCTTAGGTAGGAAAATGGCGTCTGCGGTTTGATTCAGCTACGCCAGAAAGCGGGCGTAAGTAATACCAATAGGGTAAAGATTTCCAGACGTCCCATCAGCATGGCGGTGCACAATACCCATTTACCCACCGTTGTCACTCCGGCGTAATTGTCCGCAACCGAACCTAGTCCTGGACCGAGATTGTTCAGGCAGGCGGTTACCGCTGAAAAGGCAGTGACCAGATCGACACCCGTTGCCGTCATGGCGATTGACAGGCCCACGTAGCTGAGACTGTACAGGGCAAAGAACCCCCAGACTGCGTTAACCACGTGATCGGGTACCGGCTTATTTCCCAGTTTGATGGTGATGAATGCACTGGGGTGTATCAGTTGATTGATCTCACGCCTACCTTGTTTGTACAGCAGGACCAGTCGGATCATTTTTATGCCGCCGGCGGTGGAGCCGGCACATCCACCGACGGCACTCATCATAATCAGCATGACTGGCAGGAATGACGGCCACCAGTGAAAACCGGTGGTAGTGAAGCCAGTGGTTGTGCCAATAGATATCACCTGGAAAATGCCATGCCACAGGGTATCGCTGATACCCGCGTAGACGCGCCAGTAAAGGAGCATGGCGACAGTCAGGAGAATAATGACCGAAAAAAAACCAATATAGGCCCGCACTTCTGAATCCTGCAGGTAGGCGAGCGGCGAGCGCGAGCGCACGACGGTAAAGTGCAGTGCGAAATTGACAGCTGATATCAGCATGAAACAACTTGCAATAATCGAGATCGCTGGGCTATCAAAGAAGCCCATGCTGAGGTCATGGGTTGAGAAGCCGCCAATCGCCACGGTGGAAAAAGCATGACCAACGGCATCGAAAACACTCATGCCGCTCAGCCAGTAGGCCAGAGCGCAACTGACGGTGAGCCCCAAGTAGATATACCACAGTGCCTTAGCGGTTTCGGTGATCCGTGGCGTCAGTTTGGCGTCTTTCATTGGCCCGGGAGTTTCGGCACGGTAAAGCTGCATGCCACCGACTCCCAGCATCGGCATTACAGCGACTGCCAGTACGATGATGCCCATGCCGCCGAGCCACTGCAGTTGCTGGCGGTAATACAGGATGGAAGCTGGCAGTTGATCTAGGCCAGTAAGAACAGTGGCACCAGTCGTTGTCAGGCCTGACATCGATTCGAATAACGCATCCGTGATACTCAACTGCGGGTCGGGGGAGAGCAGCAGCGGCAATGCGCCGAACAGAGCTAATACGGTCCAGAACAGCACCACGACCAGGAAGCCGTCTCGTACTCGAAGTTCACGTTTTTTTGCGCGCAGGGGTAGCCACAAGGCTAACCCTGCCACAATAGTGACTAGCCAGGCGACAAAGAACGCCAGCGCTCCACCATCGCCGCCAATGAGTGCGATCATCAGCGGTGGTAGTAGTGTCGTGCTGAACATGACCAGCAACACGCCTAGAATTTTCAGCACAGCGGTGGATAGCATGGCTCTAAGCTTCTCCTTAAACGAAGGTTACCGCTACCTGAAACAGTTGCTCGACATCACGGATATGACGTTTGTCGACTACAAAAAGAATGACGTGGTCTTCCGATTCAATCACCGTGTCGTGATGGGCGATGACGACATCCTTTCCTCGGAGAATAGCGCCCAGTGTGATGCCTAGAGGTAGCGAGATGTCTTCAACCGAGCGACCAACGACTCGCGAGTTGGTTTTGTCTCCATGGGCAATGGCCTCAATGGCCTCGGCAGCACCGCGTCGCAAAGAATGAACCGCGACCATGTCGCCGCGCCTGACATGGGTGAGCAGTGAGCCAACCGTTGCAAGGCGTGGTGATATGGCAATATCGACCAGTGTGTTTTCCATCAGATCAACATAAGCCGAGCGGTTCACCAAGGCCATGGTCCGTCTTGCTCCGAGTCGCTTAGCAAGCATGGCAGAGAGAATATTGGCCTCATCATCGTTAGTCAGCGAACAGAAAATATCGATACTGTCGATATTCTCCTGATGCATTAATTCCTCATCTGCAGCGTCACCGTGCAGGACAATGGTCCGGTCGAGTTGCTCGGAAACCTGTTTTGCCCGGACGGCATTGTGCTCAACCAGTTTCACATGGTAGTGGGATTCTTCGAGAGCCTGTGCCAGGCGTAACCCGATATTACCCGCGCCGGTGAGCATAACGCGGCGGCCGGGTTTTTCTACCGCGCAAAGCTCGCTCATGACGGACTGTATATTTTCGCGGGCAGCCAGAAAAAATACCTCATCACCTGGCTCAACAATAGTGTTACCTTCAGGGGGGATCGCCCGATCCTGACGGTAGATTGCAGCAACGCGGGTGTCCACATTGGGCAGGTCTTCGCGTAGCGCTTTAAGTGCGCGGCCGATCAGAGGACTTTCCCTGTCAGCCCGAACTCCTACCAACTGAATTCGATCACTAGCAAAATTAACGACCTGCAATGCACCTGGATACTCAATCAGATGCAGAATATGCTGAGTAACAATATGCTCGGGGCTGATAATGACGTCAATTGGGATCGCTTCATCGGTGAAGATACCTGGATGGGAGAGGTATTCTGCGGACCGGATCCGCGCGATTTTTTTGGGCGTATTAAACAGTGAATGAGCAATCTGGCAGGCCGCCATATTGACTTCGTCCTGGTTGGTTACCGCGAGCACCAGATCAGCGTCTCGCCCACCCGCTTGTTCCAGTATGCTTGGATGAGAGGCGGCCCCGTGCAGGGTACGAATATCGAGTCGATCCTGAAGTCCGTCGAGTTTTTCATTGTCGATATCGACCAGAGTCACATCGTTGTCTTCGCGGGAGAGAATCTCTGCCATGGAGGTGCCGACTTGGCCTGCGCCCAGGATGATTATTTTCACGGATACTGTTCCCTGCGGTTAGCCAGTTTCACTGGCGATACTTTTCAGCCTTGGGATTAATACCCAGACCTTTAAGTTTGCGGTAGAGATGTGTGCGCTCGAGTTCGGCTCGCCGCGCCAGTTCACTGATATTTCCACCGGTTTGGTGTAGATGGAATTCCAGGTAGTCGCGCTCAAAACCTTCTCGCGCGGATCTAAGCGGCCGACCGAAATCCCGCCAGGCATTTTTTTCCTCAACTTCATCAAGCGGAGTCGCGCTTTGGCTCATGACCTCACGAGTCTCTTCGGCCTCAATCTCCTCTGAGGTTGTTGTCAGCAGCATCCGGTGAATGAAGTTGATCAACTCACGCACATTTCCTGGCCATGGACGGTTACGGAGGTAATTGATCGACGAGATGGAAAATCGACGAAAGGGTAGGCGCTGGTTCTCAGTAATTTGCTGAACGTAGTGATTAATTAGATCCGGAATATCCTCTCGATGTGCCCGCAGGGGTGGAACCTGTATCGAAACCGTATTGATACGATAGAAAAGGTCTTCCCTTAGCAATTTGTCGGCCATTTTCTGTTCCAGAGCTTGGTTCGAAGTGGCCACGAGGCGGGTATTCAAGTCAAGCGGCGCTGTACCGCCCAAGCGAAAGAAACGGCCACCTTCAAGCGCGTTGAGCAGTTTGGCCTGGGCGTCGAGATTTAGATCACCGATTTCGTCAAGTACCAACGTACCGCCGTTGGCCTGCTCCAGTTGACCTGGGCGAGTGACACCTTCGCTTTCTGTCCCGAACAGGATAGCACCGATACTTTCAGCGGGTAGCGCGCCAAGGTTCACTTCGATAAATGGTCCGCTGGAAAGTCTGCTGGCCTGATGCAATGCACGGGCCGTAACACCTTTGCCTGAGCCCGCTTCCCCGCGAATCATAACTGGCTGATCGGTGGTTCCCACCCGGCTGATCAGTTGCTTTAGGTCGGCCAGGGATTCACTGTGCCCGATCAAACCAGCAGCAGGTTCGAGGCGTGTTCTCAATTGTAGGTTTTCAGTTTGCAGTCGCACGTTTTCAAGTGCTCGGGCTACGGTAACCAGTAGCTTGGCGGTCGACAGCGGTTTCTCCAAAAAATCATAGGCGCCAACACGAATGGCTTCCACGGCGGTTTCTACCGTGCCGTGGCCAGATATCATGATGACCGGAGCTTGTAGTACGTCCGAATCCTTGCGCCATTCGCGGAGCAGGGCGATGCCGTCGGTGTCCGGCATCCAGATATCGAGCAGCACCAGGTCAGGGCGATCCTCGACATAGCGTACGCGGGCCGTTGCCGCATCCTGGGCGGTTGTTACGGCGTACCCTTCGTCACTCAGGATGTCGCTGACTACTTGCCGTATATCCGGTTCATCATCGACGACAAGAACAGTAAATGGACTCATAGGGTTATTCGCATTTGACGGCCCTGGGAATTATGGGCGTAGCGGGAGTGAAATTATAACGGCAGCCCCGCTGTTGGGCAGATTGGTCGCGCGGATATTGCCACCGTGCTCTTCGATAATCCGGCGACAGATCGCCAGCCCCAGTCCGCTGCCTTTTTCCTTTGACGTCACATAAGGCTCAAAGATTCGGTCAATGGCCTGCGGATCGAACCCCGATCCATTATCATGGACCGTGAGGCTGATTCTTTGAGTGCTTTCGTTCAGGCGAGTACTGATTATGACTTCGCCGGAGTCACTCTCAAGCGCATCTTGTGCATTGATAACGAGATTGTTCAGAACCTGACGCAAGGCGTTGGGGTCAGCTCGTGTCTGCCCCAGCGCGGCGTCCAGATCGGTCAGAAGTTTTATCGGTGCGGCTGCGGATCGGAAAAACTCGACGCTGTCGGTGACTAACTGATTGATATCGATCAGGAGTAATTGCAATGGCGCCGGCTGAGCGTACTCGGCAAAGGCGTTGACCATGGTTTTCATCGCTTCAACCTGCTGCACGATGGTTCTAGTCGATCGATCCAGTGTTTCGCGTTGTTCAGGATCGACAGTGGATAGATATTTGTTGCGGATACGTTCGGCAGAGAGCTGTATTGGGGTCAGGGGGTTCTTGATCTCATGGGCGAGCCGGCGCGCCACTTCACCCCAGGCAGCGTCCCGCTGCGCTTTGAGTAATTCGGTTGCATCTTCGAAAACTACGACATAACCTGGGTCGACGCTTTCAGCATCTAGTCGAGTACCGCTGCAGATCAAAACATGTCGGCCGTTGGCTCCCGTGACGCTGATTTCACGCTGCCATTCCTTGGTCTGCTGCCTCATACCATTTTCTATGGCACTCAACAGAGTAGCCGCCCCGGGCAGGGCATCGCGCAAGAGGTTGATTCCGGTACCGACGAAGCTCTCTAGGTTCATTTCAAGAATCCGTCCTGCTGCCGCGTTATAGGTGCGCAGGTGTTGTTGCTCATCAAACGAGAGCACTCCAGCCGAAAGGTGTGTCAGTACGGTATTGAGGTAGGCATGCTCCGCTTCGGCTCTTTGCTGGCTTTCCAGGGCGACCTTCTGGGCGCTGCCGATTTCGCGGGTCATCCGGTTAAAGGAGTCAACGAGCACACCGAGTTCGTCTTTGCTGTGGACCGGTAATTGTTTGCTGTAATCACCTCGGGCAACCGCCTGAGTGCCTTCGGCCAGGTCGCGAAGCGGCGCGACCAATCTTTGGGCAAGAACTATCGATGCCCATAGTGCGATCAGCAATGTCATGATGGTAATCAGTGTCAGTGTTAATACGAAGCTGACAGTCAGTGGGCCGCGCAGGTATTTCAGTTTTTCATACTCTGTCGAGGCCGACTCTACACTCTCTCCTAGGCGCGAGTAACGCAGCGGCAATTGATGCAGTATCTGTAGCACTCTGGCTGGCGTACTAACGCCAAGGCCAGGCACAGGTATCGCTACTCGGAGCATCAGTCCGTGGTCCTGGGTAGGCTCAAATTCGGCGAATATCTTGTTGCGACGGACTTCTCTCAGAACTAGCTTACCCGGCGCATCAGGCACCAGTGAGATCGCCATCTTGCTGCTGGACGCCAGAATTCGGCCGCTGGCCGAATGTAGACTCATTTCCTCAAATGCGCCGGCTTCGCGAAGCCGGTCCAGCAGGTTGTACAGTTGAAACGAGGAGGTCGTCGTTTCGATTAGTCGTGCGGTTTTGTGCGCCTGCTGGATCACATCGAGTTTGGTTGCTTCCAGCGTGCTTCTTCCCAGGAGTAGCGCGTCGTCGAGAGCTTGCTCTATCTGGACATCAAACCACGAGTCGATACTTCGACTCAGAAACTGGACTGAAAAATAATAGACCATCGCGAGCGGCACGACAGCGAGGATCACGAAAGTCCCGATAAAGCGAAGCGTCAGTCGGGACCCCAGAGCCCGATTGCGGAACTGGATAACGAGCCTGCGGATCTGAAAGAAGGTTAGGACCGCCAGGATGGCAATTCCCACCACATTTAAAATGATGAACGCTACGTAGTGGTCACCAAAAAGGTCATCATTCTTGGCGCCCTGGCTGAGCAGAATAGATGCCACCAGCAGAACGATTGACAGGGCTAGCGTGAGCGCAAACCCCAGGGACCGATTCACCGGGCCTTGACCTTCCAGCGTCCCCAATTGCTTCGCAGTTGCCAATCCTTAAAAATAAGGGCAACCAGTTTCAAAGGCCCGGGCAGACTTTTTCGATCTAGCGAAACCTGCAGACGCACCTGCAGGTCATCGTTCTCATGGGCGCCCGCGGGCAAGTCAACGGTTGTTGTAAAGCGCCCTATGGCGTTCAGCGTTTCAGTCAGAGTAGGGAAATCATCGGTCGTTCCCGTCGCCACCTGAGTCAGGGTGTAACGGTTGGATAATGCATGGTGCTCCACACGGAAACGCTGCTCCCAGTTGGCTACCTTAAAGTACCATGATGCCAGACTGGCCCGGTAAAGTCGGGTCTGTACCACTAGGGTAAGTCCAATACCTTTGGACAGCGCTTGAACAGGATCACCGGTGATCTTGAGGGTCAATTGTGCCGAGGTGCTGAGTAAGTTCCCAGCCAGTTTCGATTGCCCCGAATTAACGGTGAATTGGGCGCGCGCGTGCATCGAAAAACCGGCAAGTAGCACTGTCAGCAGCAATACTTGCAGCAGGCGGGTTGGCCGGGCGGCGCCGGAATGTGGCTGAAAAAACATAGGAGGTGATTTTCGGGCTGGGCCGAATTATACGGTCTTGCCGATGTTGGCAGCCTTAATCCTTGAATAACGATGCAAAATACAGGCCATCATGCTCTTCGGTAGGCAGAAACTGATTTCCCAGGCCGGTTGTCAAGGCGCCTGATACGATCGGTTTTTCGGATTTTTCTCCAGAGTATTTACGATGCAACTCAAGCAAGGGGCCGTCATTCTCTTCGGGCAGGACCGAACAGGTAATGTAAAGCAATTGGCCACCGGGAGCGAGCAAAGGCCACAGCCGCGCTGCCATCTGCGCCTGGGTGCTTGCGTACGTGATAATGTCCGAAGCTCGCCGATGGTGGCGGATATCAGGGTGTCGCCTCATGACGCCGGTCCCACTGCACGGGGCGTCTAATACGATTAGGTCAAATAATTGACCATCCCACCAGGTGTTGGGCTGTAGGACGTCGTCCGCGATGAGTTCGGCTGTCAAGCCGAGTCGAGTCAAGTTGTCACTGATCGCTTCTGTACGGCCTGGTCGATCAACCGCGGTGAGCGATTTAATCTGCGGATACACCTCGAGCAGATGAGTGCATTTTCCGCCGGGCGCTGCACAGGCGTCGAGGACCCGAGCCCCTTGAGCGGGTTGGCAAAATATTGGCGTCATTTGCGCCGCAGCATCCTGTATTGACACTTTGCCGGCTGCAAAGCCCGGAAGTTCAGTGACAGACACAGGTTTATCCAAAATGACACCCCAAGGGCTAAGTGTTGAAGCCCGTGCATTCAAACCTTGTTGCTGCAGCCATTCCAGGTATTCATCACGTGAGATCTGCAAAGCGTTAACCCGTAATGTCATGGGAGGTTTACGGTTGGCTGTCTCCAACACTTGGCGCCACTGATGGGGCCAGGCTTTGCGTATCGCATTCAGTAACCAGCGGGGAGTCGCAAAGCGTTCTTCATCACTGGCCGGTTTGGTACTGGTCTTAGCCCGTAAGTGAGAGCGTAGTACGGCGTTTATCAGACCGGTCGCTTTTGGAGCGCCGAGCAGGCCTGCGGCATCGACCGTGCTGGCTGTCACCGCGTAATCGGGTTCGTCCAGGTGATCGTACTGGTAAAGCCCGCACACCAACAGCGATTCGAGTATTCGATCCCGGGCACGTAGTGGCCGATGTAATTGGCGCGACAAGATTCCTTGGTAGCGGTGCCACCAGCGCAGCGCACCCCAGGCGATTTCCCGGGTTTCGCTGATGCGGCGTGCCGGCACGGCAGTCAGATGCTTCTTGGCTGCCATCTCCAAAGAGCGACCCTGGGTGACAACATCATGGACTATACGAGCGGCGACGGCGCAAACTTCAGCGCTGGGCATGATCTGCCTCCGGGGTTGTGAAAATGGATCCAGGCTTGATCGGGCGACCATGGAGAAAGGCTCGTGTATCCAGCGCTTTACCGCCTGGGCGCTGCAGTTCTAGTAGCTCAAGCGCTCCATTGGCGGTTTGTACCTGAATCAACCCATCTTGGGCTCTGAGAACCATGCCAGGATCTGCACGAGTACAGGACGGTTTCGCGCGAGCCCGTCGGATCAGGTAATCCATATCGCCCAGTCGCGAGCGGGCCAGCGGCCAGGGATTGAAGGCCCGGATACGTCGTTCCAACACCTCAGCGGGTGACTGCCAGTCAAGCCAGGTTTCGGCTCGGGTGAGTTGTCGTGCGTAACAGGCTCCGGTGGCCGCCTGCGGTGTGCCGATGACGGGCGTTCGATGTAGTTGAGCCAGTAGATCTCGAAGCGCTTGTGCGCCCAGCGTTGCGAGGCGATTGTGCAAAGATCCGCTGTTTTCACATTCATTGATTAATGTATCAGCGGTCGCTAAGACAGGCCCGGTATCGAGTCCTTCATCCATCTGCATCAGGGTGACGCCAGTACGGGCGTCCCCAGCTTCGATGGCTCGCTGAATGGGCGCAGCGCCACGCCAGCGGGGCAGCAGTGAAGCGTGAACGTTTATGCATCCCAGACGTGGCGTCGCCAGCACAGCACGCGGCAGGATCAGACCGTAGGCAACCACTACCATGAGGTCGATGTTCAGTGTGGATAGGTACGGTGCCTCAGTATCCAGATCGGCCGGCTGACGTAGTGTCAGCGCGTGGCGGCGTGCGAGTTCTTTGATTGGGGACGCACGCAGTTTGCGGCCGCGTCCAGCCGGGCGATCTGGTTGGGTGTACACAGCGCATACCTCCACATCGGAATCGAGCATGACCTCCAGTGAAGGGATCGCGAAATCGGGGGTACCGGCAAATACGGCGCGTAGGGTCACTGTTGTCAGATAACAGGCGCGTTCTCTTTGTCGCAGCCAGTGGGGTGCTCCGAGTGGGATTCCCGCACGAGGCGTTTGCGAATTCGGTCACGCTTAAGCTGAGATAAATAGTCTATGAATACCTTGCCATCCAGGTGATCGACTTCGTGTTGGATACAGATAGCCAGTAGACCCTCGGTATGCAGCTCGATGGGCATTCCGTCACCATCCAGCGCTGTGACGTTGGCCTGTGAGAGCCGCGCTACAGGCGCGATGACTCCAGGAACCGACAAGCAGCCCTCCTCGGTTTCAATGGTTTCGCCAGAACTGGAAATGACCGGGTTGATAAAGACCTGTAGTTGGTCGTGGGTTTCTGAAATATCAATTACCACGATACGCTTGGCGACGTTCACCTGGGTAGCTGCCAACCCGATGCCGGGTGCGGCGTACATGGTTTGAGCCATATCCTTCACGAGTTGTCTGATCGATTGATCTACGACCTCAACAGGCATGGCCGGTTTTCTCAGTCGGGGGTCCGGGTACACCAGAATATCGAGCAACGCCATGGTTTCAGTGCAAGGTCCGGGTTTGTGAACTGGTTCGCTTGGCTCGCACGGCAACCGTTGTCTACACTACAATAGATGCGGCGAGGAATGAATGCAATGACAGCGGATTCTAACGGAATTAACTGGCGAAAAGGTATGCTGAGCACTTTGAAACAGCACCTTGCAGGGCGACTTTTTGTACAAAGGCTTGTGTTTTACATGCTTGTGCTTGGGTCAGTAAGCCCTCCGGTACAGGCAGAGCGCCCTTTGCCAGTACTCTATATAGCCCAGAGCAGTGAAGCCCTGGTTACTTCACCGCGAGATGACCATGCTGCGGTGCAATTCAAAGTGTTGCCTGTTGAGAAGCGCAGTCCAGCCATACGTATCGAGGCGCCAGCGCGAGTACCAGCTGTAATTCCTCCAGATGCGATTACGCCGTTTCTTAGCTACCCGTTACTGATGGATGAGGTAGACCCCGCGGCTGTCGGTCGTGTCATCAGCGGTCTAGAGGGTGACGTTTTGTTGGGCCAGTTCAGTGGTTTTTATGCTCAGAACCTGCCGATATCAGCAACGGGGTTGTACACGATTTTTCGCCCGGATCGCCCATTGATGCATCCAGTCAGCAAAGAGGAATTGGGGGTGACGGCTCAATATCTGGGTACAGCTCGGTTGGATGAGCCTGGCGATGTCGCCCGATTAACCATTGTCAGCAGTGTTGAAGAGGTGAGTCCGGGTGATCGATTGATTTCCAGTGAGGAAGTGATTGGTTTGCCATATCTTTATCCAAAAGTACCGCGGGTTGCGGTGGATGCACATGTCGTCAGCACTTTTGGTGCCATCAGCGGAGTAGGGCGATTTTCGGTTGTCGTGATATCGGCCGGGAGTCAGGATGGGCTGACTCCGGGAGATATTCTCATGGTGCTGCAGCCGGATAGGACTTTGCTGCTGACCCGAGATATTGTTCGGCCAGCGGTTAGTGCTGATCGCTGCACTTTGCCCACGGTTGCCATGAGCACCATACATACCCGGCTGCTGGGTTGTGCCGAACGCTTGCCGGGTAAGCGACGCCTGGCCAGCGGCGAGGCGGAATTAATTTCTCTGCCCGAGGGACGTTCCGGTGAGTTACTGGTCTTTCGGGTTTTTGATCGAGTGAGTTACGCGCTGGTCCGCGACGTTGAGCGTGCGATCCAGCCCAGCGATAGGGTGGTGAACCCCGGCAGCTGACATTTTCGCTGGGGCATGGAAGCGCCCGGCAAGCATAAGCGGACAGGTTTTCGCGATTACTGATGACAAGGCCAAGGAGGGCCAATTATGGACGAAAGAGATTTAGCCTGGTTGCGTATTGGACGTGCAACTCTGCCGGAAAGCATTAAGCGGGTTGTGCTCCAGCATTTTCCTGACCCCCTCGAAGCGCTCAGCGCTGACTTATCGGTTTTGCCCAGACAGAACCGGTTGCGCTCTGGGGCAAGGTTAACCCTCGGTGGCCGCAGTAACGAGCGGTTGGTGGCGCAAGACGAAAAATGGCTTGCCAGCGAAGGACATTCGGTGATCGGCTTGACTGATCCGAAATTTCCTTCGCTGTTGGGCGAAATTTCTTGCCCGCCCGTGGTGTTGTATTGCAAGGGCGATGAATCCTTGTTGCAAGGCCCGGCACTCGCAATTGTCGGCAGCCGAAATCCGACCCCAGCGGGGGTTGAAACCGCCCATGATTTTGCCAGTGAACTTGCAACCGTTGGGATTGTGGTTGTGAGCGGACTTGCGCTTGGGATTGATAGCGCTGCCCACCGCGGCGCTCTAAAGGCTCGCGGCCCAACGATTGCCGCATGCGCCACAGGTCTGGATATCGTTTACCCTCAATGTCACCGTCACCTTGCCCATCAGATCTCGGAAGGGGGCCTGGTAGTTTCAGAATTTGTGCTTGGCACTGGTGTCCGGCGACACCATTTTCCCCAGCGCAACCGATTGATTAGCGGGCTCAGCCTGGGTACGTTGATCGTTGAGGCGGCGCCCGGTAGCGGTAGCCTGATTACGGCGGGTTTTGCGGCTGATCAGGGTCGTGAGGTATTTGCGGTTCCCGGTTCGATCAACTCACCGCTTTCCCGTGGGTCTCACCAGTTGATCCGCGACGGCGCCCAATTGGTGGAGTCGACGAGGCAGATCGTTGAGCATCTATCACTATCGAAAGAGATGCAAGAAATCGTAAAACCTGCAGGAAAACAGCCACATTGGTGCACCCTGGACCTTGACACTGTGGACTTTGCTCCCACCAGTGTCAACCGGGTTGCCGAGCGGTCAGGTTTGACGATCAGCGAGGTTTGCGCCATGCTGATAAGAATGGAGTTGGCAGGTCTGGTACGTAGTTGTGCCGGTGGGTATTTGCGTTTGCGTTGAGTTTGGCTTTGAAAAACCATCATTGGGTAATGACTCAGTGATCGCTGGAAGACTGCCATGGGCGCTTAATCCGGGTTCGATCAGTCGGAGTTCAGCGCCGATATGTCATGATCCGATGGTTGCGCCAGATCCAAGTGGTAAGTCGACTAAACAGGAATTCACGGTTTCAGTAAACGAGTTTGATATTTATGGGCAGGTCTTTAGTCATTGTTGAGTCGCCGGCCAAGGCGAAAACCATCAATAAGTACCTAGGCAGCGAATACGTGGTCAGATCGAGTGTTGGCCACGTTCGTGATTTACCAGTTAGTGGTTCGAAAAAAAAGGCAGACCCCAAAGCACGTGCGCGCCAAGCGGCAAAAACGAGAAAAATGTCACCGGCCGTCAAGGCGCGTTACCGCAAGAAAAAGACCTACAGTAATCTGGTCAACAGTATGGGGGTCGACCCCCAGAACAACTGGGAGGCGAACTACCAGATTTTGCCCGATAAGACCAAGGTGGTCGCTGAGTTGCAAAAACTCGCCGTTGTTGCCGATTCAATCTATCTCGCTACTGACTTGGATCGCGAGGGTGAAGCGATCGCCTGGCATCTCAAAGAAGTCATCGGCGGGGACCCACAGCGTTATCGACGGGTCGTTTTTAATGAAATTACACGCCAGGCAATTCATGAGGCCTTTGAGCATCCAGGCACGCTCGACGATCACAAGGTCGAGGCGCAGCAGACCCGCCGTTTCCTTGATCGCGTGGTTGGATTTATGCTTTCGCCGTTGCTTTGGGCGAAAATCGCCCGGGGGTTATCGGCTGGCCGTGTGCAGTCAGTTACCGTCAGTTTGCTGGTTGAGCGTGAGCGCGAGATCCGCGCCTTTGTACCGGAAGAATACTGGGAAGTATTTGCGGATACTGAATGTGCCGAAGGATCGCTTCGCCTGCAGGTCATTAAGCAGGGTGGCAAGAATTTCCGCCCTCAGAACCAAACCCAGACCCAGGCTGCACTGGCGGATTTAGCCCAGAACCCATACCAGGTATCAGATCGCACTGACAGGCCAACTCAGTCACGGCCCAATCCACCGCTGATCACCTCTACTTTGCAGCAGGCGGCGAGCACTCGACTGGGTTTTTCTGTAAAGAAGACCATGATGCTGGCGCAACGATTGTACGAAGCTGGCTTAATCACCTACATGCGTACCGATTCCACCAACTTGAGCGCTGATGCGTTATCAAGATGTCGGCAGCACATCCATGACCAATTCGGCGAGAAATATTTGCCGGCTTCGGCGAATGTTTATGCCAGTAAAGCTGGTGCGCAGGAGGCTCACGAAGCCATTCGACCGACTGATGTGCGCCAACGGGGGAGCCATCTTTCGCTGGAGACTGATCAGCAGCGCCTGTATGACCTGGTACGCAATTATTTTGTTGCCTGTCAGATGACCCATGCCCAGTACCTGAGCTCAACCCTGACGGTCACTTGTGGTGATTTCGAACTGCGGGCCCGGGGGCGGATTCTGGTTTTTGACGGCCACACCCGGGCTTTACCACCGGCTGGCAAGCAGGAAAATATAGAACTGCCAGATATCCCCAAGGGACGTCGCCTGACTCTGAAGCAACTTGAGCCCGTGCAGAATTTCACCAAACCCCCGGCACGCTTTACCGAGGCCAGCCTGGTAAAGGAGCTCGAAAAACGTGGCATTGGTCGACCTTCAACCTATGCGTCGATTATCTCGACAATCCAGGACCGCGGCTATGCTCGACTTGCCAACCGGCGTTTTTATGCGCAGAAGATGGGCGAGATTGTTACTGACCGGTTGCGTGAGAACTTCAGTGAACTGATGGATTACGGTTTTACGGCCGAAATGGAAGAGACCCTTGATGAGATCGCCACTGGCAAAAAAGACTGGAAGAAGGTTCTGAATGGGTTTTATGAGAACTTTACTCAGAAGCTGGATGCGGCCAATGGCGAAGGCGAGGGAAAAACAGCCGTGGGAGGTATGCGGGCGAATCTACCCACAGAAACCGATATTCCGTGCCCGACTTGTGCTCGACCTATGCAGATACGCAATGGGGCAACCGGTGTCTTTCTGGGCTGCTCAGGCTACGGTTTAGCGCCTAAGGAGCGGTGTACCCAGACCTTAAACTTGGTCTCTGGAGATGATGTTGAGGATGTCAGTTTCGATGAAGATGCCGAGGTGCAACGACTGGTCCGCACGCGTCGCTGCGATGTTTGTCATAGCGCCATGGAAGCTTACCTGATCGACAAAGAACGCAAGTTGCACATTTGTGGTAATAACCCTGACTGTTCTGGCTACGCGATAGAGGAGGGGGAATTTAAGCTGAAAGGTTACGATGGCCCGGTGCTTGAATGTGAGAAGTGCGGGGCTGAAATGCAACTGAAGACGGGCCGTTTTGGCAAGTATTTCGGCTGCACTGGTGAGGATTGCAAGAACACCCGAAAACTGCTGAGAAATGGTGAAGCGGCTCCACCTCGGGCGGATCCTATACCTATGCCACATTTACAGTGTAAAAAAGTAGACGATTTTTATCTGTTGCGCGATGGGGCTTCGGGTATTTTTCTGGCGGCCAGTCAGTTTCCCCGGAATCGCGAAACCCGCGCTCCGTTGGTCGAGGAGATACTCACCGTCAAGGACAAACTCGATCCTAAGCACTGTTATTTAGCGAGTGCCCCGGTGAGCGACCCGGATGGAAACAAGACCCAGATCCGTTACAGCCGCAAAGCCCGGGAGCAGTACGTGATGACCGAGGTGGATGGCAAGGCCACGGGCTGGAAGGCAAGTTGTCCCAATCGCGATGGACAATGGCTGGTCGAAGAGAAAAGCCAATCAGGCGCCAGATCCAGAAAAAAGACAGTTAGAAAAAAAGCGACTCAGAAGAAAGCCGTCAAGAAAAAGACTGCCCGAAAGAAAGCTGTCGGGAAGCGTGTTAAGAAAGGGGCGAGCGCCAGTCAGAACAACTGAATTAGCGCTTCAGAACAATCCCTCTACCGGGTCCGTGCTGCCGTCATCGGTGCTTCGGTGGGTCGGTGACGGGTTAGCCGTGGGCTCGGTTCCTGTCATGAAAAACTCATCGAAGCCCTGGGGGTCGTTTTCATCGGTAGGCAGGCCGCTGTCCCGGTTAACTCGTAACGTGATAACTTTTTCAGGTCGTCGTTGCGTTACTTGGGGGCGGGCCAAAAGCGCGACCCGCATGTAGTTGAGCCAGACAGGTAATGCGGCCCTGGCGCCGGATTCCCGCGAACCTAGATCGCGGGGATTGTCAAAGCCTATCCACACACTGGTTACGATATCCGGGTTATACCCGGTAAACCAGGCGTCGTGATAATTATTAGTCGTACCGGTTTTACCGGCAAGATCGTTACGCCCAAGAGCCTGCGCGGCGCGGCCGGTGCCACTGCGAATAACCTCGCTCATCATAGAATTCATGATGAATGCATTTTCTTCTGACAGCACCCGGCGGGCGAAACGTGGGTCGACGGTTCGCCGGCCAACACTATGGGTGACCCCATTTGGGGCCGGACAGTCGGGGCAGATCATTGGACGGTTTGCATACTCCACGATATCTCCTGACGGATCTTCGACGCGGGCAATGAAAAAGGGTTCAACCAGATAGCCGCCGTTGGCAAATGCGGTATAGCCCCGCGCGATCTCCAAAGGCGTAACCGTAGCCGATCCCAGAGCCAATGCGAGGCCGCGGGGCAGTCGCCCACGGTCAAAACCAAACTTGGCCAGGTAGTCGCGAACCAATTCAATGCCCATGGCGCGAACCAGGCGGACTGAGACCAGATTCAGTGAGAGGCTGAGCGCCTTGCGCAGACGGGTGGGTCCGAACACCTTACGGCTATAGTTTTGAGGGCGCCAAGCCACTCCCATATGGTCTTCAACGACGACGGGAGCACCGCTGACCAAACTTGCTGCTGTGAAGCCGTTTTCCAGGGCAGCTGAATAAATAAATGGCTTGATATTTGAACCGGGTTGGCGCAGCGCCTGGGTGACACGGTTGAATTTGCTTTGCTTGAAGTTAAACCCTCCGACCAGAGCGAGTACCGCTCCATCGGCAGGATTCAGGGAGACTAGCGCACCTTGGATGAGAGGTGCCTGTGCCAGGCGAAGCGTGGTGTCTTCTCCAGTGATGTAGATGACATCTCCCGGGTTCAGGAATTGAGAGGGACTTCGACCCGTCCAACGCCATCCGTCAACCGTGATGGTTGCTGGTTGTCCATTTGCCCTCAGGATATCCAGTGCGGCTCCCGTGGCTCGAAGTACCAGTACCGCTCGAAGTGGCGCTGGCGCATCGAATTGCGCCAGCGCTTTTACCTGTTCAGCGCGACTGGTGATTTTGTTTGGGTCGATATACCCCTGCGGCCCGCGATACCCGTGGCGTTCTTCATAAGCCAAAAGCCCTGTCGTGAGGGCTTGGTTAGCCGCATCCTGGTAGGTTGGGTCGATGGTGGTGTAAACCCGGAAACCGGATTGATAAGCCAAATCACCGTAACGTTCAACCATGTGCTTTCGAACTATTTCGCTGACATAAGGCGCGTAGACTTGGATCTTGGCTTTGTGTCTTTGGGCTGTGACCGGGGCAGAGCGTGCACCGGCGTATTGGCTGTCACTGATCAGTTCCAGTCCATGCATCCGGCGCAGCACGTAGTTGCGCCGGTCAAGCGCTCGCTGGGCGTCTCTGACGGGATTACTGCGGGATGGAGCTTTGGGCAACCCTGCGAGCATTGCCAATTGGGCCAGAGACAGTTCCGACAGGCGTTTGTTGTAGTAGATCGAGGCAGCCGCCTGGAAACCGTATGCCCGATGACCCAGGAAAATCTTATTCAGGTAAAGCTCGAGGATTTCTGCCTTAGTGAGTTCTCGTTCTAATCGGAAAGCTAAAAGGACTTCCTTGATTTTGCGGCTATAGGTTTTCTCTCGCGATAGAAAATAATTACGGGCCACCTGCATGGTGATGGTGCTGGCACCCTGACGGCTATCCAAGGATTTCAGATTAGCGATAACCGCGCGTAGCACTCCCGATAAATCAACACCGTGGTGTTGAAAAAACCGATCATCCTCAGCTGCGAGTATGGCTTTGATCAGCAGGTCCGGCGCCTCCTCGATCGGAATGGTAATGCGTCGTTCGTCACCGAATTCGCCCATCAACTGGCCGTCGGTTGTATATACCCGTAGTGGTTCCTTGAGACGGATATCCCGCACTTTGCTGGTCGGGGGGAGATCAGGCAGAACAATGGCCAGCCCCCCGGCCAGGGTGAGGATTCCGACTAGTATGAGGCTCACAAAACCCCAGATAAGAGCGCGAATCGACATAAGAATAGCCGCAAAAGACCTCGCCGAATCAGGGCGGGAAACAGATTGACGGGGATTTTATCAAACGCCGACTGAAATCCGAATCTGAAGTTGGAGCCGAACCTTAATCGATGGAATGAGTTGATCGTAGGACAGGTCGGGTTAAACTTGTGGGTATGAGGAACTCGGTCAGCACATTAAACCTTTATTGGGTACCGGGAGTGTTTGATCGAGTCGATTTTCCCAGGTTTGGGGCATGAGTCTTTTTACTCGCCGCAAAAGCCAGGCACTGGGCATCGATATTGGTAGTGCCGCGGTGAAAGTGCTGGAAATGTCTGCTGTTCGTGGCGGTTATCGCGTCGACCGTTGTGCTTTGGAGCCTCTGCCAAGAAATGCAGTGGTTGAGCATGGTATCAGTGACCTCAAAGCGACCAGCGAAGCCGTGCACCGCGCAGTCAGTCATTCGCGCAGCGCTCGTAGGAATGCTGTAGTAGCGGTTTCACAAACCCACGTCGTTTCCCGTACTGTCACTTTACCGGCGGGCCTGACCGATCGCGAGATGGAAGAGCAGGTCATGATTGAGGCGACGCAGCAGATTCCATATCCGCTAGACGAGATAAACCTGGATTACCGGGTCACCGGCGGCGCTCGCTCGGGCAGCGATGATGAAGTCATGATCACGGCTTGCCGCAAAGAAATCGTTGAGGATTACATAGCCGTGATGGAGCTCGCAGGGTTGCGTGCGGTGATCGTCGATGTGGGCTTGTTTGCGATGGAGCGCAGTTTCGAGTTTGTCGCTGCAACTCTGGGAGAATCACTGGAAGGCAGAGCTATCGCACTAATGGATTTTGGAGATGTAAGCACGCGGCTGGATCTTTTTCTGGACGGCAACGTCATCTACAGCCGCGATCAGAATTTTGGCGGCCGGATTCTGACGGAGAATATTCGTTCGCGTTACGGCATCGATTACCGAGAAGCTGAAGCGCTTAAACGCACCGGTGATCTTCCCCAGAATTACGAAGAGGATCTTCTTGGGCCATTCCGGCAGGCCATGGCCCGAGAGGCGGCTCGGGGCATGGAGTTTTGCCTATCGGCGAGGAACGGGTTAGAGCAAGTTGACGCGCTGCTGATTTGTGGCGGTTGTTGTCAAATTCCCGATGTTGCACCGATCATTGAGGCGCAGGTCGGGGTACCCACGCTGGTGGCCGATCTCTTTGCGCCCGGGAGCGGGGTTCGCGCCAGTAAGTTGGTACAACGCTATGCGCCATCCATGATCAAGGCGGCTGGATTGGCTGTCAGGGGGGCAGGTTGAATTCCGGTGTCAATCTGTTGCCCTGGCGGGAACAGCGGCGGGGGCGCCAGCGCCGTCGGGCCACAGTCATTGCCATCGTGCTCTGGTTGAGCAGTGCGGGATCCATCGGCGCCGTGTGGTGGAATCTAGATAGGGACATTGACTACCAAAGAAGCCGCAACCAGTTTCTGACCAGCGAGATCAGTCGTGTTGAGCGCCAATTACAGGAGGTTAACGAAATACAGAAGCGTAAAGAGGCGCTGATTGCACGTATGGAGGTTATCCGCCAGCTACAGGCGGACCGGGTACGGTTGGTGCTCGCTATGAGTGAACTCGCTACCACCATTCCCGACGGAATATTTTTTTCTTCCCTGCAGCGCAGCGTTGAGGGGATTAGTCTGACCGGTGTCGCTCAGTCCAGTTCGCGCATATCAGCACTAATGGAGCGTCTTGCGGGTACCGACTCATTCGACCGCCCAGAACTCAATATGATCAATGTCGGCGATACCGAGGAGTTTGAACTGTGGGTATCTTTTGTGAAACTTAACGAGAGCCACCTGACATCGGCAGCTAAACCATGAACTGCGCCAGGAGTTCACGGGTATGAGCTGGTCAGACGAACTGCGCCTGCTCGATATCCAAGAGCCAGCAAGTTGGCCAGCATGGTTCATGGTGGTTATGTCGTTATTGATTTCTATCCTTTTATTGTTTGGCGGCTGGCATTTCCTGATCCAGGATCAGCAAAGCGTGCTGAGCTTAGAGCGTCCTCGAGAGATCGAACTGCGAAGGACTTTCAGCATCAAAAAAGGCATGGTGATCAATTTACCTGCCTATCAGAAGCAGATGTCCGAGATTGAGGACATGCTGGCCATCCACGTGCGCCAGTTGCCCGACAGCACAGAAGTGCCATCGCTGTTGGTCGATATTACAGAGGGCGGCACTCGTCGGGGACTCAATTTTCTGGTGTTTGATCCCCAGCAGGAGGAATTGGGAGATTTCTACGCCATACTGCCGATCCGGATGGAAGTAGCAGGCTCTTATCATCAGCTCGCCGGGTTTATCAGTGATCTCGCGCAGATGCCCCGCATCGTCACGGTGGGTGATATGGCAATCACCGCTGACGAGGCAGGGCTGCTGACCATCTCGGTTATCCTAAAGACCTATCGTTACCTGTCGGAGGAAATCTGACAGTGAGCCTTTGCGACTCCTTCGCCAAACCCGGATGGCGATACGGTTTATTAGCGGCAACGGCTATGTTACTGGGTGGCTGTGATAAAGAACGCTCACTGGTCGATCTTGAAGATTTCGTGCTGACTGTGCACCGTGATACCGTGCCACGAGTTGATCCGTTGCCAGAAATGTCGCCTGTGGAATCGGTGTTGTACCTGAGCGATGGCGTAGCAGATCCTTTTGCACCGAGTAATGTATTTGGCGAGGGTGATGTTGAGGCTGAACCCGAGCCCGATCCACTGATGCCGGACGCGAGTCGCGTTACTGAAGCGTTGGAAAAGTTTCCTCTGGATGCGCTACAGTTGGTGGGGACGATACAGATAGACGCCCGTGCCTGGGCGCTAGTCAGCGTCCCCGATGGACAGATTCATCGCGTGGTCGAGGGAAATTACTTAGGGCAGAATAACGGTAAGGTCATCGCCATAGACTTGGATCAAAGTGCGCTCGAAATCGAGGAACTATTGCAAGGGCCTACAGGTCGTTGGGAAATTCGGCCGACACGGCTGTCTGTGAATCACTAATCATAAGCAATTTGAGGTAGATTCGGTCTCATGGGAAGTCATATATTGAGAGCCAGTCGCTGGCAGCCGGGGGTGCTGATGTGCGGCGCCCTTTTGCTAATGATTACGTCGCCAGCGCGTGCTGCCGGCGATGATATCGTCCTGACAGCGATCAGTCATACGGCTTTGCCTGGCGGACAGTTACAGCTTAATATCCGATCTTCGGCGCCGCTTCCTCAGCCCAGAGTTTTTCGTACCAGCACTCCAGACCGGATCATATTGGATTTCTTTGGCGTCGCCAGCGCGTTGATTTCCCCAGTAATCGATATTGGTCGTGGCGCCGTAGAGAGCGTGATAGTGGCGCAGACCGAGCAACGCTCGCGAGTGGTGATCAATCTGATTGCGCCCGTCGCTTATGAGAGCGTTCTCGATCCGGATGGCTTGACGCTCGTCATCGATCAGGCGCTGGTCGCGGTCGATGCGGCTCAGGTACCCCCCGGCCCTGCCGATTCCAATCGGGTAGAGCCAGCTCGGCACAACGGCGGTCAAGTGGGAATGGTTGATTTTCGTCGAAGCCCGGATGGCGCCGGGTGGGTGATCCTTGAACTTGATATTGACGATGCTCGTATCAATGTGCGCGAACATCTGGGCGAGATTGTGCTGGACATTGATGACGTCAGTTTGGATGCTTCTCTGGAACGTCGACTCGACGTCATTGATTTTGCCACTCCGGTTCACTACGTAGACGCGTTCTCAACCGGCACGGGAGTTCGGGTAGTGGTAACCCCGTGGGGGAGTTTTGATTTTGTCTCGGTCCAGTCGGGTAAGCGCTTTACCTTGGAGGTTTCGGATAAGCCGGCCGCGGGGGGCGAGGACTTAGAGGGGGTAACCTACGCGGGAAAGACGATCAGTTTTGATTTTCAGAATATCGCCGTTCGCAGCGCCTTGCAGCAGATTGCTCAGGAAACTGGCATTAATTTTGTTATCAGCGACAGCGTTACCGGCGACATGAGCCTACGCCTGCAGGATGTTCCCTGGGATCAGGCGCTCGATACGATCATGCAGACCAAGGGGTTGGCTCGGCGTGAGCACGGCAATGTGGTCTGGATCGCCCCAGCTGAGGAGATAGCAAACCAGGAGCGATTGACGCTGGAAGCTTCGAGACAGGTTAGCGAGCTCGAGCCGTTGGTGTCAGATCTGGTTCAGGTTAATTACGCCAAAGCTGAGGATATTGCCAACCTCCTCAAATCGGTTCGCGCCATTGAGCCCAACGTTCAACAGTCCATGTTCGGCAATGTTTCGGTCGCTGAGATTCAGACCGAAGAGAACCGCCTCCTATCTGACCGCGGAAGCGTTACTGTTGATTCGCGGACTAACTCGTTGCTGATTCAGGATACGGCGCAAAAAATCCGCGAGATTCGAAAACTTATCAGCGAGCTGGACCGGCCGGTCAAACAGGTGCTGATCGAAACCCGAATCGTCGAGGCCAATGAGGATTTCAGTCGCAACATTGGGGTTAAGCTCGGCCTGACTGGGATTAACAATAATACTGGCCTGGGCGGTTTGATCGGATCGGGCTCTTCTTCGAATACAGCGGTTGTTCGCAACGATGGTATCAATGCTAGTGGAGATGGATCATTGGGGGTCAATATGCCGGCGACTGGTATCGGCTCGGTGGCGCCGGCGTCCTATGCGTTCACCCTGGCGAAGGCGGGTGCCGGCTGGGCAGCACTGATTGACCTGGAGATTTCAGCGCTGGAAGCCAAAGGCAATGGCAAGATTGTCGCCAATCCACGGTTACTGACCGCGGATAAACAAGAAGCGCATATTGAACAGGGGCAGGAGCGGATCTTTACGACCAACACATTGGGGGAGGGTACCGTTGTAACCAAGAAGGCGGTGCTGAGTTTGACAGTCACCCCACAGATCACACCTGATAATCGCGTTATCCTTGACGTTTTCGTCACTAAGGACTCATTTGTATCGCCCACAGAAGAGAATATCAACACTCTCCAGGTCCGTACCCAGGTATTACTGGACAATGGTGAGACCGTAGTGCTGGGGGGTATCTATGAGCAACAGACTTCAGAAAGTGTGTCCAAAGTTCCGGTGTTAGGCGATCTGCCGATACTGGGCGCGCTTTTCAGAACCCGGGGAATCCTTGATAATCGCCGGGAGCTGCTCATATTTCTGACACCACGTATCATTAATCCCGTGCTTACCGCGGGCTGACCCAATACCGCCGGCACCCGGTGTTTGGGTGTATATAAAATAGGCCTGCTTTATGATTTCTGCGAGCAATATCTACCTGGTCGGACCCATGGGAGTCGGCAAGACTACTGTCGGTAAGGCGCTGGCCAAGAGTCTGAGTATGGATTTTATCGACTCCGACCAGCAAATCGAAGACCGCACCGGCGTTAGCATCAGCACGATCTTTGATATTGAAGGTGAAGAGGGGTTTCGAAAACGCGAGGCCGAGATGATCTTTGAACTGGTACAAAAGAAGAACATGGTTCTAGCCACCGGTGGTGGTGCAGTCGCCCGTGAGGATGTGCGTAAGGCCATGCGGCACAATGGTCTGGTGATATATCTGCATGCGACGGTTGATATGCTGATAGAGCGTACTCGCTCAAGTAAGAACCGGCCTCTTCTGAATACTGGCAAGGAGCCGCGGGAGGTTCTCGAATCCCTGATGCAAGAGCGTGAACCGCTGTATCGCGCTGAAGCCGATATTGTTTTTGAGACCGATTCACGGTCGCCCCATGCAGTGGCCCGGGATATCTGCAACGAGATCAGAGAACGTTGGCAACGCTGAACGTAGATCTCGGTAGTCGCAGTTATCCGATTATCGTTGGTGCCGACCTGCTCGGCGACCGCGCCTTGCTATCACCCTATCTTGCGGGTGATGAGGTCGTCGTTGTCAGCAATGAGCGGGTGGCACCTCTTTATCTTGATCGGGTAACAGCCTCTCTACAAGGTAGGCGCCTGAGTTGCCAGATATTGCCAGACGGTGAGCAGTATAAGACGGTAGACACTCTGCAGCGGGTATTCGACACCTTGCTGGATAATCACTGTAGCCGAGACACGACGATGATCGCCCTGGGGGGTGGAGTGATCGGCGATCTGGCCGGTTTTGCTGCGTCGTGTTACCAGCGTGGCATCGCGTTTATTCAGTTGCCGACCACATTGTTGGCCCAGGTTGATTCGGCAGTCGGTGGCAAGACGGCTGTTAATCATCCGCAGGGCAAGAACATGATTGGCGCCTTCCATCAGCCGGTGTGCGTCGTTTCGGATACCCGAACTCTGGCCACACTTGAACCACGCCAGTTATCCGCAGGCCTCGCTGAGGTTATCAAGTGTAGTCTGATTTGTGACGAGCCCTTTTTCTCCTGGTTGGAGGACAATATCGAAAAAGCGTTGGCCTATGATGAGGAAGTGCTCGAATACGTCATTATCGAGTCGTGTCGTCACAAGGCTCAGATGGTCGCCCGCGACGAGAAGGAAATTGGCGAGCGAGCGTTGTTGAATCTCGGGCACACCTTTGGTCATGCGATTGAGACTGCAACCGGGTACGGTAACTGGTTGCATGGCGAGGCAGTTTCGGCTGGGATGGTCATGGCCGCCAACATGTCCCAGAAGATGGGATGGCTGGATAAGGCGCAATGCGATCGTATTTGTGAGTTGTTGACGAGAGCCCGACTACCTATTGATCCACCCGTTGCCATGTGCCCAGCCGATTATCTGCGACACATGAAAGTCGATAAAAAGGTCAGTGGTGGCCGGGTTCGTCTGATATTGTTAGAAGCCATAGGCCGGGCACGACTGGTATCTGACTACCCTGACTCGTTGCTGCACGACGTATTGAGCGAATTCTCGGGTTAATTAAAGTCTTCCTCCGCGCACAGGGTCATCCATCCTTCCTTTTTTTTTCGACAAAAATATCGTTCTGAACTGATCGCTCAGACCCACAAAGTGCTTGCTTTTGCTTTCAAGCAAGGCGGGTTGCACCAATGAGGGGCAAAACTGAGTGGATATCAGCCAAATCTGTCCTGACCATAAAGCCAAACGGTTTGAACCGGTTTTTAGCTGTCGCTATACTCGTTCGGCCGTTACGCTGGTTATTTACTGAACAAGACGGCATTCGCTTCCTGTACGGTTGTTGGTCGATTGACCCTCCTAGAGAACTATGCGTGTCACTGCCGGGATAACGCGCGAGACGGGTTCGTGCACCCTGGGAAATCTGCGGCCTATCGATAGGAGGGTAAATCATTGATGAGCAAACGACCAGCTCGCCCCCAAGGGCTCTATGACCCGGCTTTTGAGCATGATAGTTGTGGTGTGGGTTTCGTTGCGCATATCGGCGGCACCGCCAGTCGCAGCATTGTTGAAGATGCTTATGTGATGCTGAAAAGCATGGAACATCGGGCAGGCATTGGCGCCCAACCCAACAGTGGTGATGGCGCAGGAATTCTGACCGCCATATCTCACGATTTCCTTGCCAGAGTTGTTCGTGATGAGTTGAAACTTACCTTGCCCGCCTCAGGGCGTTTTGGAACCGGATTGGTGTTCCTTCCCCGGAATACTGATGAGCGAAATCACTGTAAGCGCGTGGTCGAGACATTGATTGAGGCTCACGGCCAGAAATTGCTCGGCTGGCGGATAGTGCCGGTCGCATCGGAAAATGCCGATCTGGGCGATGCCGCGCGATTATCCGAGCCACACATGGAGCAACTGCTGGTGGCAGCATCAGAGGGTCTGAATCAAGATGCCTTCGAGCGTAAGCTGTACCTGATACGAAAACAGGCCAGTCATCGACTGAGGACCGCAGAGAATCTGGCGCAGGGCAAAATGTTCTATGTTTGCTCGCTCTCGACCCGAGTCATGATTTACAAGGGCATGCTCCGCACTTTGCAATTAATGGATTATTTCCCGGATCTGCAAGAGGCGGACTACGTTAGTCACTTGGCTATGGTCCATGCCCGATTCTCCACCAATACATTTCCAAGCTGGGATCGGGCACACCCCATGCGATTGATGGCACACAACGGAGAGATCAATACCTTCCGAGGCAACCGGAACTGGATGCGGGCGCGCGAAGGCGTGATGCATAGTGATTTGTTCGGTGACGATCTGGCGTCAATCTTCCCGGTGATTGAGCCTGATTGTTCAGACACTAGTGGGTTTGACAATGCGTTGGAATTCTTGTTGATGACGGGTCGAACGTTGCAGGAGTCCATCATGATGATGGTGCCTGAAGCGTGGCAGAAGCATGAATCGATGGATGCGGCTAAGCGCGCCTTTTACGAATATCACTCGACGTTGATGGAGCCCTGGGACGGACCATCATCGGTTACTTTTACTGACGGACGCTATATCGGTGCAGTACTCGACCGTAATGGTCTGCGGCCAAGCCGGTACTATGTCACTACGGATGACCGTGTGGTGATGGCAAGTGAGGTAGGCGTTTTAGCGCTCGAGCCTGACAAGATACGTGAGAAGGGGCGGCTTCAGCCCGGGCGAATGTTTCTGGTAGATTTCGAAAAAGGAAAGCTTGTTCCTGATCTTGAACTCAAGGCCGAATTCGCCGCACGGCAACCCTATGCCCGGTGGTTGCAAGAACAGCGCATCGATCTTGGTGAGCTTCCGGCGGCGAGTGAGGTTGCCGGGCTAGATAGTGCCTCATTGATATCCCGCCTGCGCGCTTTTGGCTACACGCTGGAAAGCATGCATTTCATGTTGATTCCCCTAATCCATGAGCAACGGGACCCCGTAGGTTCTATGGGTAATGACTCAGCTTTAGCATGCCTCTCCGATCAGCCGCGACTGATTTACGATTACTTCAAACAACTGTTTGCACAGGTCACTAATCCGGCGATCGATTCCATTCGTGAAGACGTCATTATGTCTTTGGAATGCTATATCGGACCCGAACAAAACTTGCTGAGTCCAGTCGCCAAAAGCTGCCATCGATTGCGGGTGGCTCACCCGATACTCACCCATGCCGAACTGGCGGCCATTGCCCAGCTGGATTATCGCGGTTGGCGCAGTCAGGTTATCGACATCACTTTTGATCGGTCATTGGGGGCAGCCGGGCTGCTATCGACATTAGGGCGGATTTGTGAGGAGGCAGAGTCGGCAGTTGATGCAGGCGTCAACGTGCTGGTGCTCTCGGATCGCGCCCTCAGCGCGGATCGCCCGGCAGTGAGTATGCTGCTGGCAGCAGGAGCCGTGCATCAGCATTTGTTGCGTACAGCCAAACGTACCCGGGTCGGCCTGGTGGTTGAAACCGGGGAAGCCAGCGAGGTACACCATCATTGTCTGCTGATCGGCTATGGCGTTGACGCGATCAACCCCTACCTTGCACTGGAGGCATTATGGCAGTCGCGCCGCGACGGCAAACTGGATTCCAAGGCCCTGCCTGATGATGCCGCCATACTCAGTGCTTATCGTAAAGGTGTTGCCAAAGGCATTCTCAAGGTGATGGGAAAAATGGGCATCTCGACCCTGCAGTCGTATAAAGGCGCACAGATATTCGAGGCGGTCGGCGTGCAAAGCGAAGTCATCGATTTGTGCTTCGCAGATACCGCAAGCCGTCTGCAAGGCGTGGGTTTTGATGTGCTGGCGCAGGAGATCCTGCGGCGTCACCAGTTGGGATTTCCACAGGTTGCCTCGGGCAATATTGTCAGCCTACCCAACCCCGGGGAATATCACTGGCGCGCCGGTGGCCGTAAACACGCTTGGGAGCCTCAAGCCATAGTCAGTTTGCAGCGGGCGGCTCGGGAAAACAGTGAATCGGCTTATCGGGATTTTGCCGATACGATTAACGCTGAAGCCAGCGGCCGCTGCACATTACGCGGACTGATGTCTTTGCGGGCCGGTGTAGCCGGCGCGCCGGTGGCGCTGTCCGAGGTTGAACCTGCAGCTCATATTGTGCGGCGTTTTTGTACTGGCGCCATGAGTTTTGGATCGATTTCTCCCGAGGCCCATGAAACGCTTGCGATTGCTATGAACCGCCTGGGCGGTAAGAGTAATACAGGGGAGGGTGGCGAGGATCCTAAGCGGTTCCAGCCGCTGGCCAACGGCGATCTCAAGCGCTCGGCGATTAAGCAGGTGGCTTCGGGTCGTTTTGGGGTTACTGCCTGGTATCTTTCCAATGCAGACGAAATCCAGATCAAGATTTCCCAGGGCGCCAAGCCCGGCGAAGGCGGTGAATTGCCGGGTACTAAGGTTGATGACAATATCGCCCGGATTCGCTATTCCACACCAGGGGTTGGTCTGATCAGCCCGCCACCGCACCATGACATCTATTCCATCGAGGATCTTGCCCAGCTGATCTATGATCTGAAAAATACCAATCCGGATGCGCGGGTCAGCGTCAAACTGGTCTCAGAAGTTGGCGTAGGTACTATCGCCGCAGGGGTTGCTAAAGCCCATGCCGACCACATTCTGATCTCCGGCGACAGTGGTGGAACCGGCGCGTCGCCATTGACCAGTATCAAGCACGCTGGGTTGCCCTGGGAACTGGGCATCGCCGAGACACACCAGACACTGGTGATGAACAATTTGCGTAGCCGGGTGGTCTTGCAGACCGATGGTGGGATTAAAACAGGTCGGGATGTGGTGATTGGGGCGCTACTCGGCGCTGAGGAAATTGGCTTTTCAACGGCTCCTTTGATTACGCTTGGATGCATCATGATGCGCAAGTGTCACCTCAATACCTGCCCGGTGGGCATTGCAACTCAGGACCCGGTCTTGCGTGAAAAGTTTCATGGACGGCCGGAAAACGTAGTGAATTACCTGTTTCTGGTAGCCGAAGAGGCGCGGGGAATCATGGCCGAGCTGGGTTTTAGAACATTCAATGAGATGATCGGTCGTGTCGACGTGCTTGAGCTCGATTCGACTGTCTCGCATTGGAAAGCCAGCGGCATTGATCTCGCGCCGCTGCTGGCACCGGCGCAAAAGCCTCGTGAGGACACCGGTGTTTACTGCCAAATCCCCCAGGATCATGGGCTCGACAGAGCCTTGGACAATACCCACCTGATTCGACTCAGCCAGGCGGCATTAGAGAAGGGCGAACGCGTGGAATTCGAGTTGCCCATCAACAATACCCATCGCACGGTAGGCACTTTACTGAGTCACGAGGTCGTCAAACGCTGGGGTGAGTTTGGTCTGCCGGATGACACCATTCATGCCCGCTTTGATGGGTCGGCCGGACAGAGTTTTGGCGCTTGGTTGGCCCGCGGCGTGACCCTGGAGTTGGTTGGCGACGCCAATGATTATGTAGGCAAGGGGCTTTCGGGCGGACGTATCGTGGTCTATCCACCACCTCAAAGTCGTTTTGTGCCCGAGCACAACATTCTGGTCGGCAATGTTGTCCTCTACGGTGCAACCGGTGGGCGTGCGTTTTTTCGCGGTGCAGCGGCCGAACGCTTCGCAATTCGTAACAGCGGGGCATGGAGCGTGGTCGAGGGCGTGGGAGACCACGGCTGTGAATACATGACCGGTGGACGAGTGGTGATTCTCGGTCCGACGGGTCGTAACTTTGCGGCCGGAATGTCCGGGGGTATTGCCTATGTTTTGGCACCGGACCGAGAGATGTTTGCTATGAACTGTAACCAGGACATGGTAGATCTCGAGCCTTTGGAGGATGCCGGCGATGTGTCTGAACTCCAGCAATTATTGCGCGAACATCACCAACTGACGGGCTCAACTGTAGCTGCCGACCTGATTGCCAACTGGGAGTTGGCTTTGGCCACCTTTGTGAAAGTCATGCCCCGCGAATACAAACGGGTGCTGTCTCAGCGTGCAGCACAGGACGAAAAGACCGAGCTGACTGACCCTGTGGGGAGTGTTGTGAATCAGGCTTCGGCCTGATCGGGCAGGCTTGAATGGGTATCAGTCGTGGGTAAGGTAACCGGGTTTAAGGAATACCCACGCGTTAGCGTAACCTACCGCGAAGCGCGTGAACGCATGGGTGATTTCGATGAGATTTTCTCTCAGGCCCCGTCATCCCATTTGCAGACCCAAGGCGCTCGCTGCATGGATTGCGGGGTGCCCTTTTGTCAGTCGGCTGATGGATGTCCGGTAGATAACCTGATCCCCGAATGGAACGACCTGGTTTACCGCGGCGAGTGGCGGGCCGCATTGGATCGACTGCATGCCACCAACAACTTTCCAGAATTTACGGGCCGTGTTTGTCCCGCTCCTTGTGAAGGTGCCTGCGTCCTCGGCATTACTGAGCCGGCAGTCACCATAAAGAATATTGAACAGGCGATTGTCGATCGCGGGTTTGCCGAAGGTTGGATCAGCTCAGCTGAGCCGACAGTGCGTAGTGGCTACCATGTGGCTATCGTCGGTTCAGGGCCAGCCGGCCTGGCTGCAGCGGATGAACTGAATCAGGCGGGGCACCAGGTCACGGTTTATGAGCGCGCTGACCGGATCGGCGGCTTGCTGATGTATGGCATCCCGAACATGAAATTGGACAAGGATGTGGTGCAGCGGCGGGTAGATCTGCTGCGACGCTCGGGTGTGAACTTTATTACCGATACCAGTGTGGGTGAGAGTGTTACTTTACCGGGCGTCCATGGGCGCGGACTCAAGGTTAAGCACAGCCAGAAGCCATGCGATTTGCCAGCTCGGGAACTGCTGG
>JAAZYQ010000150.1 GCA_014239575.1 Gammaproteobacteria bacterium
GTCGGAACACCAAAAATTGCCCCGGGTTTCTTTATTAGACACCCTTATGGGTAGATAAACAACGGACCCTGTAAACAAGTCTAGGCGACTTCATTTTCCGAGCCTATAACCAAAAATACACCAATCACCTGCTCTTGGTGCTAATAGCCTCTTTCTCGTGAAAAATGCCTAAAAACCGTAATTATTGACCAATCATTAAATAATCCCGGACCGGGTAAGACTTGGTTCCTAGGCACGGCAACGCATTAATCATACGCCACTCAGGTCGGGGACGCTGACGAAAAGCCTAGCAGGCCCTCGCTACGCACGGACCCGTTCTTTCTTGGGGTCATAGAAGGGAAAGGGTACAACCAGGGCGGGAATGCGCTTTTGTTGGCCATCGAGTTTACCGACCTCAACTTCGGTGCTTAGCGCTGCGTGGAGGGTGTCGATGCGGCAAAGCGCGATATTCTTTTTTAGGATTGGCGAGCGCATCGCGCTGGTGATTACACCAACCTGGGCACGCCCGACGCGTACACAGTCTCCATGACCTGCCGTCTCGTTACCCGCGAGCTCCAGTCCCACCAGTTGGCGTTGGGGGCTTGCCTTTCGTTGCTCAAGGGCCTCGCGCCCAATGAAGTCATCTTCTTTGGACTTCAACGGAACGGTGAATCCGATGCCGGCCTCGAATGGATCGGTCTGGTCACAGAATTCGTAGCCTGCAAAAACAAGTCCCGCTTCAATCCTGACCATATCCAAGGCGTCTAGGCCTAGCGGCAGCAACCCATGAGGCTCGCCGGCTTGCCAAACAGCATCCCAGACCTCGCAGGCGTCGTTCGGGTGACAGAAAATCTCGTAACCCAGTTCGCCGGTGTATCCGGTACGCGAAACCATGACGGGGTGGCCATACATACCGCCAAGGCGTCCTACAGTAAAGCGGAACCACTCGAGTTCGTCTACGGCTGTTTGTGCCGGCGGGGTCCAGATAATTCCAGTCAGGATCTCTCGGCTTTTCGGCCCCTGAACCGCAACGTTATGGATTTGCTCGGTCGAGGATTTGACCAGCGCCTTTAGTCCGAGGGCCTGCGCCTGTTCGCGAAGCCATATCCCACTGTAGTCATCACCGCCAATCCAGCGGAAGTTATCTGGGCCGAGACGCAGTGCGGTGCCATCGTCAATCATCCCGCCGTGTGGATAGCACATGGCGCTATAGACGACTTGCCCAACAGAGAGTCGCCGAATATTGCGCGTCAGCACAGTCTGTAGCAGCGTTTCCGCATCGGGACCGAGGACTTCGAACTTGCGCAGCGGAGAAAGGTCCATCATCACAGCGCGCTCCCGGCACGCCCAGTATTCCTCTATGGCGCCGGCGTTATTGAATGCGGTGGGTAGCCAGTACCCACGGTATTCAGTGAAGTTGCGGGTGTGCTGCGAGGAGCGCGGATGGAAGCCCGTCTCGCGCGTCAGTTGAGTTTCTGCGTCTGGGGTCATTCTGTATGCAATAGCCCGTGAAAAGGCTTTCTCCGGAGTGTAGATGCGAACATGTATATCTGTGGGGTTCCAGCCGTTGGCGGCACTGGTATCGTCGGGGCAGGCGGTGGATGCACACACCAGATCAGTCATGGCTTTCAGGAGTACATAGTCGCCTGGGCGTGACCAGGGTTCATCGAGAAAAAGGACGTTGTGGTCATCGATGCCGGTGTTGTAGAAGAAATTTACAGCCTCCCATCCACGCCTCGGCCTGACACCAAACGGCGCCATGATCGCGTTCAGATTGTCCGAGCAGTTGGGATGGCCAAAGTAGCCCTGGTCTTCGTAGTACCTGGCCGCGCAGGCTAGGCCGAAAGTGTCATGACGGCCACAGGTATCTTGAATCACCTCAACCATCGGCTCCATATCCCGGTCAAAATACTTCGAGTAAAGGCCGGGGCCGGGATAGCCACTGCCCATCAGGGTGCGGGTGGTGGTCATATCAATATGCCGCTCTTTTCCCTGGTCAAGACCAGCCGCTGAAAAAGCAAGAAAATCTGAACATTCCCGGCCCGCAACATCGATGATCTGGACGTATTCGCCCGCATGCACCGTAAACTGAGCTGCAGTGCACTTGTCGACCCGAAGTTCCAGTCGCGGGTCGGCCAGAGGGTCCGGCAGTAGCGGTTCAGTGAGTTCACGACCCTTGGCACGAGCCACATGAACCGTCAGCCCCGTGGGTGGTATCTGTTCGTCGATGGGCATCGCGTCGCCAGGCGCACAGACGATGCAGAGAAGATCCTCACGGGCTGTGTAGTGATGCGTTGAGCCTGCATCGGAATCGGATCCGAACAATGCGATTGCTTTTGCATCAGCCGCGTTGATATTCCGCCGTTTCAGTCCGGCAGCCACTTGTTGAGCGCTTGGTTCACTAGAAGCGAGAATCTTTTGAAAGCCTGTAGCTGCTTTGGGCCTGGTATCACAAAGGCCTCCCGGGGCAGCGCGTCCATCAGTTGAAAAGGCAATCAGCTCACCCGGCTGCGCTCCTTCCGGGTCGGTAACAGTGATTGCGTCACCTGCAAAAAGTTCAAAAGTCGCCGAGCCGCAGGGCGGTACGGTATAGCGCTCGAGGTAGGGATCAGCCCGCCATAGGCCGGGTTCTCGCGGACGCGTACTTTCAAGGATGATTCCAGCGGACATCCCAGCAACTCCTTAATGAACTCAACATGAGTTTAAAGCCAAAAGATAAAAAAAGGCGACCTGGCTGTATCGGCCAGGTCGCCTCCCAAAAACAGCTTAAAAAGCTGTAAATATTGACTTATTTATGCCTAGCCATGCTCGCGCTCGTGCCTCTTCTCCGTTCTGGCTGCTGTGATAATTACTGCCAGCATCAAAGCGAGAAGAATCAAGAACCAGACCACAACTCCAGACCCGCCGGCATTATTGAAGACCGCTCCAGCGCCTTCCCAGGTGTCTATTGGGCTTGTATTGAATAGACCTGCCTGTGCCGTGGTGGTCATGCCGAGCACTAGTGCGAGAGCCGACAGAACAGCAGTCGTTTTTTGCCTAATTGCATTCATAGTGTGTGCTCCTTAAGCGGATTTTTGAAAATCGGGATAGGCTTGCGTCTCGCCCTCGGTTGAATCGACGCCTTTCTCCAAGATGGCCTCCGAGTATCGAAGCATCCCAGCCTTGTTCAGGATCCAGGAAAGGACATAACCCGGGACAAAACCAAGCAGGAAGAACGAAATCGCACCTACGAGTTGGCCGGTGAAGGTGATTGCCGGGATATCGGCTGATGGTGCGGGATAGCCACCAAGCAGGATACCGACCGACATTACGCCCCAGATTCCAACGAAGCCATGGACCGAAACCGCGCCCACTGCATCGTCGATACCCCAGCTTGTAAGCATCTTGTGGCAGTACGGCATGATAAGGCCACCGATTGCACCGACTACAAATGCGGTGCCGGGGTACCATAGATCGATACCTGAAGCCACACTGATAATTCCGCAAAGCGCGCCGCCCATCATCCAGAACGCGTCCCGGGTTACCCACCAGGCAGCCATGATTCCACCCGCCATACCCATCAGGGTATTAAAGGCAAAGGCAGAAAGATTGGATTTGATTCCATAGATGTTTATCCACCCAAGGTCTGCTGAAGTTCCAGCCATTGACGAGGGGTAGATGAGACAGGCACCAAGAAACCCAAAGAAGCCCAGGATGATAACCATGAGCCCGGCTGCTGCCATGGGACCGCTATGACCCGCTACTTCATTAGTGGAGCCATCAGCATTGAATCGACCCTGACGCGGCCCAAGATTGACCAGAACGCCAAGCGCGAAAAAGCCTGCGGCCATATGCACCACACCTGCGGCACAGACATCTCGGAATCCCCAGTCTGCGACCAGCCAACCACCGGTTGACCAACCCCAGCCAGCACCAACGATCCAGATAAATCCGCCGAATATGGTTACGAGAATGAGCCAACCACTCATCTTGATCCGCTCAATAACGGACCCCGAGACAATGGAGGCAGTTGTCATAGCAAATAGAGTGAACGCGGCCCAGAAGATACCTGAAGCACCATCCTGGTGGTTCGGCCCCATGCCACCTTGATCACCCCACGGTACATAGTACTGCGCAAACTCATGATTCCAGTCAGGAATGAAAATATTGCCACTCTGGTAGGCCCAGTAAGCCCACCAACCAACTACGAAAAACGCAGGAATCGTAAACGCAAACGCAAGAATATTCTTGACGCCCGTGTGCATAACGTTCTTCGCTCGAGAAGCTCCCATTTCATACATCATGAAGCCGGCGTGGATGGCGATCATGATTGCGGTGGCCCACCAGTAATATCCTTCCATGGCGGTATCCGCAACAACATTGATCAC
>JAAZYQ010000151.1 GCA_014239575.1 Gammaproteobacteria bacterium
TCTCAGTAGCGGTAAGGCACTGCAGCTTTTTGATCAGATGATTGCGGATCTCGGCGGGCCCAGTGCTTTTTCGGATACCGCTGGTACGCATTTGCCGAGCGCGCCTGTCATTCAAGCAGTGCCGTCGCTTGCGGATGGATATATCTGCGCGATCGATACCCGTATGCTGGGCATGGCTGTAGTCAGCCTGGGCGGTGGTCGCACTCACCCGGATGACAGGGTCGATCCGACTGTGGGGTTCGATCAGATCCTGCGGATTGGACAAAAGGTCAGCCTGGGCGACCCGCTGTGCCGTGTTCATGCGGCCGATGTTTCGGCAGCGGAGCATGCAGCAGCAACGGTTCAGGCTGCGATGCATATCGGCAGTAATCCAGAGGCGCCCGTGTCTGCTGTACTGGAAGAGGTGGCCTGAAACAATGCGCCGGGCAATTGTTTTGATGCTGGATTCTCTGGGCATTGGTGCAAGCGCCGACGCATCACGTTTTGGCGATACCGGTGCCGATACCTTTGGGCATATTGCTGAGAGCTGCGCTGATGGAGCGATCGACGTTGACGGCAGGGTTCGCGGCGCACTTGAAATACCGCAACTTTGTAACTTGGGTCTGGCACATGCTGCCGCAGAAAGTCGAGGTGCCTGGCCCATGGGTTTGCCTCGCGTGAACCCTAAAGGCGCCTGGGGATATGCGGTGGAAACCAGTGCCGGCAAGGATACGCCTAGCGGCCACTGGGAGATGGCAGGTGTACCGGTGTTAACTGACTGGGGCTATTTTGCAGACACCGTGCCGTGTTTTCCTGTGGAACTGACCAAGGCTCTTATCAGCCGGGCGCAGTTGACCGGATTACTGGGTAACTGTCATGCCTCGGGTACCGCCATCATTGAAGAGTGGGGTGAAGAGCATATTCGTACGGGAAAGCCCATCTGTTATAGCTCGGCCGACAGCGTGTTTCAGATCGCGGCTCACGAGACTCACTTTGGATTAGAGCAACTGTACGCGGTATGCCAAGTGGCCCGTGAACTGGTGGATGCGTGGAATATAGGCCGCGTGATTGCGCGGCCCTTTGCCGGCGATGTCCCGGGAGAATTTATCCGAACACCAGACCGGCGTGATTACACAACACCACCACCGTCACCGACTTTGCTCGATCAACTCAAAGATTTTGGTGGTGAAGTGATTACCGTCGGCAAGGTATCCGATATCTTTGCGGGGCAGGGCGTGAGTCGATCGGTTAAGGCCAGTGGCAATATGGCGCTCTTTGATGCTACTGTCGATGCATTGCATGAAGCGGGAGATCGCTCCTTAATCTTTACCAACTTTGTCGATTTTGACATGCTCTATGGCCACCGACGCGATGTGGCCGGTTATGCGGGTGCTTTGGAAGCGTTGGATAAGCGCCTGCCGGAATTGCTGGATATTCTGATCCCCGGTGATCTGGTGATCGCGACCGCAGATCATGGCTGTGACCCCACCGCACCGGGCCATGATCACACTCGTGAGCACGTGCCGGTGCTTGCATTTGGCCCTGATGTAGCACCCGTTGCCTTAGGCCGGCGCACCAGTTTCGCCGATATGGGTCAGACCCTGGCGGATCACCTGGGATTAACCCCATTGAGTTTCGGTAAATCGTTTCTTGCCGATCTTATGGCCTGATATGCCTGGCCCGAAGAGAACTGAAGATGCTTGAGGTGGCGCGTTATCACGCTGATGCCAAGGGGTGTATTGCACCTGAGGCAGTAGATGCATGGGCTCGTGATGGCTTACTGGTTATCGAAGACTTTGTGGCGGCTGACATTTGCCAGGACCTGATTAATGCCGCAGATTCGCAGGTTGCTAATTTTGATGCGCGAGAAGCGGCGACGGTGTTTTCAACTGCCACCCATGAGCATGCGGCATCGGAATATTTCGAAACATCCGGTGACAAGATCCGGTTCTTCTTTGAAGAAGGCGTCTTTGATACGAGTGGCACACTGCAGATACCTAAGGAACAGGCGATCAATAAGATCGGCCACGCGTTACACGATCTGGATCCGACCTTTCAGGCTTTTTCCTATCAGCCGCGCCTGGCAGTTCTGGCGCACCAACTGGGTCTTGTTGACCCTTTGTTGCTGCAATCTATGCTGATTTTTAAACAGCCCAGTATTGGCGGCGAAGTCAGTTGGCACCAGGACGGTAGTTTTCTTTATACCGTCCCGCAAAGCGTTACAGGCTTTTGGTTTGCACTAGAAGAAGCGACGCTCGAGAATGGCTGTCTGTGGGTGTTGCCGGGCGAGCATGCCCGGGGCCTGCGCTCACGGTTTCGGCGGATCGATGGGCGACTGCAGACCGAGGCATTGCCTGGCGCACCGGACTTTGATGATACGGCGAAGACGCCACTGGAAGTGCCCGCCGGCACATTGGTCGTACTCAACGGCCTGTTACCGCATTACAGCGCTCCTAACCACAGTCAGAAATCCCGTTATGCTTATACGCTACACACGATCTCAGCCACGGCGCAGTACCCAAAAGACAACTGGCTTCAGCGCAACGACTCCTTCCCTCTTAGATCGCTCGGCGCACGAACTGACTGCAGTAATGCCAATCAAATATAAGGATAGCCTAAGGCGCAAGGAGGTTAGGTTATTATCGGAGCGTAGCGTCTAGACTCACGATCGAAACGTTTTATGTCTGACCAACCTGATAAAACCCGCTGGCTTAATATCTTCCTTGCAGTTTTTCTGTTGGGGAGTATGGGAGCTTATGCCTACTTTAAGGCATCCGAAATACGAGCTTTGCCGTATCGTTTTGATGAGAACACTATTGCATCCAATGGCAGCAGTATTCTCGATACATCGAATAACTCTTTTACTGTGAACTGGCAGTACGGTCAACCTAAGACGTTCTTTGTGCAGTCGCCTCCGCCGTTTGAGGCCGGAGACCAGGTGGCCTTTAAGCTTATGAAACAGGGGAAAAACGTTATTATCCAGGAGTACCACGTTTGGGAAAGTCGCTCCCTTTGGTATACCAAACTTTTCATTTCATTTGTGCCATTAGTGGTCGTTTTGATGCTTTTCTTTAAGGAGTTTAGGTTGTCTTGGCGAAAATTAATTTTCTACCGAAAGATCTGATATGCCCGACTTATTGGTTCACGCAGCGGCCGGATACCTTGTAGTTTTTCGCGAGAAGTACAAATATCTCATTCCGTCTATTGTCCTGCTTGGATGCATCTTTCCTGACTTAATTCGCGGGCCACTTTTATTAGGGGCCAACCTCCAGGATTCTTTGGGTGTTAGATTAATCAGTAGTGAGGCCATCATTACTCTTCAGATATTTCACAGCCCGATACCTTTGGTATTGCAGTCATGGTTGTTTTGTTTTCTTTTTGAACGCGAACTTAGGCTAAGGGTTTTTGTTAGCTTTTTTCTTGGCGTGATGCTTCATCTTCTTCTCGACGCGGGTCAACGCGCCTACCACATCTCCTATTTATGGCTGTTTCCATTTTCATTGGAGAATCCAATAAGAGGACTTTGGTGGTCGGATGAAAGTACTTGGATAACGATAATTGCAGCTTTGGCGGTAGTCACGCTGCTTGGTTGGAGATACTTTAAATTCCGATAATTATCACGCCCTGTGTTGGGCGCTCGCTCATTTAAGCATGAGGGAGATTGCAATCAAAGTGCACCTGGTACTGCTCAGCGAATTCATCCAGTGTAAATTCGTGATTCTGGGTTCCCTGGTGCTGTACCTTGATGGCGCCGATAAGTGACCCAACCCGACCACTCGTCTCCCAGCCCCATCCTTTTTCCAACCCCAACAGCAACCCTGCCCGGTAGGCATCGCCGCACCCCGTCGGATCGATTGCCTGGTCAACCGCCACCGTTGGTATTTGCACCTGATCACCATTGACATAAACCACTGATCCCTCGCCACCACGGGTCACCACCAGTGCTTCGACTTTATCGGCCAACGCTTCAATAGCCTGCCCGGTTGTATTTATCAGCAGTTGTGATTCGTAGTCATTCATGATGCACCAGGTGGCCTGGTCGAGAAAGGTCATTAGCTCTTCGCTGGAAAAAAGCGGCAGGTTCTGGCCTGGGTCAAACATGAACGGCATGCCTTGATCCGCGAAATCTCGGGCATGTTGGATCATGGCATCGCGGCCATCCGGGGCAACAATCCCAAGCGTTATCCCCTGCGCCTTCACCACCCGGTTACGATGCGCCTCGCCCATGGCACCGGGGTGAAAAGCGGTGATCTGGTTATTATCCTGGTCG
>JAAZYQ010000152.1:0-886 GCA_014239575.1 Gammaproteobacteria bacterium
GCAGAGAATTTTTTCGAGATGAAGTCACGGCGTACACAAAACGGCAACGGAATGGTGAAACAATCATATCATCGCGGTCCGGAATTATTGTAAGGAGTGTGTCTGTGAATCTGACGGCGATCCTGGAGGGTCTGACCCTGGGCAGTGCGTTGATAGTCGCGATCGGCGCCCAAAACGCGTTTGTGTTGCGCCAGGGACTCGTTCGTCAACATGTATTTGCAGTTTGCACCGTGTGTCTTGCCGGCGATGCTCTGCTGATTACGCTGGGCGCTGGAGGTTTGGGCACTATATTGCGCGCCGATGTACTAATCCTGCGGTTCACGGCTTGGGCTGGCGCCGTTTATCTGTTATTTGTCGCGGCTCAATCTTTCAGGCGGGCCACAAAACCTCAGGCGTTGGTGGTCACGGCGGGGGAAACCGGGCTGGGCAGTTTGGCCAAGGCTATTGCGAGTGCGCTGGCCCTGACTTTTCTAAACCCCCATGTGTATCTTGATACGGTCGTGGTCCTGGGCAGCGTCGCTGCGCGTTACGCAAGTGGCGACCGGACCCTGTTTGCCTTTGGCGCGGTATTGGCATCGGCTGTCTGGTTTTATGCCTTGGGTTTTGGTGCCGCGCGTCTGGTGCCGCTCTTCAGTCGACCCGGCACCTGGCGGATTGTCGACGGCGGAATCGGCATATTGATGTTGGCATTGTCGGCGTCACTGGTTCACTGGGCACTGACGGCGTCCATTAGCCAGTAAAACTGGATCTTTCAATCGGCCAGTGCCCGGTCAATAATTTCGCCAACGTCGCGTGACAGACCCTTTTGAGCGTGGATACGCTCAAGGGCTTTTTGCATTAAATCGCGTCGACCCGGTTCGAATCGTCGCCACAGGTTGAATGCGGA
>JAAZYQ010000152.1:892-4140 GCA_014239575.1 Gammaproteobacteria bacterium
ATTTTTGCATTAAATCGCGTCGACCCGGTTCGAATCGTCGCCACAGGTTGAATGCGGATGCCAGACGAGCTGCCATCTGTGGGTTTTTCGAATCGGTCGCCAATAATTGCTCGACTACCAGTTGGTAACCACTGCCGTCGCTTTGATGGAATCGGAGCGGGTTGGCGTGAGAGAATGCTCCAATCAGCGCGTGGACTTTGTTGGGATTGTCATCCTGGTAGCACTCGTGCTGGCTCAGGTGTTGAATGTTTTCAACAGTGTTCGGCAATCGCGATACCGCCTGTACCCGCAGCCACTTGTCAATGACCAACGGGTATTCACGCCACAAGTCATAAAAGTACATCAGCGCTTCGTCGCGGGCTGGGTGTGGACTCTCCGCCAGCAGTGCCAGTGCCGCCAGTGCATCAGTCATATTGTCGGCAGTTTTTAATTGCTCAAGAGCCAGGCGCACAAAGTCTTCTTCTTCCAGGGTCATGAGATAGGCAAGGCAGATATTGCGCAGGGCACGCTTTCCAGCGCTGACGACGTCCAGGCGACAGGGTTCGGGCCCTTTTAGGGCATGGTAGTGCGCCAGAAAAGGTTCCCGGTATCGCTGCGCCAGTGCGATGGCTACCGATCGGCGGGCATTATGTATTTTGTGAGGATTAATCACTTCGGTGAATTCGCTGAGATAGTTTTCCTCAGGGAGTCTCAGGGCAAAGGCCTGGAAGGCACGATCCACGAAGTCATTTTTGAGGGTCTGGCCAAAAGCTTCGATAAAACTTTCGTCCAACCTGGTTTCACCAGAGGGGTTGTGTAAGTTCAGGATCTGTTGGCGGGCCAATCGTTGGCCGGCATCCCAGCGGTTAAAGGGGTCATCATCGTGACCCATAAGAATGGCCAGGTCTGCATCGCTGTGGTCGGTTTCCAGCATCACGGGCGCAGAGAATCCCCGCAGGATGGAGGGCACCGGCGGGTCGCTGACTTCACGGAATACAAAAACCTGCTCGGTTTGGGTCAGGTTGAGCGTGTGTTCATGACGCGCTTCATCGTCATCACCACACAGGGTTTTGAGCGGTTTGCCGTGGATATCGAAAAGCGCTGTGACGATAGGCATCTGCAAGGGAGCATCCGCTTGGGTGGGCTCATGCGATGCCTGGCTGATCTGTAGACGGTAACAGTGTTGCGCGGCATCAAAAGCGCCACGGCTGAGTAACCGGGGCGTTCCTGGACGCTCATACCATAACCTGAATTGAGTCAGGTCTCGCTTTGATACCGCTTCGATAGATTGGATAAATTCCTCAGTGGTGACCGCCTGGCCATCGTGGCGATCGAAGTACAGGGAGCAACCTTGTTGAAAAGTTTGGTCACCCACGAGCCGATTGAGCATGCGTACGACTTCGGCACCCTTGATATAGACCGTTAACGTATAGAAATTGTTGATCTCGACAAAGGATTCCGGGCGGACCGGGTGGGCCATCGGCCCGGCATCCTCGCGGAACTGCTGCGTGCGGACCAGGTTGGCATCCTCAATGCGTTTGACGCCGGCAGACCCCTGGGCCGCGCTAAATTGTTGTTCACGAAATACCGTAAATCCTTCCTTGAGGCTCAACTGGAACCAGTCACGCAGGGTTACCCGGTTGCCCGACCAGTTGTGGAAGTATTCATGGCCGATGACATCACTCACCGAGCGGTAATCATGGTCTGTCGCCGTCGCCGGCAGCGCCAGTACGTATTTGGTATTGAAAACGTTAAGCCCTTTGTTTTCCATTGCCCCCATATTGAAGTCTTCGACAGCGACGATGTTGTATTGGTCGAGGTCATACTCACGGCCATAGGCTTTTTCGTCCCAGTCCATGGCATTGCGCAAGGCGGCCATCGCGTGGCCGCACTGGGGCAGGTCGCGTTCGCGGGCATAGACCCGTAGTTTCACGTCTCGACCGGAACGGGTCCTAAAGGAATCCTCGATGCACTGCAGTTGCCCAGCGACCAGGGCGAAGAGATAGCACGGCTTGGGATGGGGATCGTCCCAGACGGCTTGGTGCATGACGCCGTCTTCGTGCGTCTCGATCTGATTACCGTTGGCAAGCAGCACTGGGTAAGATTTCTTGGCCGCGCGTACAGTGACTCGATAAACCGACAATACGTCAGGGCGATCCAGAAAATAGGTGATACGTCGGAAGCCCTCAGGCTCACATTGAGTGCACAGCGTGTCTCGGGACGAATACAAGCCGCTGAGTTCGGAATTGGCCGCTGGGTTGATAATGGTCTCGATGATCAAGGTGAAGCTTTCGGGCACCTGGTTCAACGTCAGCGTTTTTTCATCAGCGTGCCACTGCTCCGGGCTAAGTGGTTGGCCACTCAGCGTAAGTGAGGCCAGAATCAGTCGTTCACCATTTAGGACTAATGGCTGGGAGTGGACCCCGTTGCGGGTAATCTGCAATTTTGCGCGAACACGGGTTTTGTTCTCGTCAAGATCAAAAACCAGATCCACCCGCGGAATGTAATAGTCGGGAGGGCGGTAATCACTTAAGTAGGTGCGCTCCGAGTTGTGTTCGGTTGTAGCCACTAGAACATTATCTCCCGGCAGGCCTGGCCCGCGTGGATTCGGTGAACGTCTGCAACATTAACAAGATTGCCAGCTCTTGCGTCACACCAGGCGACTCACAACGCATCAGACGAGAAAGATCAGCAAGATGACAAAAACGATGACCGCGAGCAGGGGGAATATCAGGGACGGCCAGTCTCGCGGGGCGTCTTGGGCCTGGGCCATCAAGGCCTTGATGCCCGGGAAAACCCACAGGATTACCAGTAGTGCGAGAACGCCGAGTAGCAGTTTTTCCCAGGTAGGCAGCGGATTCATGTTGAGGTTGGACGTCTGTGTAGGCCACCTGACTTGAGGCAATCAGGTTAGAACCGTTAAATAAGTGCCTAATTTTCCGGCAGAATCTGCTATCGATCAAGAGCCAGCGTGGGTACCCAGAGGCGGGGTTAAATGGGGATGAAATGCCTTCATAAAAGGAGTAGGATGAAGAACGCGCGGTCAGGTCGCGAGCCGCCCCGGTTACGATAACCCCGGCCAGTTGCGCCCACGCCCAGGATTGCGCATACCAACACTCACCAACAGCCAATCAGTGAGGGAGACCGACCTATATGACCGAAGCACAGCACAGCCCCCTAAACGGCAGACTAGAAGATCTAAGATCAGAACATCGAGCCCTAGACCACGAGTTGAAAAATATCGCTGACGATCCTCTCATAGACGACCT
>JAAZYQ010000153.1 GCA_014239575.1 Gammaproteobacteria bacterium
GCTGTATTCGGCAGACATGGAGAGTAAGGTATTTAAGATCGATAAAGCCAATATGGGTAGTAGCGGTTTACTCGACTCCACACAGTATTTTGATGCCGGGGGGAATGATGTTAATCAACGCGCGTCATTTAACCCGGTCACGGCATCAATCGACAGTGCGGATAAACTCTGGGTTTATTTTGGCACAGGCAATCTAGACAGACTGCAGTTATCGTTATCGACCATTCAAAACCGTATCTTTGGTATAAAAGATACCCTGTTTCCTTGGTTTGACAACTCACACTCTACTAACTACTCCCGTTTAAAAGATGTGACCAATGAAGGGGCGACCTGTCCCGGAGAAAGTGATAAGGGGTGGTATATCAATTTAGGAGCAGATGAAAAAGTTACCAGCAAGATCGAGCTTAATAAGCAGGTCTTGTTTGCGCCGATTTATAAGCCGGATATTACCCAACCGTGCTTTCCTGGCACCAGCACATTGGCTGAACTGGGCTACAGTTGTGGCAACTCACTTAGGCGAACCGAGCTTGGCGCGGGGCTGATCACAGGCGCGCGGATCTTTAAAGATAAGGTATATCTTGGGGTAAGTGGGATTCCCATTGCTGACAGCCAGACTGAGGTTGCCCTTGACAATGATTTTATCAAAAAAGGCAGCATTGTCTCAGGTGCACCGATAGCAGCAGCTGAATCGGGAGGCTCCCAAGAGGCAGTGCTTGAATCCTGGCGGGAGAGATATTAAAAAACCTTTTACTGGTCTTTTCAAAAGACGCTCTGATCAGGGCAGGCTCGATGTTGTTGAAGACAGCGCCGATCAGGGAAAGCGTCTCTTACAAGAAAAATAAGCCTAAACGTAAAATAAAATCGGTTGAGGGCTAAAAGAGTTTCGAGCCATTAATAAACCACTGACGAGGGAGATAAGCCGGAGCGGGCTTTGGCAGAAATTAACTTCGAGTGATAACAATAGCTCCCTGAAGCCCGGTCCGGCAATTGAGGCCGGGGCCGATCCAGGTGCCAGAAAACTTGCCACTCAAAGAGTCAGATGTTCCATTTAAGCTAAAACTAATGTAGCGCTCAAAGTCAACTTCTCCTATGGTCTCAGTAAGCGCTGTGTTCTGAAAGTCAAGCGAGCCACTATTGCTGTTCTCCTGTACGCTTGTAAAGGGATTATCGCCATCGGTACCCTCTGCCATTTGTGTGGCAGTGCCTTCAAGGCTCAACCAATATTCACCAAAAAGACCTTCAGATCCGTCAAAACCAAGACAGATATGAGTCGGAATTGCAACTGTTCCGGTTACGGAGCCACCGCTATCATTTAAGGTGAGGTAAATCTCGTGGGTACCATAGACAGCGTCTTTGAACTCGCCAGTCCATTGGCCTGTGACATTAAATGCCCTGCCGATGTTGACCTCCATGGCGTCGCTTGAGGTCGTGGCGCCACAGCCCGACAGACCTGCCGCAACGGATAAGACGAGAGCGAGAAAAAACTTGCGCTGTAGATACATCAATTATTTGCCGATGGTTAAATTTAGCCCCAGTTACTTTATCATAGGTTATTTAATCTGGGCTAAAAGCATTTTTGGGTTAGTATCGAGCGCAACCATTGCGCCCAATTTGCTCAAAGGCGCATTTCTTTTCATGACTTTAACCGACTTTTCTGCCTTGGGGCGATCAGGTCGTAGTTACGAGCGACTGCGCCCGGGGAATTTTAAAATGACACTACCGAAGGAAAGAATCGCCCATGAAAGAGGTTAAATATAAAGCAGGCCAGGTGATCTTTAAACAAGGCGAAAGCAGCCAGACAACCTTACTGTTGTTGTCCGGTGTGGTTGAAGTCTTTGTCGAGTGGGCTCAAGAGGTCACGATCCTTGGCCAGTTATCCACTGGCGAGTTTTTGGGCGAAATGGGTTTGCTTGATGAAAGACCGCGCAGTGCCGGCGCTCGTGCGTTAACAGATGTTAAGGCGCATGAGATGCAGTACTCGGAACTGGTCGATGCCCTTGCTGAGCATCCCGCTATGGCCCGCAGGATGATCAGTCGATTGAGCAGTAGGTTGCGGAACACCAGCAGCAATTACGTTAACGCAAGATCTTCCGTTGAAGAAATACAAAATGAACCGATCGCTGAGCCCAAAGGGTCTTTATCAGTAACGTTATTTGGAGATAGCAGTCATCTGACCGATTGTATTTCAGCAGATGGCATTTTGTTATCTGGATCAGAGTACAGTGTTGGTCGCGCTGGACTTGGTTCGACCCATTACCTGCATCGCGTAGTACTACCAGACTCGGAACCCTACCGGCTCAGTGTTAACCATTTTCTGGTTGTATTAAGCTCGGATGCCGCCTCTATTCGGGACTGCCTTAGTGAGTTAGGCACCAAGGTGAATGATGTGATGATTGGGCATGAGTTTTCAACAGATCAGCATTCACTTAAAAAAGGGGATAATGTGGTAATCGCTGGCGGCGATGATTCCCCGTTTCGTTTTCGACTTGTTATTCGCTAAGGGTTGACTGAAGCATCATTATTTGGATCAGGCGACACCGTTGCCTTTATTTTTTGGCATCGATTATCGTTGTTTTTCATCCACGCCCGACTCGTAGAGTGAGAGTCGCTTGTCCTGTTGCCTGCAAAGACTGATCGGCCGAATCTAGTGGGGATGTCTTAAGTGCCTTATTTTATTTTGCATCCAGTAGTACGCCATTTTGATCCATTGATTGCCTAGCGCGCAGCCAATCGCGAGTCCAGCCAAGAAAATCAGAAGATTCCATTCGTATCCGCCCATATATAGCCCTGCGTTTTATGCCTTAGAGAATGTTAACCGGGGTTGCTCAGGCGCCCATCAAGGCCCTTGATCCGAATGCAGGCCTGACAGGGTCGATTGCAGAGGGGGGTGAAAACCAACACGAGTGGGTCAATTGAGTAACTGCCCCTCTGGAATGGAGTCGATTTCTTTCCCGGCCATCCAACGTCCCTGAAATTCAAAACCTTCGTCTTCCATCTTGGCAAAAAAGACACGGGGATCGTCACCTGCAATATGCGCCCTATGTGCGCTGATGTCCTTGAAAATCTGGGTATAGAGAAATACATTGGGATGGTCGGCAGGGCGGCACACGTAGAACCCCTTCATGCCTGGTTGGTTTTCCAAGCAGTTGTACCTGTATTCATTGATCAACTCCTCAATTCGTTCCAGATCGCCTTCAACAACCGCGGTGACGTGCACGATGTAGGTCATGACGCCGACCTATTCCAGCCAGCCAGCCTGGCGAGGCCGACGGCGGTAGTTCGATGCAAAATCAAAAGCCACAAGGGTTGGCCTGCGCTTTAAATCTTCCTCCCAAGAAGGCCCTGCGCCAGTTGGGCGAGCGACTCGTGCCCCATCTTGGGGTGAGGACGAGGCTGAGCGTGCCAAACGATGGTTGGCGGTGGTTGTGAGTTAAGCCCATAACTCGGTGCTGAGATACCGTTCACCGGTATCAGCCAGGATGGCGAGCAAGTGCTGGTCCCGGGCTACGTCACGTTGGGCGTAATCGAGCATTCCCAGAACCGCCGCGCCGCAGGAGATCCCACAAAAAATCCCTTCGCGTTCGGCGAGCTGCCGTGAGGTGGCTATAGCTTGATCCGCATTTATTGGAATAATATCGTCGTAAGCATTTTGATCCAGAGTATCTGGGATGAATCCGGGCGCAGTACCCATAATGCGGTGTCTGCAGCCCACGCCTTTGGACAAAATCGGCGAGTTATCCGGCTCGGTAGCAATAATGGCGATGCCTGGAATCTTTTCACGAAGAACTTTCGATAAACCGCTGATGGTTCCGCCAGTACCGGTGGTACAGATTACGGCTTTGAGGTCTTTTCCAAAATCATCAACAATCTCTTGTGCCGTTCGGTGATGCGATGCTGGATTAGCCGGGTTGAAGTGCTGGCCAACAAAAAAATACCCTTTTTCTTTTTCCAGGCGCCGGGCTTCCTCGATTGCACCGACTGTGCCTTTATCAGCAGGGGTGAGTATCACCTGGGCGCCATAAGCGCGCAGAATCGCCTTGCGCTCCTCGCTCATATCCTCGGACATGACGAAGACTGCGGGGTAGCCCCTGACGGCAGCAACCATAGCA
>JAAZYQ010000154.1 GCA_014239575.1 Gammaproteobacteria bacterium
AAGCGCCCATCACAGTCAAATCCGGGCGCTGGGTAAAGCCCGAGGAATAAGCCCTACGAAACATCAGTTCGGTATTCTCAGGGTTCTCCCCTGCCATATGCCGCTCAAAGACATCTTCGATCACGGCCCGCATGGCCTCGGGGCCAACTGATGCGGAATACACCTCGCCATAGCCGACCAGGCCGTTGCTGGCGGTTATCTTTACAAAGACAAAGTATCGGCCACCCCAGCCCGGGGGCGGATTGCCGACAACAAAAATCTCGAGTTCAGACAACTTCATCGGATACGCCCCTCATCGTCACCAGTTGCTGCTAAGAATCATAACGCTTAACCGGGGGATCAGTCTTGGGGTATCACTTTGAGCAAACGGCCATTTCGCTCATCGGTCAGTAAATACAAAGCGCCATCGGGACCCTGGCGGACATCACGAATACGGCCGAACGCACGACTCAACAAGCGCTCTTCGTTAATCACCTGTCCATCTTCAAGTTCCAGACGTACAAGTTCGCCAAACTTGAGCGAGCCGATAAATAAATCCCCAGCCCAACCTGGGAAATCCGGCCCGGTGTAAAAAGTCATGCCCGAAGGGGCGATCGACGGGTCCCAATAATAGACCGGCTGACGCATACCCTCTTTGTGCGTTCCCTCCCCAACGGATTTGGGCAGGAAATATTCCTTTCCATAACTGATCACCGGCCAGCCATAGTTAGCCCCGGCAATAACCCGATTGAGCTCATCACCGCCACGTGGTCCATGCTCGTGCATCCATAACTCTCTTGTGGTCGGGTGCTCGGTCAGCCCCTGGGGGTTACGATTACCATAGGTGTATATCTCGGGTTGACTGGCCGAATCCCCAACAAAGGGGTTATCCGGCGGTATTGATCCGTCCCGGGCAATACGTACCAATGATCCCGGGTGGGTGGCGCGATTTTGCGCCTGCGGCCGATAGCCCCGCTCACCCAGGGTGGCATAAAGGTACCCGTCAGAAGCAAACAGCAGTCGGCTGCCAAAATGCCGCCCGGTTCCACTCTTTGGCAAAGCCTTAAAAATCACCTCGACATTGCGCAAGTGATTGCCGCGCAGTTCACCACAGGCAATCTCGGTACCCCTGCCACCCTCCTCACGGGCCACATAGGAAAGACACAACCGGTGGTTGTTCGCAAAATCCGGATCCAGTGCGATATCCAGTAATCCGCCTTGATCATTTTTTGCAGATATGGGCGGCAATCCGGTGATGGGCGAATCTAACAGCACGCCGTTTTGGATCATCCGCAAAGTGCCGCGGCGCTCGGTCACCAGAATATCGCCCGAGGGTAAAAATGCCACAGACCAGGGGTGATTCAACCCCGAGACCAAAGTGACAATACGAAAACTTGCCTTCTGGCTTTTAAATACCGCATGAGTATCGGCAAAAGACGCGGCAATAGCGCCAAACACCAAGGTCAGTACGACAAGGTGGTGGACCAATGACATTATCGAGAACATGGGATTTCGTGTTTTGACTGGCATTGCCCCAAGCATGATTGGCCTATCGCTAAAGAGTCAACCCAGGCGGGCGCTTCTATATAATCCGCAGCAATAACAACTGCCCGTAAATATGAGGAAAACAATGATCGAGAGTCGCGCTGCGGTTGCCACCCAGGCTGGCCAATCACTCAGTATCGAAACTGTGCATGTCGAGGGGCCGCGCAAAGGTGAGGCGCTCGTCGAAATCAAAGCCACCGGGGTGTGTCATACCGACGCCTTTACCTTGTCGGGGGATGATCCCGAAGGGCTGTTTCCAGCCATCCTCGGTCATGAAGGCGCTGGGGTTGTAGTGGAAGTCGGTGAAGGGGTGACCTCTGTGTCGCCGGGGGATCATGTCATTCCCCTTTATACCCCGGAGTGTCGAACCTGTGATTACTGCACCTCCGGCAAAACCAACCTGTGCCAGGCCATTCGCGAAACCCAAGGCCGCGGATTGATGCCTGATGAAAGCAGCCGTTTCTCACTCGGTAGCGACCGCTTGTTTCACTACATGGGCACATCGACTTTTTCGAACTACACCGTGGTTCCCGAAATTGCACTGGCAAAGATTCGCGAGGATGCGCCCTTCGACAAGGTCTGTTATATCGGCTGCGGTGTTACCACAGGCATAGGCGCTGTGATTAATACCGCCAAAGTGGAGCCAGGAGCCAATGTCGTCGTCTTCGGTCTTGGCGGCATTGGGCTGAACGTTCTGCAAGGTGCCCGCATGGTGGGGGCAGACAAAATTATCGGGGTAGATCTCAATCCGGACCGGGAAGCCCTGGGCAAGATGTTCGGAATGACCCACTTTGTAAATCCTGCCGAAGTTGGTACAGATCTGGTGTCATACCTGGTCGATTTGACTGGGGGCGGTGCCGACTACAGTTTTGAGTGCATCGGCAATGTCGAGGTGATGCGCCAGGCGCTGGAATGCTGCCACAAGGGCTGGGGCACCAGCATTATCATTGGTGTGGCGCCGGCTGGGGCTGAGATTTCTACCCGCCCGTTCCAACTCGTGACTGGTCGCAACTGGCGCGGTACCGCCTTTGGCGGCGCCAAAGGCCGCACCGATGTGCCCAAGATCGTGGACTGGTACATGGAAGGAAAAATCAACATTGACGATCTGATCACCCATACCATGCCACTGGAGGACATCAACAACGCCTTCGACCTGATGCACGAAGGCAAGTCGATTCGCAGCGTCGTCACCTTCTGACCGGAGCCAACCCGCATGGAGTGCCTACAGGAGCTTCGATCATTTGGCGGCACCCAAAAAGTGTTCCGCCACAGCAGTACCAGTACCCAGTGTGATATGGAGTTCGCTGTTTTTGATCCCCATCCTGACATCGTGGCTTTGAAACCTGCGCTTTTCTACCTGTCGGGGCTGACTTGCACCTGGGCCAATGTGGCCGAGAAGGCCGGCGCTCAGCGCTTTGCCGCTGAGCACGGCATGCTGCTGGTGATGCCGGATACCTCGCCGCGCGGACTGCAGCTCGCCGGGGAAGACGACGATTACGATTTTGGCTCTGGCGCGGGCTTTTATATCAATGCAACCCAAGCGCCCTGGAACAATCACTACCGGATGTTCGACTATGTGACGGCTGAACTGCCTCGGATCGTCGCGGCTGAGTTGGGTGGTGATAGCGATCGCTTTGGCATCACTGGCCACTCGATGGGCGGGCACGGCGCGTTGATCAGCGCCCTGAAATGCCCAGATGTATTTCGCTCCTGCTCGGCTTTCGCCCCAATCAGCCACCCTACCCAGTGCCCCTGGGGAGAAAAAGCCTTCACCGGCTATCTCGGCCAAGACCGCTCGACCTGGACGCAATGGGATGCCTGTGAACTGGCGCAAAGCACCACCTTTGGCGGACCTATCCTGGTTGATCAGGGTGACGCCGACCCTTTCTTAAAGACACAACTCAAACCTCAGGAACTGCAATCCGCGTTTGATAAATCCGGTTTGTCTCTGCAGCTACGCATGCAAAGGGGTTATGACCACAGCTATTATTTCATTGCCTCATTTATGGGTGATCACCTGAGACACCACGCGCAGCTTTTGTCGACCTGAGCACGGCCCTGAACGACCGCTGCCGCAAAAGTCCTTATGAATAATCTCCAGCGGGCTTACTGGGTCGGAGGCGCTTTTACCCTGATCGGGGCATTCTTTTTTTCCTTACAGGATGCACTGGTCAAGTGGCTCTCCGGTGACTATGCGCTGTTGCAACTGCTACTGGTGCGCAGCTCTATCATGGTGCCTACTTTTGCGCTGATCTGCCTGGCGCGCTGGGGACGCCAAGGCCTCGTTACCCGCCGCCCAGGAGCCCACTTGCTACGCGCTGCATTTAACCTAATCGCCTTTCTCAGTTACTACTATGCCATTTCCCGAATGCCCCTGGTCGACGCACTCTCCATCGCCTCGGCCTATCCACTCATCCTGACCCTACTCTCAGGGTTGGTGCTGGCTGAAGTTCCTAATGCGCGGCAGATCATGGCAATCCTTGCAGGTTTCGTTGGCGTGCTTTTTATCATCCAGCCTACCGGAGATGAAGTCGACTGGATCGGCGCCAGT
>JAAZYQ010000155.1 GCA_014239575.1 Gammaproteobacteria bacterium
CACGCATTAAATCTTCATGCTCAAACGCGCTCGACATTCGATCCTGCTCCGATTTTTTTACGCCAACACTTTTCGCAACATCTCGCCAGGTCGTGACTGCGCCACCAACTTCTTTAACGATTTTGCGCGCGTTTGTCAGTGTTAATCCGAACAATTCGGCCTGTGCTAACGCAAGCTCTATCGAGCAAGTCCCCTCTTCCAGACTAATGTTGGTGCTGAGAATTCGTTGTTTTATATCCGTTGGCGTTGGATTAAGATCATACGCTGGAGACAAAACCCAGCCATTAGTGCCATTCCAGAGAAAACCATGGTTGCGTAAGTGATCGTCCACATTCGATACCAGAATATTAAAAATCATTCGTCGAAAAAGCTCGGCCGAATCTCGTCTGGTGTTGGCACCGTGTTCGGCCAACTCATCCACTATTTCCGGGTAACTGCCACGCTCACCGTCTTTTGACTGCAATAGAGACATTGCAGAAAGAAAGGGTATGCGATGTTGATCGCCGCCAGCTTCACTACGATCAAAGCGCCATGAAATTAACACTGGCTTTTCATCAACGGTTTGCAACTCATGCTTGGCCACGGTAATGCCTGCACGTTTTGCAAGGATAAGCGCAATATGTTCCCAGGTTTCGATTCCATAGTCGTCAGTGTCTTTGGGGAATTTAGCAATAGCTAAATTGCCTTTTGCATCGATGATGGACGCTTTCGGTCTCGCACCGCCTAGTGATGACCCAGGTGCGAAGATCAAGTCCAGATCTTCATCGGTTTCGTTGTTGCACTCGATTCGTTCAGCACTTTTTAGTAACTGCCCCAGATGAATAAATCCTGGCACTCCTTCGCCTGTAGGTTTTTGAAACGCTTCGCTATCAGCTTGTTTAAATCTAAGTGCGCCAAGTCGAGAAACATCAGTCACACCCAGTAGATAATCTGCTTCCTGCAAAGTCCGAGGTGAGCGCGACTCGATTGAGGCCTGTCGACGTTCAGCCCGCTGCATAAGTCCGCGTCCCCAGGTATCGGGTGCGGAGTCTCCGATAGAGCCGAATATCTCACGATCGCTACCGGGATGAAACAGGCCCTTGCCTGCTGTCAGCCCGGGCTCAAGAGAGAATCGTTGAGGATTGTCGAGCCAGTTTTCATGATAAGAAAAACTGACTGACTCTCTCCCTCGTGAGGATTGTTGAAATAAGGTTCCTATTCTTTGGGTGCTACCTTCTAGCGAGATGTAGACTTCAATCTCACTCACCAGGTTTCACCTCCAGTATTCTTCGATCATTAGTTTTATAGCCATCTTTTTTGGGCCTAACTCGCTTCGGAAGGTTTGCACTGGCAAGCTCCATTCCAATATCATCATTCACAGGGTCTGCAAGTGCCGCAAGCCCATCAAGTAAACCGAGTGCATTCAGTACCGCTGCATAAATACCTATGCTGACACCATGCTCTCCTTTCTCAATTCGTTGCAGTGTCTTGCGCGAAGTGAACGCTCTCTCGGCAACCGTTTCCATTGAAAGAGCACGGCGCTTTCGCGCATCCCTGATATCGTTTCCAAGCGTTCTCAGCGCCCGGCGTACTCTGCTAGGGGGGGTAGTCGGAGTAGGCATATTGTTACCTTAAAGACTCATTAAACCTTATTATGAGTCAGGAAGGTTACATTATAAAGCCAATTTGGCTTTAAAGCTTACTTAGTAGCCTATTTAGCCGTTTTCAAACTGGTTGGCTGAATTCGACGACCCTGACACCCGATCTCGCACAGTGGCATTCGGCGCACTACTTCCGATTCGGCCGTCGCAGCGCAGCCGAGCGAGGGACGCAGACGCTCCAGCGCTTCATCCGAGTATCCCAACTCGCGCGCGACAGCATCGTTGTGCTCACCGATCTGCGGTAGGTCTCGATAGAGGCCGGGCCGGATACCACCATATTCAATTGGGAGTGTCGGAACCTGCGTCCGCACGCCGTTACTAAGAGTTACTTCGACCGTCGCACCCGTTGGGTCCCTGGTTCGAGCCAGGGTCGGGGGAGCCAAATCCCAAGAATGGTATAGGGGTCAAAGGTAATCACGGGGACAGGTCTTAGATTTGTGATTCTTGATAATTCCCCTCACAGTTGAATAATGCAGCCCGAAATAATCACCGATTTCTTTCAGTGTATATCCACCACTGCGATAGGCACTCACGATGGCTGTATTTCGATTTTTACTCTGTTCTTCGTATTGGCTCAATGTTTTCGGCATGGGTCGCTTTTGTGCCGACGGTACTTCGCTCAATTCCTTTTCTCCGTCAACCAGCGATTGCATTTTCTCCACGAAGTCTTCACTACCCAAATAGATCTGATTTCTCAACATACCCCACGGCGATGCCTGGCCTTTGCCTTCCGATACAAATTGTTTATACCGTTTAATCGCCGTTGATTTTAGTATTTCTGGTGACACGAAACTTAACAACTGATAAGCCTAAGCAACCCCCCAATCGACAATAATCTGTTCACCAGCAATTTTCGTTGGATCGCAATAAATACTATAAATATCCCGCCTCCCTACTACCCAGCATAACGTATTGAAAAAGAGAACACCCTCGAGACGATACAACGCAAAGTCAAGCCTTTAGCGGAGAAGGGTTTTCATTCAACCAGATGCTCAGATCTCCTTGCGATAGCGACCCATCAGCCAAAGAAAGGAATGTATCCAGGCAGCTTGCATCGTCTGCATTTAAGTCGAAACCATTTAGGAGCAAAAAAAGTTCCGTAACAACAAAAGCGGTACGCTTGTTGCCGTCCAAAAATGGATGATTTCGTGAGATTCCATGACCGTAAGCCGCCGCTAATTCGGAAACGTCTGCATTCTCGTAATTTGCTCGATTGATAGCCCTGGCTAAAGCGGATTCAAGCAACCCTTCATCCCTGATTCCGAGCTTCCCTCCGTGTTCGGCAATTTGTTCGCAATGGATAGAGAGGACCGTTTTCTTATCAATCCATATCCAATCCATTACTTCGCCAGTTCACGCAGTACAGCACGGCGTCTTTTCATGATTTTCCGGGCCTCTTCCATTTGATGCTCAAAATCAGGGTCGTAAGGCGTGAGCTCAATGCCGGTGGGTGTTTCCACAACAAACAGACTATCCCCTTTCTCGACATGTAGCTTAGAAAGAATTTCCCTGGGTAAGATTACTCCAGTGGAGTTGCCCACGGCCTTTAATTTTAAGGTGGTCATCATTAATTCCTGCAGTGTTATTCAGAAAAGTATTACATATGTAATAACAGGAAACAAGATAGTAGAGAACCTGATGCTGCTACACCAACATGCAAGAGGCTACAAATCTAGACTAAACATACAAGAAACCTAATTCAAAGAACTATTTAGCCTAATTTACCAATACTTATTAACCAAGCAATTCTGAAGCCTGATAAGGGTTCGCAGTATCTCGTCACGTCGATTCATTCGCTTGTTTCAAATCTAGTACCTGATTACGCGTACTGACTATCAGTTCGCCGATTGCGGAATACAGATTATTTTCAAAACCAGCAAGAATGCCAACAGCGTGCGAGAGGCCGTTCCTCAATACAGCACAGCCTTGTTCGATCTGACGCCAGAAAACAACCGGAACTCCAGTTCCACAGATAGCCCCGCCGCCCAGCTTTCTCACACGCAATCAGAGTACTACCTGAGCCACCAAATGGGTCCAATACAACATCTCGGCCCTTACTCGAGTTTCTCACCGCCCGCTCGACCAACTCAACCGGCTTCGATATTACTTACCATTTGGAGTTCATGTCTCAGGCAGCATCCCGGTCAGCGCGCATTTCCAGGTGGAAGAATTGATGATGGAGAATCAGCAGAGCAAGCAGCGTTACGAGAGCTCGAAGAAGAAGTCGGATTGAAGATCGATTCATCTGAGATATTAGGTCGTCTAGATGATTATGCCACTCGATCAGGTTTTGAAAATCAACTTATTGTGTATGTCCCTTTACTTCTTTAATTCCTTTTAATTCTTTAACTTAAAACTCAAAACTTAAGTGCACGCATTAAATCTTCATGCTCAAACGCGCTCGACATTCGATCCTGCTCCGATTT
>JAAZYQ010000156.1 GCA_014239575.1 Gammaproteobacteria bacterium
TGGTTGGCATATTTAGGTGCCGTGCCATGGGTTGCCTCAAATACCGCTACATGGTCGGCCGTATTAGCGCCCGGTGCGATGCCCATGCCGCCAACCTCAGCCGCCGCCGCATCAGAAAGATAATCGCCATTTAAGTTCATGGTGGCGATCACATCAAATTCGGCAGGCCGTAACTGCAGTAACTGGAAAATAATATCAGCAATACGATCCTTGATGATCACCTTACCCTCGGGCGCTTTTCCGCCATGCACGGCGTAGAGTTCCTCTTCAGTCACCACCTGATCGGCAAACTCCTCCTGGGCCAGTTCATAGCCCCAGTTGCGAAAGGCACCTTCGGTGAACTTCATGATGTTGCCTTTATGTACCAGGGTTACGCTCTCACGCTGGTTGTCGATCGCGTACTGGATGGCTTTGCGAACCAGCCGTTTGGAGCCAAACGGGCTGATCGGCTTGATGCCCAGTCCCGCATCCTCAAAGAAATTGGCCCCCATTTCCTCGCGTAAAAAACGCGCCAGGCGCAGGTTCTCCTCGGTGCCCGATTCGTACTCCAGGCCTGCATAGACGTCCTCGGTGTTTTCACGAAAGATCACAACGTCGACTTTTTCAGGCTCGCGAAGCGGTGAGGGTACGCCGGTGTAGTAGCGCACCGGGCGCACACAGGCATAAAGGTCCAACTCCTGTCGCAGTGAGACATTCAGCGAGCGAAAACCTCCACCCACTGGCGTGGTTAGCGGACCTTTGATCGCCACAATCAGGTCACGGATGGCTGCCAGGGTTTCTGGCGGAAAGTAGTTGCCATCGTAAAGAGAGCCGGCTTTTTCGCCCAGGTAGAGTTCGCACCAGTGAATCTGACGCTTGCCGTCATAAGCTTTTTCCACTGACGCATCAAGCACCCGTAGCATGGCTCGGGTGATGTCGGGGCCAATGCCATCGCCTTCCACATAGCCGATAATGGGCTGGTCAGGAATATTCAACCGCCCATCTTTAACGCTAATCTTCTCGCCGCTGTCTGGTAGGCGGATATGCTGGTAACTCATTTCATCAAACCTCTGGTAGATTCCGGGCACGCCGGGCGAATATCTTGTGGGGTTGGAGCGGTTGACCACAACGGTGTTTCACCCTGGTTGCGATACCGCAAAAGGCTAAGGAGCATTTTGCACCTATTTTACCACTGTGCTATCGAGGCCCGGTGACAACTGACGCGATCATGATTTGGGTCAGACCAGATCTCAATTTGGAATTTAATCCAGCGCTAATCCATGGCACGAGATTTCAAACGAACCTCTCTTGAGGGTTCTTTTTGGGGCCGTCAGCAGTTGCTTGCCCTGGCGGCTCTGATCGGCTGTTTGAGTACTTATGGCATTACCATCAGCCTGTTTACCCCACTCCTTTCTCTGATTCTCGAAAGCCGCGGAGCCAGCGCCACGCTGATTGGCGCCCTGGCGATGGCGGGGCCGGTCGGCGTGATGCTGGGGTCTTTTGTTATTCCCCGGTTCATGCGCCAGATCGAGGGTCGCAAGCTGTTACTGGCTGGTGTGGTTATCGAGATTGTTCTGATCGTGGCTTTAATGAGCACGGATTCGGTTCTCGCCTGGTTTGTGATTCGCTTTCTGGGCGGGCTTACGGGTGTCGTCCTTTTTGTGGTGACTGAGACCTGGATGATCGAGATTACCCCCGAGCCACATCGTGGCCGGGTCATGGGTTTGTACAACACGACTCTGGCGCTGAGCTTTGCATTGGGCCCGCTGATACTGTCCATGACAGGTATCGAAGGGGAAACTCCGTTTGTTGCAGGTATCATTCTGATGGCGCTCGCCGGTTTGCCACTGCTTTTTGCCGGAACCTACAGACCCAGCTCGGCTGAAGAGCCAGGTTTTGGGATTGTCAGTTTTATACGTGTGGCGCCATTGCTGGCATTGGCCTGCTTTGTGGTTGCTTTTAAGGACCTCGCGGGTGTTAGTTTGCTGCCGGTGTACGGGTTGCGTGTGGGCCTGGATGAATCTTCCGCGGTACTGATGCTATTTTTTGCATCAATAGGCGGTGCCCTGTTGCAATTGCCCATTGGCTGGGCGGCTGATTACTTCGATGCACGCAAAGTGTTGGTGGTGTGTGCCTTTGTCGGGGTATTGGGCGCTCTGATCTGGCCGTTTGTCGTTGTCGTTGCCGTGCCGGGTTTGCTCTGGATAACGCTTTTCTTGTGGTGGGGGTTCTTCGCCGGGGTCTACACGGTGGCGATGATTCTTGCTGGGCAGTGGTTCAAGGGAGTGGAACTCGCTACCGCGATGGCCGCGTTCGGTGTGTATTGGGGTATGGGCGCTTTTGCCGGACCGCTTATCGGCGGTATCAGCATGGATCTTTGGAATCCGCATGGGCTGGCCTTAACACTGGTGATTGTCGCAGGGGGTTTTTTTGCAGTCAGCCTGTTGCGGCGTCTATATCATCCGCGGTTGGATCGATTAGTTGGTTAAATCACCGAGACTGCCACGCCGGATCAGGCCTGCAGCTAAGCTATGAGCGTTGCTACATTTAAATTTAAAAGTGAACTGCGTGGTCTATTGACGCTGGGGTTGCCGATCATACTGACGCAGTTCATCCAGGTCAGCAATACCACCGTAGCCATCCTGATGATGGGACGGGTAGGCTCTGTGGAGCTTGCAGCGGTCGGGCTGGGCGGAGCTTTCATGATCTTCGTGTTCCTCACATGCCTTGGGGTCATGATGTCGCTATCGCCGACCATTGCCCAGCATTTTGGTGCCGGGCGTGACGATTCGATCCGGCACGCGTTTCAGCAAGGGTTATGGTTGGCCGTCGGCACTGGCGCCGCAGCATTTTTCCTGCTGCGCCAGATGGGGCGCTTGATGCACTGGCTGGCGGTCGACCCGGAGGTGATCCCGCTGGCACAGGCTTACCTTGATATTGCAGCCTGGTCGATGCCGTCAGTGTGCATTTACATGGCCTTTCGCTTTCTCTGTGAGGCAACCGGCCACTCACGGCCTATGCTGGTGGTCAATATCGTCACGCTACCGGTCGTGGTCGGTGGAAACTGGGCGCTGATCTTTGGCCACTGGGGCTTGCCTGCCTTGGGGGTCGAGGGTGCAGCCTTCAATTTGATTTTGGTCATGATGCTGAATGCACTGGGTCTGGCACTGTTTGTGCTTGTATCTGAGCGCTATCGGGTGCGTCGATTGTTTGACTTATTCCAATGGCCTTCGCGCGAATGCTTGAGCTTGTTAAAACTAGGTCTTCCCATTGCCGGGACGCTGGTACTGGACTCAGGATTTTTCAGCGCGATCGCCTTACTCATGGGCAAGATGGGTTATGTCTGGTTGGCAGCACACCAGGTGGCAATCAACTACGCCACCGTGGCTTTCATGATTCCGGTCAGCCTGTCGAGCGCTACCATGGCCCGGGTCGGACAGGCCGTGGGTCAGGGTGACTTTGTACTGGCACGGGCACGTGGCTTTCTTGGGATTTCATCGAGTCTGTTGTTGGTATTACCCTCAATTATTCTGGTGCTCGCCGTACCTCAATGGATAGCGCATCTGTACACGGGCGATGGCGCGGTGATCGAGGCCGCCGTGCCGTTGCTTATGGTAGCCGCTGTCCTGCACATATTCGATGCGACCTACATTACCGCTCAGGGGGCTTTGCGTGGCCTCAAGGATGTGAACGGGCCAATGCTCATTTCTTTGAGTTTCTGGTTTTGTGGCCTGCCTGCGGCCTGGTATTTAGGCATCGTCAATGACTGGGGCGCGGTGGGCTTGTGGTGGGGCATGATTGCCGGGATCGCGCTTACAGCAGTGCTTTTGCTGTGGCGTTTTAATTGGCGATCGCGATCAATGATCTTGGCCCAAACTGGTTGAATGCTTGGGGAGGCTCGACATCAGTTGAGCGGC
>JAAZYQ010000157.1 GCA_014239575.1 Gammaproteobacteria bacterium
AAAGTCCCTGGCCCAGGCTCGCAGCTGCCTCGGCAGCTGATGCCCCTTGCCGGCTGGCTTCTGCCAGCGCTACCTGAACGGCCTCATACAGTGGTGCATCATCTAGCGCTGCACCAGTCGAGTCCGAATCCATGGCCTGTGATTTTTCGCTCATACCTCCACACCTCCAACGGTCAGGCCGTCAATGCGTAAAGTGGGCTGTCCCACGCCCACCGGCACACTCTGGCCATCCTTGCCGCAGGTGCCAACTCCCGAATCCAGCTCCAGATCATTGCCCACCATGGCGACCCGGGTCAGTACATCTGGACCATTGCCAATAAGCGTTGCACCCTTGACCGGAGCGCCGATCTTGCCCTTTTCAATGCGGTAAGCCTCGCTGGCTGAAAACACGAACTTGCCCGAGGTGATATCCACCTGCCCACCAGAAAAATTTACGGCGTACAGGCCTTGATCCACCGAGGCGATGATCTCACCCGGGTCGTGCGAGCCGGCCAGCATGTAGGTATTGGTCATACGCGGCATCGGCAGGTGGGCATAGGACTCACGCCGACCATTGCCCGTACTGGCGGTACCCGTTAAGCGCGCGTTCAAGGTATCTTGCATGTAGCCCTTGAGCACGCCATTCTCAATCAGCACGGTGTTCTGGGACGGTGTGCCTTCGTCATCTACAGTCAATGAGCCGCGCCGGTCGGCAATAGTGCCGTTATCGACTACGGTGCATTCCGGGGAAGCCACCTGCTCGCCAATGCGCCCCGAAAAAGCTGAAGTCCCCTTGCGATTGAAATCGCCTTCTAAGCCGTGGCCAATCGCCTCATGCAGCAGGATGCCGGGCCAACCGGGGCCAAGCACTACGGTCATGGTCCCAGCCGGGGAATCCACGGCCTCGAGATTGACCAGAGCCTGGCGCACGGCTTCGCGCGCATAAGAGCCGGCGCGGTCCTCCTCGCGCAACCAGGTGTAACCAAAACGCCCGCCGCCGCCGTAACTGCCCTGCTCGCGCCGTCCGTTCTGTTCAACAATCACAGTCACATTAAGGCGTACCAGTGGGCGTACATCGGCTGTCATCTGGCCGTCGCTACGCGCCACCAGCACCACATCGTGTACCGCGGCAAGGCTTGCCATGACCTGGCTGACCCGCGGGTCACAAGCACGGGCCTGCACTTCCACTGCCTGCAGCAATTCAACTTTGTCTTGGTCACTCAAACTCGAAAGGGGATCGGCCGGGGTATACAGCGATGGCGACTTTGCGTTACGCCATTGCACCGGCGAAGTCGACCCACCGCTTTTCGCAATGGCCCGTGCAGCATCCGCCGCCTGGGCAAGTGCCGGCAGTACAAATTCGTCCGAGTAGGCAAAACCGGTTTTCTCGCCACTGACAGCACGCAGACCCACTCCCTGGTCAGTGCTGCGACTACCTGATTTAACGGCGCCGTCCTCCAGCATCCAACCCTCCTGGCGGCTGTACTGGAAATAAAGATCTGCATAGTCGATATCCTGACTCACCAAGCGGCCCATCAGCCGGTCGATATCGGACGTCTCAAGCCCGGCAGGTGCAAGCAAGGTGTCGGTAACAAGTTTAAAAGTATCAGTCATGGTCTGGGTTCTAATTATCTGGATTGCCTGTCAGCGTCTGGCCGCAACCCAGGCGAAAGTGAAAGCGCAATTATAGAAGGGTCTGCCGGCTTAGGCTCACATAGTGAACATGGTGTCAGAAGATCACCCGTACAAGGCCCGCCAGAGATGCTCCCAACAAGACCGCTACCAGCCGTGGCGCTCCGACCAAAGAGTCGTTGGCAAAAGGGTCAGGGAACTGGAATTGATACCCCGGTACCCGACGCAACGGCCTGCGGCATCTTCTGCAGCAGACCGCGGATAGTTTTGATGGCATCACTCTCGTCCCAACGCCGCGGACCATGGGACACATAAGATACCCGTCCACTACGATCAATCAGAAAAGTCGCTGGCACTCCACGCACTGGCCAGTACTGGGAGGCAGACATATCCGGGTCCATCAGAATGGTAAAGCTGGGGGGCGGATCTATTTGAAAGTAAAAGTTGGCAACATCCTGTTTACGCTCTCCCATATTGACTGCCAGGATCACCAAGTCCTCGCTCTTGAGTAGATCATGCAAGCGCTGCAGGCTGGGTATCTCGGCACGACAGGGTGCGCACCAACTGGCCCAGAAGTTGAGCAGCACGACCTTGCCCCGGTACAGCGACAGCAGGTGTGCCTGACCGCCGATATCGCGCAACTCAAAGTTGGGCGCCTCGGGCCGTTGACTGAGCATCTTCAATCCTCCGGCCGCGGCACCGGAAGAACCCAGCATCATTAATCCTGTAAGGCCTGCAATAATGAGGTGTTGCAGTGTTTTGGACTTAAACAGGAGTTGTGCCACAGGCTGATTCAAACACGCATCGCCTCACGAAACAATGGTCTGTCCAGTTGCTTGGTAATATTAATCCAGCTCCAAGTCATACCATCGCGCCTTGACACCAAATTAGTTGCAGCCATATGAAAAACCCGTATATAGTGTCGCCTGACTATTACCAAAGGGATATGCGGCCCCAGCCCAATCTGGGCAGATTAGGGAGCTTCCGATTCTTGCAAAGTGAGAGAGGCTGTCATTACTGAATGAATAATCAGATCATCCAGGGCGCGGGGCAAATACTGGTTTTTGGCGCATTGGCTATCGGCGGTTGGCAGCTAATGTTCTCAGCCCCGATATCGCCCGTTGCGACACCCAAGTTGGTCAGCGAGTCCCTGTCCGGAGCTCAAACTGACCCAATCAAGTCGGCTCAATCAATCAAACCGGCTCAACAACTTGAAGCGGCTACAGCCCTAAGTGCGGCAGCTACCAAGACTGAGGTCGATTTTGGGATACCCGGCATCTTCTTTGACGAACTGCGCCTGGTGATGTGTCCGATTGTCAGCGCCATACCCGTAATCAAAGACATTGTGGGCGAACTGTCGATGCAGTTCGGCTTCTCTTGTCCGACAGGAAGAATGCCCTCCAACCATAATCGGGCCGTCTCCGCCTGGGGCACACAAAAACCAGCGACGGGTGCCAAGCGTACCGTCTCCAAACTGACTGTTTAATCTAAAAGGGCCAATCCAGGCAAAGTTAAACGGGGGCGAGTTAAGCTTTTTTTCACGGCTGCAATGAGGCAGTCCACGCCCCCGAAAATAGCGGCTGGCCCGCCGGATTACTCCCTACCACCGATTTATTACGCCTACTGCCCCGCTGCCGAGTTCACCTGAACCGCTGGGGTTCACGAAAAAGCGCCAAAAAAATCTGGCGATCAAAGCCCGACTCAAGCCCCGGCCCGACCAACAGCCCTGCCCTGCCCGAAATACCCCTTTTGAGAGGTAGGATCAAGGGCTATATTAGAATATCGTTATGGTTAAATCTTATTAGAAACAACCTCCTAAGGTTCTGGAACCATGAAAAACTGGAAGATCGGCATCGTCTCCGTTGGTGTAACTCTAAGCCTTGCCATGAGCTCAGCCATAACGCAGGCACAAGAAACCACAGCTCCCGCTGACGCGCAGACCCCGGTAGCCGATAGCCAGCTACAGCCAAAAGAACATAAGTTCGAAAAAGCGCTCCAGTACTACCTGGAATACAACCCGGACAAAACGGCTGAAGATTTCGAGAAATTACGTCCGTGGCTAAAACCCTTTAGCGATGTCGAACTTATGGCCGATGTGATGGCCGATCCGCGCTCCCTGATGGAGTGGATGAACCAGATCAGTGAGCCCGAAGCCGTCTATCTAATGATGAAGTGCTCACAGGAGCCTGTCATGTGGGACACCTGGATGAATGGAATGACTGACGCCAACAAACTCTTTGGTGCCATGGGCCGGGTGCTGGTCAATCCCGATGCCT
>JAAZYQ010000158.1 GCA_014239575.1 Gammaproteobacteria bacterium
AAGCTATACCCGGGAAAGCAGTTCAAAATCTTCATTGAAACATTGGGAGCGTCTGTACAACTGGTTTTCGATCTGATTGAAAAGTATCAGATTGAGTGTCACGCGCTGAGAAATGGCTCAATCATTGCGGGGAAAGGGAAACGAGCGATTCGCTATCTTACTGAATGGTCCCAATTTTGGACTGATACTGGCGAGAACGCTCGATTACTCGACAACAAAGTAACGTCGAAGCTGATCGGAACATCTCACTATGATCTCAGCATGTGTGATCAACGTGGCGGTAGTTTGCAGCCACTTTCGTATAGTCGTGGATTGGCCCGTGCCTGTAAGGAGCAAGGCATAGCCGTTTTTGGTGATACCCGGGCGTGTAAGATTTCCCGGTCTGAGGGGGGGTGGAAGATATCAACCCCAGGCGGAAGCATTAGATGCAAACGATTAGTACTTGCGACAAACGGCTACACCGATGATCTTTGGCCGGGGCTTTTACGAACAATTATTCCCGTCGCCAGCATGCTAACGGCGACGTGCTCCTTACCGGAAAACCTGGCAAGGGAATTGCTTCCCCAAAGACAGCCAGTGGCAGAGTATGCACGGGTGCCAGCCTACTATCGCATCGATGAATCGAACCGCCTCGTTTTCGGTTGGCGCGGAACCTTATCAGGTGGGATCGGGTCGTTAGATACTGCTCACTTGAGATCCAAGGCGGTTCGTTTGTTTCCACAAATTTCCTCAACAGACTGGGAATTTGACTGGGCAGGGTATGTCGGCATTACTCCTCATCAACGCCCCATGCTGTTGAAGCTTTCTGACCATGCTTATGCAGGGCTTGGATACAACGGTCGAGGCGTACCTATGGCTACGATGATGGGTCAACAATTGGCGCTTGCGTTAACAGATCAGTCCACGGCCATTCCTATTGACCGACTTAGGCCAATTCCTTTGCATTCTTTCTATCCTGTAGGTGTTTCAACCCGAATTATCTCTGGGCACCTGCACGATTTTTTTGACTCAAGATATGAAAAGAACTAAACCGGACACAATGATCTCATCGGATGACTGGAGTGATCTTTCGGAGTTTCAACAGTCTGAGCCTGTTGATGATGATCGTCTGCACGCTTGGCGATTATCCCGTTTACGAGAAAAACTCCTGGAGAACGATGCCGCAATGTGCATGCTGGTCAGTCCGGTCAGCCTGCGCTATGCGGTTAACTATCGTGATTACCCACTCTTTCAGTCACATATGCCACAGGCTTATGTTTTTCTTTCGGTAAATGGCCCGACGGTAATTCACGGTGTGATGGCAGGCGCGGCTTGGGCCGATGAAACCCGGTCGGGTCGGCCGATTTCTTTTTTTGACGCTGCTGATGTTCTCAGTGAGCATGCGGATCGACTGGCCGGGGATGTTGTAGATTACCTGGCCCAGATCGGTACTGATAACCGCCGGGTTGCGATTGAATATGTGAACCCCAGTATTACCCGAGCTTTGCAGGGTCGCGGCCTTGATGTGATTGATGGTGTTCTGGTTAGCGAGCCGGCCCGGGTAATCAAGTCCCAAGATGAGATCAACTGTATCCGCTGGGCCGTTGCCGTCGCCGAACACGGCATTGCCCAACTGAAGCAGGCCATCCTGCCCGGCGTCAGTGAACTTCAGTTGTGGGGATTACTCAACTACACCAATCTCGCCAACAACGGTGATTGGCACGAGGGCCGGATGCTGGCCTCAGGTCCACGTATCAACCCCTGGCTGCAGGAAGCATCGCCGCGGCGAATCGAATCCGGTGATCTGGTGGGCCTTGATACCGATATGGTGGGGCCGAGAGGTTATTTTGCTGATATATCACGCACTTTCCACTGTGGACCGGCGCGACCCACAGCGCGGCAGCGGGAACTATATCAGTTGGCTCTAGAGGAGATCAGTCACAACCTGAAACTGATCCGTCCGGGCATAACTTTGCAAGATTTTCAGCAGCGTGCCTACGTACCCGCGGAGGAATTCCAACCTAACGCCTACCCCTGTGTTATCCATGGTGTGGGCATGTCCGATGAGTATCCACAGGTTAAACCGCTTTTCCGTGGCTCCAATCTCTATGACGGCGTCATCGAGAAAGACATGGTAATTTGTGTCGAGAGTTATATGGGCGCTCCTAAAGAGGACGATGGCGTTAAGCTTGAGCAGCAGGTACTGGTTACAGAAAACGGCTATGAACTGATGTCGCGTTTCCCGCTTGAAGAATCGTTGCTTGATGGCTGAAGTTTCCAGAGTTGTTGATAGACGCTAAGCAGGGAGTCCCACTCATCTGAAAACATCTAGGCTTGCCAAGTCTGTGCAGGATTTGGTTTACCCACACGCCTGTGGCCAGGCGTAAAAAGCTTGTTCGATGGCGAGCAGGTTACGACTAAGTTAAAGTTCGCAGGCGTGGATCGATTTAATCGATGTACCTTGCCCGCTTGGGTGTTGCGCCTGTATTGTCAGAAGGCGCGTGTTGGATTCGCCGCACGGGACTTGGGGTGCAGATTCAGTTAACTATCTGACTTGTCGGTTTGGCTCGTCGAAAACGTTCTAAGGATATTAAAATGAAAGAAAGCCAGAAGGTTGCTGTCGTGACCGGTGCGGGTACCGGGGTAGGTAAAGCCGTCGCCCAGATCTTTTTGCAGCACGGCTATTGTGTGGCGCTTGCCGGGCGGCGCGAAGCCTTGCTGCATAGCGCGGTGTCAGAGGCTGGTGCCGATTCGCAAAGCACGCTGTGCCAACAGACGGATGTAGGCTGCGAGGAAGATGTCGATAGCCTGTTCGACGCAACAGTCGGTCGATTTGGCCGCATTGATGTGTTGTTCAACAATGCCGGCATCGGTGCCCGGCCGATCGATATCGATGAGTTGCCGTTAGCCGAGTGGCAGGCAGTGTTGAACACCAACGTACATGGCGCTTATCTTTGTGCCCGCCGGGCTTTTGGGCAGATGAAAGGCCAGGATCCCAAGGGCGGGCGGATTATCAACAACGGCTCAATATCAGCTTCGATGCCGCGAGTTAACAGCACTCCCTATACCGTCAGCAAGCACGCGATGTCAGGCCTGACCCGCAGTATCGCGCTCGACGGAAGGCCGCATAACATCGCTTGCGGTCAGATTGATATCGGCAATGCATTCACTGAGATGGCAAAACCGCTGGGTGAGGGCGTACGCCAGCCTAACGGCACCATCATGGCGGAACCTCTGATGGATGTGGCGCATGTGGCTACCAGCGTGCTCCATATGGCTGAACTACCACTGGATGCCAATGTGTTGTTTATGAACGTGATGGCCACCACCATGCCATACGTGGGCCGCGGTTAACGGCACTAATTCTGGTTATAGCATTAGAGAAATTTCAGGTTAGAGGCAAAAAATCTGCACGCGTTTTCGGCGACTTTCGAACGCAACAACATGGCCCTGGCTTAGGGTCTTTGTACTGATTCCAATAATTAAAGGAGCGGAATATGCATTCAAACCCCTTTGCGGATGACGAACTTGCCTCTCGCGTGGCAGCCGCCCGCAAGGAGATGGCGTCCCGCAGTCTGGACTTGATACTGCTGAGTGCGCCAGAGCAGGTGTTCTATCTCACGGGATTGGATCACTGGGGATATTTCGCGCCCCATGTCCTCATCGTGCCAGCCGACGGCGATCTCGTGCTCGTGACCCGGGCCATGGAGCATGTGGTTATTCGCAATCAGGTCCGTAATGCAACATTCATCGGGCATACGGATTCTGAGACTGCCGCCGAGCTTGTGATCAAGCACCTGAAGGGCAGCACCTCGGGCAAGA
>JAAZYQ010000159.1 GCA_014239575.1 Gammaproteobacteria bacterium
GCAACCGAGGGCACGAAATGCCAGTAGAGCTAATTTGATCCGTGGCTAAAACCACCGGGTAACTCAAGCTCAACGTCTTCGACCATAACCATCGGGACGCCCTGGCGGGTAAGCATCACTGGTATGCCTTTTGCTGTGAGCAGTTGGGCTTGGTGATGTTGCTGTTTGCTCCCAGTAACAAACTCAAGCTCTTTTTTAGTCATTAACCGCATTAGATGTCCCATACCTGTTGCCACGCGAATCCTGTGATCGAAAGACCCAGCAATAAAAACAGGCCCAAGGGGACGACGAATCCACGTTGTTTGCTTTTAACCATTTGTATTCCTCACTGCCGTTCTACGGATACGCCAGATCACGTCATTAACCTGGCCAGTTGAAACATGCGATCTGGGTATGTTGGTATCTGGGCTGGACATGAGATTGAACTCTGCTCAGGCCTGAGCCTTGGCGGTGTAATCCTGATAGGTCCCTATGGCGAGCGCTACTGAGATACCGACGATGACAACCACAATCACCAGCGCTAAGCGTTGGTTAGGCATGACAACAGTACGATCAATCTTGTACATGGTTTTCGGTAGGCGACACTTGCTCCTTGTTTTCAATCAAGCAACTGCATAAACAGATAGACCAGCAACAAAAACAGTACATAAACTCCAAACGGAAAGAAGATCAGGCCTATCGCTACGACGACGATATAAGTCTTTTTTACCAAGGGAGCGCGGCACATTTGCGAAAGTTGAGTGAACGGGCATGCTCAATCGTTGAACTGATGCATGCCCATTCACTTATGATGTTGAACCTTTGCTACCGATCCATTGTCGCGAAGTCCTCAATTGTTTTACGCGCAACTGCTGGGCAGATATTTGTCAGGCACTGTCGATATGGTTGTGGCTGTTGTATTAGAAGCGGCGATGCACGCCCATTGTATTGAGCCTGGTGATGTATCGTCGGGCTCTAGAACAACAGTTTTTTCAGCCGCAACAACACCATCAGTTGCCAGACCCATCGTGACAGTGATTACACCAGCTGTTCCTACCGCCACAGACGTCACATAAGTGCCCTTGATGGCGCTCGCGGCCTCAAGACCGGCCATCGTATTGTCGGTCGGGAAGGATCCCTTCTCTGCGTGATACAAGGTTACAGCCTGTTTTGCAGATGCTGCCAAAGAGAACGCCTCACTGACCTGAGCCTTGGCGGTGTAATCCTGATATGCCGGAATAGCGACTGCGGCTAAGACACCAATGATGGCTACCACGATCATCAGTTCGATAAGGGTAAAACCTTTTTGCTGCCCCTTCTTTTTCTCCAAACGACGGAGATACGCTAGTAACATTTTCATAATTTTGCTCCTTGTGTTTTTGCTGCCAGTACCGCTGTGCATGCTTGCGCAGTGATGGGCAACATTAAAGATATTGTTGTGGCCCGGCCTGCTCAGCCAGTAATCATTGCCCGCCAAATCGTTATCAGAAATATTCGTGTGCCCAGTAGCTTACGGGCACGCCCTTTTCTTCAAACTCATCACTTGGGCAAACCAGCGCCTCGATACCCACACCTTTCAATTGCAAAGCGATATGGCGCGCGGTCAGAGAATCGAGCTCGTGCGCAAAGACATGCCATTCGAAATCGTCGCCTGTCGTCAGGCGGTACAAAATTCGCGTTGTATCGGGATGGCTCACCATAGGTATCGCTTTTGTTGAAGTGCCGGGGACGTTGTATGATCGGGTCAGTCGGGATATCGCGATAATCATTGCCCGCCAAAGCGTGGTCGTAACTTGAGACTGAAGAGGGCGCACACAGCCATTAACATCGAAGACCACACTGTGTTGTCGAACATCGCCCTGGCGATCGCCCGGGCAGTCAGTGAGTCTGGCTATGACGGTGAGCAGGTACTCATCGACGCCGGCATTGATCCCAAATGGGCAGCCCAACCGGACAGTCGTATTCCGGTGGGACATCACCAGCGGCTGTGGCATCTGGCGATTGATCGCACCCAGAACCCCTGTCTGGCGCTCAAAGTGGGTCAGTCATTGCCGCCCGGAGCTATCCACGGCCTGGGCCTGGGCTGGTTGGTGAGCGACACACTGAAAAGTGCATTTCAGCGGCTGGTGCACTTTCAAAGACTGGTCTCAACCAACGCAGACATACGCTTTGCCGAAACCCCAAACAGTTATGAACTGGTAGGTCAGCCCAGAACGCTACCGCGTAATTTTGAGACCGCATCAGCCGATGCTCTGCTGGTATTAAGCATGCGCCTTTGCCGGTTGGCCTTGAGCGACTCGATCACACCAACCGAAGTACAGCTGGCCCATGACCACAGCGTGTGTCTTGAGTCCTACCGCGAGTATTTTGGCTGCAAGATTGTGTTGAATGCTCCCCAGTACGCCCTGGTCTTCGACAAGGCGCTGGTCGAGCAGGTACTGCCCGGGGCAAACCCTTTGCTGGCACGACTCAACGACCAGGCCGTTACCGACTACCTGGCGCGCTACGACCTGGCGGATTTCGCCACCCAGGTGCGTCGCCTGCTGATTGAAACCCTGCCCGAGTCTGGGCCTGATCAGGCCGTGATTGCACGCGAACTCAATGTCAGCGTACGGCAACTACAACGCGAACTGCAGACCCGGGGTTACAGCTTTAAACAACTGACTGACGAACTGCGCCGCGACCTCGCCATCAGCTATCTTGAAGAAAAACAAAAGAGCATCGGCGAGATTACCTTTATGCTGGGATACAGCGAACCTGCTAACTTCGGCAGATCATTCAAAAAGTGGACAGGTAAAACCCCGGGGGAGTATCGCGAATCACTGTGAGGGAAAAGCCTCACTTTGAGAGTGCCAGCATCGACATCACATCATCACGATGATGTGATCCCTAACTGTCATGCTCTTGGCTTTTTCGCGCCTCGGTTGCTTGCCGACCTACGACGCAGCACTGCGCCCGGCGGCGCCGGCAAGCTGATGGGCCACCAGCTGGGCATAAAGACCACCCCGGGCCAGCAGTTCTTTGTGGGTACCCGTCTCGATCACACGGCCCTGGTTGAGCGCCACGATCTGGTCGGCCCCGCGCACAGTCGAGAGCCGATGTGCAATCACCAATGTGGTGCGATCGGCCATCAGTTCTTCTAATGCCTGGCGCACCGCCTGCTCGTTGACCGCATCGAGGTGCGATGTTGCCTCGTCGAGAATCAAAATAGGAGCATCCTTTAAGAAAGCACGGGCAATCGCCACGCGCTGGCGCTGCCCACCCGAAAGGCGCATGCCACGTTCGCCAACCTGGGTCTCAAGGCCGTCAGGCAGTGCAGCTACAAATTCGCCCAGCGACGCACGTTCCAGCGTAGCCGTGAGCTCGCCTTCGCTGGTCTCGGGGCGAGCGATCAGGATATTGGCGCGCAACGTATCGTTAAAAAGGTAGGTGTCCTGCGCCACCAGTGCAATCTGGCCACGCAAGTCGTCCAGCGCATAATCTCGAAGGTCGTGACCACCAAGCATAATGGTGCCCTGCTGTGGATCCCAAAAGCGCATCAGTAAATGAGCGATAGTGGTCTTGCCGGCACCCGACGGGCCCACCAGGGCAATGGTCTTGCCTGCTTGCGCCTTGAATCCGGCGCTATTTAATGCTTGTCGATTACTCGCCTCGTACTGAAAGTCCACGCCTTCGATCTCGATAGGCACACCGCCCGTTGCACTGGGTGCCGGCACGCCAGGCCCGTCGGTCACTGGCACCGGCTCGTTATTCACCGCATAGAGCCTGCGCGTAGACCCCAGCGTATCGGCCAGCTGGCG
>JAAZYQ010000015.1 GCA_014239575.1 Gammaproteobacteria bacterium
CGCTGGGCGAGGAACTGCACGTGGAAATCTGTTCAGCTTGCCACCCGTTTTATACTGGCCAGCAGAAGATTATTGACACTGCCGGGCGCGTTGGTAAATTCCAGAAAAAGTACGGCCGTTCTGCTTGACAGCCCGGCAGCAGCTGCTGCGACCTGGGTATTTGCTCATCTGAAAAACTGCGCTTGTGCAGTACCTGTCGTTGTGGCGGCGGTTTTGTGTTGTCTTGTCAGTACACCGGTGTTTCCCCAGTCGGTGCGTATCGCCGAGGTCGCTCGGGTGATCGATGGTGACACCCTGACACTGATCTCTGGCGAGACTATCCGCCTTGCCGGCATCAATACCCCGGAGATGGCGTACAAGAGCCACCCCGCCGAGCCGCTTGCTGTTCAGGCGCGCGATGCGCTACAGGCACAGGTAGCGAGTGGTTGGGTCGGCGTCGAGACTGCACCACAGGCAAAAGACCGTCACGGCCGTACCTTGGCTTACCTGTTCACGCCTGACGGCGCCAGCATCCAGGCAGCCTTGTTGCGTGAAGGACTGGCCAGCGCAGTTGTGATCTCCCCCAATGATCACTATCTTGAGGGATTCAGTTGGGCAGAAGATAGCGCCCGCCGTTTTGACCGTGGCATCTGGGCATTGCCGTACTACGCCCCGCATCCGCCTGATCGCGTCCATGGCGGTTACCAGTTTGTCCATGGCCGTTTGTCGCGCATTGAAATCGGTGAGAAATGGTTCACCTTTTCCCTGGACCAAAGGTTCGTGATTCTGGTTCGTCGCACTGACTGGCAGGCCTATTTTGGGTACTCGCCGTGGGCACTTGACCAGGCTACAATTGTGGCGCGAGGTTGGGTCTCCCAAAAGAAGTCCCGCAGTAAACTTATGATCAGCCATCCCTTCATGCTGGAGCGCTGCGGTATCGACCCGCAGCGGTTGTGCCCTGCTAATTAGATCAACTCTTGATACACATCAGTTTGCCGGGCTCCCGTTCGCGCGTCGACACCATGGTGCGTCACAGGCAAGTGGGTACACTTACGCGCGTGATGCATCGACGTGTGGCTTTTGCAATTTCCGGGCTTGCGCCCTGTGCGCTGGCGTTTCATCCACGGTTCGGGCTTTCCTCGGCGGGCACGACCTTTTCAATCAGACCTGGGCTCGTAGGGCCAACGTCCCCAATCGGTCGCAACGACGGCCGAGCGCCTGAAGCTGAATTGGAAGATCAAACATGACGAAGACGATTGCTGCCCTGCTCGCCGTATTGGTCGGCGCCCTTGGGGCGCCCGTCTGGGCCCAGGTGCGGGTACATGATCCTATGGTGCGCATGGCCCCACCGGGGCAGCCTATCAGTGTCGCCTTTATGACCCTGCATAACCATGGCATGGATGAAAAAATACTGGTGAAGGTACACTCGGACGTGGCCGGTGCGGCGGAAATGCACAATCACATCCTGGCTGAGGGCATGATGAAGATGCGCCGTATTGATACGATCGTAGTGCCGGGCCTTGGCCAGGTGGAACTGAAACCCGGGGGACTGCATATCATGCTGATCGGACTGAGCCGTAACCTGCAGGTAGGTGAGCGAGTTATTATTGTTCTGGAGTTCGATGACGGTGAACGCCTGACAGTCAACGCGCCGGTGCAGATGACAGGGGACATGCACGCCCCAACCGAACACACTGACTGATCCGGATAAGAGCAGGAGTGGCGTGGGCTATCCGGCCCTATCGATAGGAGAAAGAGCGATGATCACGATAAAAACATGGCGCCTTCCTTTGCTCGTGTTGCTATGCGCCACCGCGATAGGCCTGGGGGCTGGGGTGTGGCTGCAGCAGCGTGGCAGTAAAGTCGTCAATCCCTACGAGAAAGTCGGTGGTGATTTCACCCTGGCGTCAGCTCATGGCCCGGTATCTTTGAGTGACTATCGTAACAAGGTCGTGATGCTGTTCTTCGGCTACACCTCGTGCCCGGATGTCTGCCCCACGGATCTTGCGCGGATGAGCGCCGTGTTCGACCAGTTGTCCGATGCCGAAACACAGCGGGTTGTAGGCATGTTTGTGAGTGTCGACACCGATCGCGATACGCCCGAGCACGCCACCAAGTACGCAGCGTTTTTCCATAAGCGGATCATGGGGCTGAGCGGGTCTGCCGAGGCAGTAGCGGCGGTGGCGAAGCAGTACTACGTGCTGTACCAGCGGGTCGACACAGAGGATTCTGCACTGGGTTATACCCTGGATCATTCAGCGACGACCTACCTGATCGGCCCACAGGGAAAGGTCCGCGATCTGGTACGGCACAGGGTCGAGGCGCAGGAGATGGCCGAGTCCGTGCGCACGGTACTGGCTGGATAAAGGATTACAAACCGTGCGACTTGAGGATAAGGCCGAAGCGGTTGCGTCTGAGCTCGATCAGGCGGGCTTGTTCTTCGGCCATGGGACCGACAACGCTTTTGACGAGGCGGTCTGGCTGGTACTCGAAGCCGCGGGACTCGACCCTTCAGGGGATGAGGTTCCGTGGCAAACCATGCTCAGCGCTGACCAATGCCAGGCCGTAGATACGTTGTTGGCCCGCCGCATTAAGACCCACCAACCTCTGGCATACCTGGTTAACCGAGCATGGTTTGGCGGGCGCGATTTCTTCATCGATTCGCGCGCTATCGTGCCACGATCACACATCGGCGAATGGATTGTGGAGCGCTTTACTCCCTGGCGGGTAGACCGGCCGGTGGACGCCATACTTGATCTTTGCACCGGTAGTGGCTGTATCGCGGTATCTTTGGCGCTGGCTTTTCCCGAAGCAAAGGTAGATGCCAGCGATATCAGTGCCGCGGCGCTGGAGGTGGCTGCCATCAATGTCGACAGACACGCCGTCGGCGACCGGGTCCGCCTGGTGCAAGGCGACCTTTTCAGCTCCTTAGAGGGGCAACGCTATGACCTCATCGTCTGCAACCCGCCCTATGTCAGCGACAGTTTGATGCGTACTCTGCCGCACGAATACAATCACGAGCCAACACTGGCATTCGCCGGTGGTGATGGAGGGCTCGATTTCATTACCCCTTTGCTGTATCAGGCCCGCGCTTATCTTTGCGACGATGGCCTGCTGGTGGTAGAAGCCGGCAGTGCTCGTGATGCGCTCGAGGCCGCCTGGCCGCAGGTGCCATTTACCTGGTTGATGTCAATGAATGACGATGCGGTGGTTTTTGTGGTAAATGCGCAGGAACTTGAGGCGCTGATGGGGCAGGCAGAGCAGTGAAACGGGGCGCCGACCGACGATCAGATCTCGATCATTTCGAAATCGATCTTGGTGGCGTCGCAGTCCGGGCATTGCCAATCATCGGGAATATCTTCCCAGCGTGTTCCAGGAGCGATACCCTCCTCGGGCAGGCCTTCAGCTTCCTCATAGACGAAGCCGCAGATAATGCACATAAAGGTTCGATTGACCATGACCCGATTGACAGTTTTCAAATAACAGCGGCAGATTCTAGCCGATCAACACAATCCAAAACATCCAGAAAATACACGCAACCCTATTTTTTATACTCGTAGCACTGACCTACGGAGCTCCTCATGAACGACAAAAACAAACAGCTTTTTGACCAGGCCTGCGCGGTTATTCCCGGCGGAGTGAATTCTCCGGTGCGTGCTTTTAAGTCAGTTGGCGGAACCCCGGTGTTTATTGACCATGCACGTGGTCCTTTGCTCTACGGCGCTGACGGTCAAACTTATATCGATTACGTGGGTTCTTGGGGCCCCATGATCCTCGGCCATGCCGATCCAGATATCGTTGCCGCCGTGCAGCACGCTGCGAAGCGGGGCCTGAGTTATGGCGCCCCCACCGCGCTGGAAACAGAGCTGGCACAGCAGGTCTGTACTGCGGTGCCGTCCATCGAACAGGTCCGTATGGTTAACTCGGGTACCGAGGCGACCATGAGCGCAATACGCCTGGCGCGTGGCTTCACCGGCCGCGATACCTTGGTTAAGTTCGAAGGCTGCTATCACGGCCATGCCGACAGCCTGCTGGTAAAAGCGGGTTCTGGTGCGCTGACCCTGGGTATACCGACCTCGCCCGGCGTGCCGGCCGAGGTGGCACGTCATACGCTCACTCTGGAATTCAACAATACAGAGCAGCTGGAGCAGGTTTTTGCCGAATCCGGCGATAACATCGCTGCGGTTATCGTCGAGCCCATCGCTGGGAACATGAACTGCATCGCCCCCCTGCCGGGATTTCTCCAGGCCTTGCGTGATGTTTGTGACCGCAGCGGATCGGTGTTGATTTTTGACGAAGTGATGACTGGGTTTCGGGTGGCGCCAGGCGGGGCGCAGTCGCTCTATGGCATCCGGCCCGACCTGACTACGCTGGGCAAGGTGCTTGGCGGCGGGTTGCCGGTGGGTGCTTTTGGCGGCAGGGCTGAGGTGATGGCTCAGCTCGCGCCAACTGGCCCGGTCTACCAGGCCGGCACTTTGTCGGGCAATCCGCTGGCGATGTCAGCCGGGATCGCGACTTTGAAGAAAATCGCGGCGCCAGGATTTTTCGATGCCCTGACAGAAAAAACCCGCACTCTGGTTTCGGGATTGGCAGCGGCAGCGCATGATGCCGGGGTTCCTTTGGCTACCGAGTCTGTGGGCGGAATGTTCGGTCTGTTTTTTACCGAACAGGATCGGGTGAGTTCTTTCGCCCAGGTGATGGCCTGTGACACCGCGCGCTTTGCGCACTTTTTTCACGGCATGCTTGATCACGGCGTGTATCTGGCACCCTCGGCTTTTGAAGTAGGCTTCGTGTCGATCACCCATGGCGATGCTGAGATCAACGATACCATCGAAGCCGCGCGCTCGGTTTTTGCGACACTCAACCCAAAAAGTTGATCGAAAGGGGGTAGTTCGGAGGCAGGTTGACCGATGCGCGCCAGGCGTTGCGTATCACCGTCAGTATGTGGAAGACAGCCAGTAGTACCAGCAGTATGAGGCCGACAAAAATAAAGACCAGTATCAACGCGGTGACATACAAGATACTCATCGTCAGCGCAAAGTTCAGTGCGGCACGGCCGTGAGCATCAAGCCAGGGAGAGTGTCGCCGCCATATCAGCCATGTCAGCCATGGCCCCAGCAGGTAGCCTAGCGGCAGTCCTACATAAGCCAGAAGTGCTGACAGGTGCTGCACGCTGGCCCGCCAGTCTGCCGAGACGGGTTTTGCCGTGGTGGCAGGTGACGGTTGGGCTGCCCCGCGCGCCAGGCCGATAATGCTAATCATCCCGGCGAGCACACTGAATACCAGGGCGAAAATAACGGCTGAGAAGGACACCAAGGGCAGGTTGGCACTACTCAGCAGCAGCGCGGCAATGCCGCCCGTTGCCAGCACGGCCAGCGCGATACTCAGTGCGAGAAAGCCGATGCAGACAATTTTCATTGTAGAGCCTGCGAGCGCAGACGGCTCACAGGATATATCAAACGAATAAGTGCGACAGGGCGGTTTGCGCCGCCTGTCAAAGCCAGATCAGTCGACGGGTGAAACGTCTTCCGCTGCAGGACCCTTATCACGGGTCGTCAGGGTGAACTCAACACGCTGTCCTTCGTTCAGTGTCTTGAAGCCATCTCCTCTGATCTCTCGGTAGTGGACGAATACGTCATCCCCACCTTCTAACTCAATAAAGCCGAAGCCTTTTCTTTCGTTGAACCATTTTACGGTTCCGGTTTGCCGTTCCGACATGAACTCCTCCACTATGGTGACTGCAACAATCCGGGTAGATGTGATCGCTCGGAGCACATCCCCCGCGCACATTGTATCCGTGTGGCTGTTGAACGCAACTCTTTAAAAATGTGTGGCACCTGTATCTTCGCGTAACTTTCGCAGCGGGATGGCCGAGTGCTGGTCGAACCAATCTTCAATAAGGCGAAAAGAGATCGAGATTGGCGGCGGCAGTACAAACAGACCTTGCTGCATGCGCGAGATGATTTCATCACGATCCAGCCAACACGCATGCTCCAGTTCCTGATCATGGAGGGAAATTTTTTCGCTTCCCGCTTGGGCGCTGTAACCCAACATCAGCGAGCCGGGAAAGGGCCAGGGTTGGGACGAATGGTAATGAGCACTGAGTACCTCAACCCCGGTCTCTTCCATGACTTCCCGGACCAGGGCCTGCTCAGCGCTTTCGCCGGGCTCGACAAAACCAGCAAGCGTTGAATACCGATGTTCAGACCACTCAGGTTTGCGCCCAAACAGGGCGCGCTCGCCTTTTTCTACCAGGACAATAATCGCAGGATCGGTACGTGGGTAATGCTGTTCACCGCAGCTGGCATGGGTACAGGCACGTACGTGCCCGCCGTGTTGGGATACGGTCTCACCACCGCAGCGGCTACAGTAAAGGTGGCGTTGGTGCCATGCGGCCATGGCCCGGGCATAGGCGAGCAGAGTCGCCTTTGCCCCATCTGTCGTAGCGGCCAGTGCCCGTAACTCGGCAAAACCGTGCGTCTCGCGCGGGCGGCCATTATCCAGTAGTACGGCGAAGTAGTCTTTGCTGTCCTCCCGACCCAGGTAGACCCAGGGTTCGCAGTGCCCAAAACGTTGTTGTGCTTCACGGCGGGTCAGCAGTGCCGGGCGTGCGCTACTGTTCTCTTCATCAATGGCGATCTGCAGGTGGTGTACACCGATAAAACGCGCATTTTCACTCATTATGCGTTGCCCGAGATTTTCTTCGTCAAGGCGCACCAATGCAGCACGATCCAGCGAATGACTGGTCAGCAGATTCAGCCGACTTTGTTGTAGATGATCCATTTGTGGGTAAGGGGTCGTGGACAGATCTGCACCAAGAGTACTACAGACCGCTTTGGTGAGCGGCACGCTTTGGTTAGAATCGTGCTGTTCCTTGTCATGTACCGGTGCCAGTACACACCGGTCGGCATATATTCCCCACGGTTGCTGGTTTTCTGTTTATGCGTAATGAAGTCTGTCAGTTGCTGCGTGATGCCCTGGCATCGCTGATTCGCCAGGGTGTTTTGCCGGCCTCGGCCGATATCCCGATTCAACTTGAACGGGCGCGAAAGGCAGGCTATGGCGACTATGCCAGCAATCTGGCGATGGTTCTGGCGAAAGAGGCCGGCCTGAAGCCGCGCGATCTGGCCGAGCAGCTTTGCGCCAACTTTCCAGCATCGTCCCTGGTGGTGCGCTCTGAAGTCGCCGGACCGGGCTTTATCAATCTGTTTCTGGCCACAGATGCCTACCAGCAGTTGCCTGTGCAGATCCGCACCCAGGGCGAGGCCTATGGCACCAGCCATGATGGGGTTGGGCAGCGGGTCATGGTGGAATTTGTCTCGGCGAATCCGACCGGACCGTTGCACGTCGGACATGGTCGTGGGGCAGCGTACGGCGATGCCTTGGCTCGTGTTTTGCGTGCCGCGGGGTACGATGCGGTCAGCGAATACTATATCAACGATGCCGGGCGACAGATGGATATCCTGGCCTTAAGTGTCTGGCTGCGTTATCTGGAGCTGTGCGGTGAGACGGGTTCTTTTCCACAGGCAGCTTACCAGGGCGATTATGTTTTTGATATTGCCGCTACGCTGCATCGCGAAGACAGTGAAAAATATCGTTGCGACGCCACGGCACTGCTGAGTTCGCTGCCCGACGATAGCGATCAGGCACTGGATACGCTGATCAGTCGGGCACGCTCTGTGTTGGGCGATCCAGGATTTGTCCGGGTTCACACTCTGGCCAGCGAGACGCTGGTCGCGGATATCCGTGCCGACCTGACGGGCTTCGGCGTTGAATACCAGATGTGGTACTCGGAGCGCAGCCTGATCGATAGCGGCGCCGTACAACGCGCGGTCGATGACCTCAAGGAGGGCGATTTTCTATACCAGGAGGGTGATGCCTGGTGGTTTCGCAGCAGCAACTTTGGCGACGAAAAAGATCGGGTGGTGTTGCGGGCTAACGGCAACCATACCTATTTCGCCACTGATATTGCCTACCACCGTGACAAGATCGCGCGTGGTTTTGACCACGTCATCAACATCTGGGGTGCGGATCATCACGGTTACATCAAGCGAGTAAAGGCCTCACTGTCAGCACTCGGGATCGATCAGGCGGTTCTCACCGTGCTGTTGGTGCAGTTCGCGATACTTTATAGAGGCGGTGAAAAAGTCTCCATGTCCACGCGCAGCGGTGACTTTGTCACGCTGCGCGAACTGCGCGAGGACGTCGGCCGTGACGCCGCGCGGTTTTTCTACGCTTTGCGCAAACCGGATCAGCACATGGATTTTGACCTTGATCTGGCCAAGTCGCAGTCAAGCGATAACCCGGTGTATTACGTGCAGTATGCCCACGCCCGTATCTGCAGCGTGTTTCGCCAGCTTGATGAAAAAGGTATCCAGATCAACCTCGCCGAGGCGAACCATGGCCTGCTGATTGAGCCGCGTGAATCGGATCTGCTGCACAAACTCTCGCGTTACCCCGAGGTTGTCGAGTCAGCCGCACGCGCCTATGAGCCCCACCAGGTCGCGTATTACCTGCGCGAACTGGCTAATGATTTTCATGCCTACTACAACGCGCACCCGTTTATCGCAGCCGAACCCGACCTGCGCCTGGCGCGCTTGTCGCTGATTGATGCAGCCCGGCAGGTGCTGGCCAATGCGCTGGCGCTGCTGGGGGTTACGGCGCCCGAGCGTATGTAGGCAATGGCCCGCAACGTACGCAGAAAAAAGAGCTCCAGTGGCGCTGGTTTTGGCCATGACCTGGTGATACTGTTGGTGGGTGTTGCCGCGGGATCGATAAGCACCTTGCTGTACCAGGGCGCGACCAGCGGAGATCCGGATCGTCTGGGCGCGGGTATCAGCCAGTTACTGCAGGATTCGCGCGACAGTGTTCGCGATAGCGTACCGGCATCGTCAACGGCTGCCAAGAGCCTAGCACCGGCCCGCACCAGTTTTGATTTTTACACGGTGTTGCCGGAGATTGAGCACGTGATTTCCGAGACCGGCGCCTTCGAAACCGCGCCAGCCGCCCCAAAGAGCGAGTCGATGCCTGCTGAGTCAAAGAGCAAGGCTTCAGCAGAGAGTTTCTATATGTTGCAGGCCGGTGCGTACAACGATCCGGGGCAGGCCGAGCGCATGAAGGCTCGCCTGGCCTTGGCAGGTTTTGAGCCCAGTGTTCAGCATATCTCGGTACAGGGGCAAGGCGATTTCTATCGTGTGCGGGTAGGCCCCTACCCGTCCATGGACGTTATGGAAACCGCTAATCGTCAATTAGCGAAAATGAAGATCAAGGCGCTGCGTCTGAAGGTATCCCGCAAACCCTGATGCTTTTGGATCTATTGTCGCGTCTGTAGCCAGGCGGCAACCTTGGGTGGAATCTGTTGCTGGGCATGGCGGCTGACGTAGATGCCAATGTGCCCGCCGTCAAAGGCAAGTTCAGTGTAGTCGCTGCAGCCAGCGTGTTGTGCCAATGCCCGTGAAGCAGTGGCGGGCACCAGATGATCTGCCAATGCGTAGACGTTCAGTATCGGGCAGCGTATGTCATCCAACCGGACCGCCCGCCCGCCCAGCACCATCTGGCCTTTGACCAGACTGTTACGCTGAAACAGCATCGTGAGAAAGTCGGCAAAGGCTCGACCTGCCTGGTCGGGACTGTCAGCGATCCAGCGCTCCATGCGCGCAAAAGTTTGTAGTCGATCGTGGTCATCGGCCAGGTCCGCAAGGTCGAGCGCTTTTTTTCCGCCCAGGCGAAAGGGCTGCAGGGCGACGAACAGCGCATTGAGAAAGGCGCCGGGTACGTTGCCATAGCAACTGACCATCCGCTCAACGTCTACCCCTCGTACCCAGTGCGACAGTAGATTATCCTCGGTGTGAAAATCCACCGGGGTCACCATAGTGATCAGGTTTCGCACTTTGTGGGTAAACAGTGCGCTGTAGCACAAGCTGAAGGTGCCGCCCTGGCATACGCCCAGCAGGTTAACCGTAGTCTCCTGGCGCACGGCACAGGTGGCATCGACGCATTGATCGAGCATGTCACAGATGTAATCGGCAAGTGTCGTGCTCTGATCATTCTGGCGGGGATCAGTCCATTCCACCAGAAACACGTCCAGCCCGGCATCCATCAGCCGGGCGATGATCGAGCGTTGCGGCTCAAGGTCGAGCACCCAGGGCCGGTTGACCAGCGCATAGACCATCAACACCGGGCAGGCCTGGGCCCGCTCGGGCCCGCTACCGTAACGCAGAAGCCGAAAGCCCCGCCCCGAAAAAATCGTCTCGTGCTGAGTGGCGCCGATCTCGGGAACGCCCAGTTGCGCCAGTTGCGCGAGACTGCGAGCCAACCGCGCCGCCAGTGCCTCGGTGGATTTGTCGGCGGTATGGCTCATCGTCAGGAACCGTCCGGTGCGGATTTGGCGGCGCGTGGTTTTTGCTTCACCGTCTTTTTCCGTGTCCCTGGGGTGCTAGCTGGCGCTGTTTTTGGCACGCCCGCTCGACCGGCCTGTTTTGTTGATTTCTTCTTGGTTGGTTTCTTCCGGGACAACGGTGGTCGCACAGGGGCCTTCTTTGCTGGCTCGGGGGAACTTGTACTGTCGTCGTCGTGTGATTCTTGTAACTTTTTCAGCTCAGAGCGCAGGCTGGCCTCGCGCGAGTGGGCTTCGGCAAGTGCTCGCCTGAGTGGTTGTGGGTCATCAGATGGCAGTTTGTTGCCAATCCCGCACTCGAGGTGTAGCGCTACCTGCGCATTGATCAGTTCGCTGATAAGCCCTGCATAGGGTTGGCTGTGGGCCTGTTCGGCAAAAACCTGCTCGCCGTAATAGATCCAAAGGTCGTAACGGGCCCGCAGGTTATCCGCCGCTTCATGGGTTGTCAGTGCGTCGTGCAGTCGGCTCCAAGCTTCAATGCCAATCTTAAGCCAGGCCTGCTGTAGTGCGGCCAACGCTTCGCGGTAGCGTGTCGCTGCCACACCCCACCGGTCAGTGCCCACAGTGACGGGGGAGACACTGCCAGGCCATGGATTGGCCATGAACGCGAGACCCGGTGCTTGTGCCGTGGTGGCCGTGGGGTCAGCTGGTTCGCTAAAAGCCTGAAGCCAGTCGCTAAGATTAGCCAGCGGTCGTGTTCCGGCTGTGCGCTCAGCATGGCTCAGCGTGGTGGCAAACTGCAACTGCAGTTGCGCCAGGGCTTGCGCCCAGTTGGCCGGGGGGATTGGGTTCATGCGCCGATTGTAGACCGTGCTGGGCTGGGTTCAGTGAGACTGGGGTTAATGACAAAGTCACGACTGGTGCGATGCACCAGGACAATATTGTTGAAAAACCTCTGTAATAGCATCATTAAATAGACAAATAGGTTAATTTAAACTATTGAAAAAGCGTATTTAGTTGACACATAAGAAAAAATGTTGCATCGCACCATATTATTTGCTATTGTGCACTGCAACAATATATTAAACCCCCTGAATTCAATAGGATTAAATCATGAAAGCCAAGATCACCGAGTCGTATGAAAAAGCCAGCAAGGCAGCGGGTACAGCCAGCACTGACGCCGGCAAACTGGTTGTCGATAACCTGGAAAAATTGATCGAGCTGCAGATGGGTGTTGCCCACAATTATGCCAACGCCATCCTGACTAATGCTCGGGAAGCACTAGAGGTTAAAGATGTTGACAGCGCTCGTGCGTACTTTGAAAAGCAGCCCGAAGTCGTTCGCGGTTTGGTACAGCGGATGACTAAGGATTCGAGTGAAGCCATGGAGCTTGGCCGCCAGTATGCCGATCAGGCGCAGACGCTTTTTCGTAAGTCCGCAGATACCTTAGGTGCCGTTGCTGACAAGCGCAGCTGAGTTTCGCGCTCTCGGGTTTTGAACCTGGCGCATTGCAGGCACGACAGACCGGCTCAAGCCGGTCTTGTCTTGACTGGAGTGCTTGCGGCGCTTTCACTGTATTGGGTGGCGCCGCTACAACGCACTGGCAAGTTAAGAATGCGATAGTGTGGTACCCAGGTACGATCCGCAGGATCGCTCGAATATTTTTTAAAAGACAAAAGAATAAGATGAAAACTGAAACCGAAGTAGTCATTGTCAGTGCAGCGCGAACGGCGACCGGCGCCTTTAACGGCGGCTTTAGCACATTGTCAGCGAGTGAACTGGGTCGTGTTGCCATGGTGGCTGCGCTGGACCGTGCCGGCGTTGCACCGCAAGAGGTCTCCGAGGTCGTGATGGGCCAGGTGCTGACGGCAGGAACGGGCCAGAACCCGGCTCGCCAGGCGGCTATTGGAGCCGGCATTCCGGTGGAGAAGACGGCACTGGTCATCAATCAGCTGTGCGGTTCGGGATTACGCGCCATCGCGCTGGGATACCAGGCGATTCGCAATGGCGACAGTGATATCGTCGTGGCTGGCGGTCAGGAGAGCATGAGTCAGGCTCCACACTGCGCACACTTGCGTGATGGGCAGAAACTCGGATCCTTGGAAATGGTCGATAGCATGATCGTTGATGGGCTGTGGGATGCTTTCAATGGCTACCACATGGGTAATACCGCCGAGAACGTCGCAAGCCAGTTTGCCATTTCCCGCGATACCCAGGATGCCTTTGCTGCTGCGTCGCAGCAAAAAGCCGAGGCTGCACAAAAAGCCGGGCGTTTTGCAAAGGAGATCACGCCGGTCACGATAAAGGGCCGCAAGGGCGACACCATTGTGGATACCGACGAACACCCACGTCATGGCACCACAGCAGAAGCGCTGGCGGGCCTGAGGCCGGCCTTTGATAAGGCGGGCACCGTGACGGCAGGCAATGCTTCGGGAATCAACGACGGCGCTGCTGCCACCGTGCTGATGAGCGCAAGCTCAGCCAGCGCTCGAGGCATCACACCATTGGCCCGGATCGTCTCCTGGTCGACCGCTGGTGTGGACCCCTCCATTATGGGAACCGGGCCGATTCCCGCCAGTCGCCAGGCTCTGGCCAAGGCGGGTTGGGAGGCAGCCGATCTTGATTTGGTCGAGGCCAACGAGGCGTTTGCAGCGCAGGCCTGTGCCGTGAACCAGGAAATGGCGTGGGATACCGACATAGTCAATGTCAATGGCGGCGCGATTGCGCTTGGACATCCGATCGGCGCTTCCGGCGCCCGGGTTCTGACGACCTTACTCTACGAGATGGGTCGACGTGACGTGCGGCGCGGTCTTGCCACGCTGTGCATCGGTGGCGGTATGGGAATCGCCATGTGCGTGGAGCGTCCCTGAGTACCCCCCGAGTAAACGGTTTTCACCCTATTTTCAGTCGTTCAAGGAGTTAGATACATATGTCACACACAGCAATAGTTACCGGCGGGACGCGGGGCATTGGTGCTGCCATCTCGTTAGCGTTGAGTGAAGTAGGCCACCGTGTTGCCGCCACCTATGCTGGCAACGACGAGGCAGCCCAGGCGTTTAACAGCGAAACCGGAATCGCTGTATACAAATTCGACGTTGCCGATTTCGACCAGTGCGTCACAGGTATAGAGCGCATCGAGGCGGATCTTGGCCCGGCCGATATACTGGTGAACAATGCGGGCATTACCCGAGACGGAACTTTGCACCGCATGGATTTCGAGCAGTGGAACGCCGTGCTGCAGACCAATCTGTCTTCGTGTTACAACATGTGCCGCAACGTGATTGAAGGCATGCGTGAGCGTGGATTCGGGCGTATCGTCAACATCGGTTCGATCAATGGTCAGGCAGGACAGTATGGCCAGGTCAACTATGCGGCGGCCAAGTCGGGTATCCACGGGTTTACCAAGGCGCTGGCTCTGGAAGGCGCGGCTAAAGGCATCACGGTTAATGCCATTGCCCCCGGCTATGTCGATACCGATATGGTGCGCGCGGTACCGCCAAAAGTGCTGGAAAAAATTATTGCCACTATCCCTGTCGGACGTCTGGGTTACGCCAGTGATATCGCCCGTGCGGTGATGTTTCTGGTTGCCGATGACGCGACCTTCATGACGGGTTCCACGCTGTCGATCAATGGTGGCCAGCACATGTACTGATGGGCTGTTCCTACGGCATCCCCCCGGCTGGTGGTATTATTGCGTTGCACAATAATGCAGGGAGCCGGCGATGAGCACGCGTACGATCAAGAAGTACCCCAACCGGCGACTCTACGACACTGAGCTCAGCCACTACATTACCGTGTCCGACCTGCGGCAACTGATCGTCGAAGGCGAAGAATTCATCGTGATCGATGTTGCCAGTGGCGATAACATTACCCGTAGCGTGCTGCTGCAGATCATCAATGAGCAGGAGAGCTCCGGCCAGCCGCTGTTTACCACTGAGATTCTCACCCACCTCATCCGCTTTTATGGCGGTACCACTCAGAAGATGTTCACCGACTATCTTGAGCGTAGTCTGGGGTTGTTTGTCGAGCAGCAACAGGCTTATCAGGATCGTCTGGCAGATTTTCTGGGCCAGACGTCCGTGGGCACAATGTCCGAGATGGCTCGTCGCAACCTTGAAGTGTGGCAGGATGTGCAGGACAATTTCCTGCGCTCGGCCGGCCTGGTCCAAAGCGCTGATCATCTTCGCACCAAGCGTTCCGCCAAGGCCCCCAAGAAACCCACTCAGGACTGAACGTGTCCGTACCACTGCCACCCGCCCGTACCGGCGGCCAGATTCTTATCCAGGCGCTATGTCAGCAACAGGTGAGGCACGTTTTCTGCGTGCCGGGCGAAAGTTATCTCAGCGCGCTGGATGCGTTACACGATACAGCTGATATTACCACTGTCGTTTGCCGCCACGAGGGCGGTGCCGCGATGATGGCCGAAGCCTGCGGCAAACTCACAGGGCGTCCGGGTGTCTGTTTTGTGACTCGTGGGCCCGGCGCAACTAACGCCGCATCTGGTATTCACGTGGCGGCCCAGGATTCCACGCCACTGGTATTACTCATTGGCCAGGTGAGTCGTGATGCCCTTGAGCGCGAGGCCTTTCAGGAGATCGACTACGGGCTTTTCTACAACGCTCTGGCCAAGCACGTCGAGCAAGTACACGATGTCGCTCGTTTGCCCGAAGTCATGAGTCGGGCTTTTCATGCCGCCTGCAATGGCCGTCCCGGCCCCGTCGTTGTGGTGTTGCCTGAAGATGTTCTGACCGACAGTGCACAGGTAGTCGATCTGCCAGAGTACCACCGTCTGCATAGCGAACCTGCGCCTACGGATATGGCGCGGTTTGCCAAATTGCTGGCAAATGCTCGCCAGCCGGTGTTACTGGCCGGTGGACGTAACTGGAGTCCAGCGTCGCGCGCGGCATTACATGAATTTGCGAAGCGCTGGCAGTTACCGGTGACTACGCCGTTTCGTTACCAGGATGTATTCGACAACACCGATGCACAGTACGTGGGCGACGTCGGCATTGGTATGAACCCGCAACTGGAAAGTGCGCTCACCGAGGCTGATTTGGTGATCGCCCTGGGTGTACGCCTGGGTGAGGTCACCACGGGTAATTACACTCGCTTGCGTGTGCCGTTGCCTCGGCAGCAGCTCGTGCATGTTCACCCGGGTGTCGAGGAGTTAGGGCGGGTCTATTACCCGACGCTGGCTTTTCCCGTGTCGGCCCCGGTGTTTGCGCTGGCATTGTCGGCGCTGCAACCCCCGACCTCATTGCCCTGGGCAGCCCATGGCCAGGAACTGCGCGATAGCTACCTCGGTTGGACGACTCCGGCGGAGACCCCCGATGCTGTCAATCTGGCGAAGGTCGTGGCGCATCTTAGCCAGACACTGGCCGATGACGCCATCGTCTGCACCGGTGCCGGCAACAATACCGGTTGGTTGCACCGCTATTTTCGACACCGCGGCACTGGACGGCAGTTGGCATCCACTTCGGGATCGATGGGTTATGGTATTCCGGCCGCGATCGCGGCGGCACTGGCGTTTCCAAAGCGCCAGGTGATCTGCGTGGTTGGCGATGGTGATTTTCAGATGACCGGGCAGGAACTCGCCACCGCAGCACAGTATGAGCTGTCGATTGTGATTATCGTGATTAACAATGCGATGCTGGGTACTATCCGCATGCACCAGGAGATGCGTTATCCCGGTCGGATCAGCCACACCGATCTGATTAATCCGGATTTTTGTGCGTTGGCGGATGCTCATGGCCTTGGCAGCGAGCGGGTCAGCACAACCGACGGATTTACATCGGCGCTGCAGCGCGCCCTGGCCGCCTCGAGTAGCACCTTGATTGAACTGATCACCGACGCCGAGGCAATCGCCCATACCACGACCCTGACCGAACTGCGCGCACGATCCAGTCAATAAGTGCGACGATTTATCCCAGCAGGAGATTAACCATGCTATTGCAACTGGCCGCTTGGCCCGAGGTAGAGGCCTACTTACGCTCGTCAACAGCGATCATCGTTCCGATCGGCTCGACTGAGCAGCACGGCCCCAATGGGTTGATTGGTACCGATGCGATTTGCCCCGAAGCTGTCGCCCGCGAGATGGCGCGACGTATCACGGTGCTCATTGGTCCCACACTGGCGGTGGGCATGGCCCAGCATCATCTGGCCTTTCCCGGCTCGATTTCGCTGCGTCCCTCCACACTGTTGGCGCTGGTGCGCGATGTCACAGAGTCATTGCTTTGCCAAGGTTTCACCCATGTGTATTTTCTCAATGGCCATGGCGGCAATATTGCCACTGTGACGGCGGCCTTTTCAGAGATCTGGTCCAGCGCAAGCTTTGCTGGCAGCGATACACCCGCGCCGCGCCTGAGACTTCGCAACTGGTATACCGGCCGACGCATCGGCGCGTTGTCGCGCGAACTGTTCGGCGATGCCGAAGGCAGCCACGCCACGCCCACCGAAGTGTCCCTCAGTTGGTACGCGCATCCCGAAGCCGTCAAGGATGTACCGCTAAGCCCCGAACGTGCTGCCAAGGGACAGATTCGCGATGCTGCCGATTACCGTCGCTGTTTTCCCGATGGGCGTATCGGTTCCAATCCGGGCCTTGCCAGCGTTGCTTACGGTGAGCGTATTCTCGAAGCGGCGGTAGCCGATACCCTCGAGGATTTTGAGGCCTTCATGACCCCCGATAACTGATCACCCGCCCCGAGCCGATTTATGAACAACGCCTTTATCGAGACCCTGTCGAGTGCGATCGATGAGTTTGCGAAGGAGCGCGACTGGCAGCAGTTTCATTCCCCCAAGAACCTTTCCATGGCGCTGATTGTCGAGGCGGCAGAGCTTGTGGAGCACTTCCAGTGGCTGAGCGAGCGCCAGAGCGAGGAATTGGACCCCGATAAGCGCGCGGCCGTGGCCGAGGAGTTGGCCGATATATTGATCTACACCTTACGTCTGGCTTCGCAGATGGAGATTGATCTGGGCAGCGCTGCATGGGCTAAACTGGAAAAGAACCGGCACAGATATCCGGTGGAAAAAGCCCGCGGGACAGCGCGCAAGTACACCGAGCTGTAAATACCCCCGCGCTCAGGCGCAGAAGGTTTCGGCGTATCTTTCCCGCAGAATATTTTTTTGCACCTTGCCCATCGCGTTGCGCGGCAGTTCATCAACCGAATAAATCTGCCGGGGTACTTTGAAGCCTGCCAGGCTGGCTTTAAGGGCTTCGATCACACTATCCGCATCAACAGTGTCCCCGGGTGTGACGCAGATAACCGCCACCAGGCCTTCACCCAGGTCGGCGTGTGGGACGCCGATGACCGCGGCTTCGTTGACCCCGGGCAGTGCGTCGATCGCTTCCTCGATCTCTTTGGGGTAGACATTCAATCCGCCACTGATCACCAGATCTTTTTCCCGACCGACGATGGATACCCGGCCGTCTTCTGTCAGGGTCGCAAGATCACCCGAGACAAAAAAACCATCGTTGGTGAATTCGCTGGCGGTTTTTTCGGGCATCTGCCAGTAGCCCTGAAATACGTTTGGGCCACGCATCTCGAGCACGCCAGTCTGTCCGGGGGGTAGCGGGCGGTGTGCGTCGTCGCATACCCGCAGCGTGATCCCCGGCAGGGCAAAGCCTACCGTGCCGGGCAGTCGTTCACCTTCGAGCGGATTCGAGGCAACCATATTGGCTTCGCTCATGCCGTAACGTTCGAGAATGCGGTAACCGGTCAGTTGATAAAACATCTGCCAGGTTTGCGCCAGCAGTGGTGCTGAGCCACTGATAAAAAGCCGCATATGTTCACAACTGGCACGATCGAAACCCTCTGCCTGCAGTAGACGTGTATAGAAAGTAGGCACGCCCATCATGACCGTGGCAGATCGCAACTGTATCAGCACCTCAACCGGATCAAAGCGTGGCAGAAACAGCATGGGAATCCCGCGCAGCATGGCACAGTGCACCGCCACAAAGAGCCCATGCACGTGGTAGATTGGCAGGGCATGCAGCAAAACATCGGTGTCAACAAAACCCCACAAGGTCTCAAGGGTGAGGGCGTTGCTGGCCAGGTTGTTGTGGCTGAGCATGGCACCCTTGGAGCGCCCGGTGGTGCCCGAGGTGTAGATAATCGAGGCGATGTCATCGCCACTGACGGTTGTTACCGCTTCATAAGACGTTGCCTGATCGACTCGCTCGCGTAGGCTGCCCTGTCCGGACTCATCCAGGGTGAGGAGCATCGCACCTGCCGCCTGGGCAGCTTCACTCAAGGTGGCTTCACGGTCAGGCCGGGCAATGAACAGCCCTGGCTGTGCATCACCCAGAAAATAGACCACTTCGGTTGGGGTGTAGGCTGTATTCAAAGGCACGTAGATAGCGCCCAGACGCAGTGTCGCCAGGTACAACAACAAGGCTTCTGGCGATTTATCGATCTGTGCCAATACCCGATCACCCTGACCGATGCCCAGCGAGTGCAGGGCCCCGGCGTAGCGCGCCGTGGTCGGCTCAATATCGCCGTAAGGCACGCAGTGCCCGTCAGGCAGCACCAGCCACGGCGTATCGGGGTCAGCGGGGAAGTGCTGGCGAAGCAGCAGGTAAAGGTTCTGGTTCAACGGTAGAGAAGGATCAACTGGGGCCAGGTGCGATTGTACCTGTGCTCGACAGTTGTGGCGCCTGTTGCGGATGCGGGGCGGCGAGTACACTTACTGGATGGTTGTTCATCATGGTGTTTAAAGCGTGATTCTCGAAGGCCCAGTGGCCGATAATTTTCCCGGCACTTTTGCCTGTTGGGCAGGTAGCGCACGGCCGGTACGCCCGTTGGGCCACACCCGTCGATGAAAAAAAATCTTGCGGCATTGGTCATCCATGGCATCGGCCGTCAGAGCCCGGATTTTGCCGACCAATTGATCGATGGGGTCAGCACGCAACTCGAGAAGATCGGCACAGATCCCGAGCAGGTGGCCTGGCAGCCGGTATTCTGGGACGATATCCTGCGTCCGGCCCAGAATGCCTATCTGCAGGCGGCCTACGATTCTACGGATCTGCGGGCACGACGTTTGCGCACCCTGCTGCTGAGTGCTTTAGGTGACGCGGCCGGTTATCGCCAGTTGCCCTCTGGCGGCCGGCGCGGTGGCGAGGAGACGCGAACCTACAATCGAGTCCATACGCGGGTGCGTCAGGCCATGGCCGCTCTGTACAACGATCAACTCTCCAGTCGTGCCGTACCGCTGGTGGTATTGGCACATTCGTTCGGCGGGCATATTCTGTCCAATTACATCTGGGACAGCCAACAGCGCCCGGACCGTCGGTTATCACCCTTTGAGCGCATGAACTGGTTAACCGGCTTCATCACCTTTGGCTGCAATATTCCGCTGTTCACTTTTGCCTGCTCGAAGGTGCAGCCGATCCGTTTTCCGCCGCCGCGCCTGCCCGCGCGTCTCAAGGGCGATGCCCGGTGGCTCAATTACTTTGATCCTGACGATGTATTGGGCTGGCCGCTCAAGCCCATCAATGAAGCCTATGCCAGCGTCGTCCACCGTGACGAACTGATCAATGTGGGCGGCCCGGTCAGCGGATGGACTCCGGCTTCCCATCTGGCTTACTGGGCTGACCGCCGCTTTGCCCGGCGGGTCGCCGCTTTTCTTAACACCTTGCTGTAGTTCTTTCATTTCGGCAAATGTGACAGCCGTCACTTGTCTGGGCATTTAATGGTCTTTTCCTCCCGCGACACCCCGCATGGGTTGTGAATGTGTGACAACCATCACAGACCGAGATGCCCCGATCGCTGATGATGCAACTGTGAAATACCAACACAGGACACATAAGAGGAACATGCCATGAACACGAGCGCCACCATCATCGAATCCGGAGCGAGTCACAATTCCGAAGCGATTATCGCCATGCTCAAAGACCTGCTCGCAATCGGTATACCGATAGAGCAATTAGAGCGTAGCGACAAACTTGACCTGGAGTTCGAGCATATCCAGATGCACGCCACTTATTGAAATCACCTGAAGCCGGTCAACCGTGAATCAGATCACAGCCAACCGGTCAGCAAATCCGAGACGCTAACAGCGTTTTCCTCCTTTACGTGTCCTCGCCTCTGGCGGGGATTTTTTATGCTTCGTGTTGCAATGTACGCAGCACTGGCGCTGCAGGTGGTCTGTCCGGATTTTCTTTGAAATTAAGCTTCTTGTAGTGTTTGGTTGGGTAGGGGGGGTTGTTTTGGCTTAAGGGCTGATGCTGTTGTGGCAACCAGGTGTTGACGGCCAGGCATTAATAAATGTGTAATCAAGTTTGCCCGCGCCGGCACAGCGTGACCGCGCGCGAACCCACCCGCAAGGAGATGTGATGTTGATTGGGCGCAATGACTAGATGATGCTGGCACCACGGATCGATGCATTGGTGCTGGCGGCGGGTCGCTCGCTGCGTGCCGGGGGCCCCAACAAGTTATTGTTGCCTTGGCAGGGCAAGGCGGTTGCAGCTCACGCGGTTGATGCGGCGCTGGATTCTAAAGTGGGTACGGTGCACGTGGTCACCGGGCACGAACAGGCTCCGTTGCGCGATGCCCTCAATGGCCGCTCGCTTAACTGGATATACAACCCAAACTACCGCGACGGCATGGGTGCATCAATCAGCGCCGGGGTATCACAATTGCCCGCCGGTCTCGATGGTATGGTGCTGTGTCTGGCCGATATGCCATGGGTAAGCGCAACACACATCAATCGTTTGCTTGAGGGCTTTTCGGCAGATGCTGTTCGGGTCGCCTGTTTTGGCGATCGTCGGGGTCACCCGGTACTGTTTCCGCGCGAGTGGTTCGGTGCATTAATGCAACTGACGGGTGACGATATTGCGCGTTGTCTTTTTGACAACCTTGCCGAATCTGTGATCGAGGTGCCCATGGTAGATGATGCCGTGCTGCGCGATGTTGATCACAAGGAAGACCTGCTGCGCGCTTCAGCCTGAGGGCAGTGCCTGCTGGTTATGGCGAGCGACAACGAGTTCAGGGTTTACACCCGGTTCCACGAACCCCCGTTTCGCACCACCGCATAACTGGCCCAGGCCTTAAATTCATCCAGGCTGCTTTCCCCCGACCCACCGTTGTCGGTGCCAGCGATGATCTGGTAAGCCACGCGCGCGCTGTTATCGGTTGAGTAGTTGGCACTGACCTGGCGCACCTCCCAGTCGTGGCCGAATCCTCCGTTGCTGAAGCAACCCCCGGCCTGAATTTTGATGATTGACTCTTTGTCAGAACGACTTCGTGCCAGCTCGTAGATGCGCAGCAGATCATCTTCATTGATATCCATAAACGTGTCGATTTTTGACAGCGCATAGGCAAGATCCGAGCGATCTACGTTGGGGGGTAGTGCTTTGCGGCGTTGCCAATTCAGCGTCGCTGGGTAACGTCGCCAGCGAAAAGGCAGGTTTATCAGCACGGCTGCACCGATCAGGGTCAGCATATTCACCATCACGGGCGCCAGCACGAAGCTGTAGCCCAGATCGGTGATGATGCTTCCGCCCAGCACTGCGGTCAGCGCGGTCGCGCCGGCGGGTGGGTGAAGACAGCGCCCCACGTTCATGGCCAGAACGCACAGGCTGACCGTGATCGCGGCTGACATCGGTCCGGTGCCAAGCCATTTTGCGCAGGTCACGCCGATGAGGCCGCACAGTAAATGACCGACAAGCACCGGCCAGGGCTGTGACAGCCGGCCGTGTGGTACGGTGAAAATGATGACGGCCGAAGCCCCGGTTGAGGCAACGATGAGCACATGGCTGCCACCGGGCATTGACCCGCTCACAGCAAAGACGATCAACATCGCCACGAGGCTGCCCAGGATAGCCACGGTGCGTTCCAGTACCGTGACGGGGCGCGGGTCGGCACCCAGCCAGCGCAGCAGCGCTGTCATGCGGCTCGGCTGGGACGGTGCCACAGAGGGCTCAGAAGCCATGCCGAACAACTCCAGCCGACAAAAAAAGATCAGGCATGCGCCGAGTATCTACCGGGCGCAAGACTTGAAGCAAGCCATTACCCGGCGGCAAAGACAGATGTCTGCCCCGCCCACCGGGTAACTGGGTCAGGTCTTAGTAACGGTTTCCGCCGCCGCCGTAACCACCGCCACCACCGCCGCCACCACCACCGTAACCACCGCGGCCACCGCCACCGCCACCGCCACGGGGCCGTTCTTCACGGGGTCGTGCTTTGTTGACAGTCAATGAGCGACCGCCGACATCACGGCCATTGAGTTCATCAATAGCTTTTTGGCCGGCATCCTCACCGGACATTTCAACAAATCCGAATCCTTTGGAGCGGCCAGTGTCTCTGTCCATGATGAGTTTTGCACTGCTGACATCGCCAAACTCGGCAAACATTGCGTTGAGGTCTTCCTCGGTCACGCTATACGATAGATTTCCAACATAGATATTCATAAATCAAAAAAGTCTCTTGTAGGTCAGGAAAATGCCCGGCACACTGGGATAAAACCCATTGCTAAGGGCGGATAAAATGAATGGATACGGGAGGCGAAGTGAAGAAACTGGATTGGGTTTTTTGAGAACTTTCAGCAGATCTACAGGTATTCACCTGTAGCCATTCGGTCAAAGGGCCAAGTATTTGGGCCACTTGAATTGAACACTAACCCAGCAAAAACCATAAAGCAATCATTATTTTTCTCTCAGAACACCTGTTTTCCAAGGCCTTGTGCCCGATATTATCCTTGCCTTGATGACCAAACTGTCATGCTCATGGACCGACAGGTCGGCGATAATGGCAGGACTGTTTCAGTCTGGGATAAAAATTGACTCGGTTTACTGACCAACCGACTTACCGCCGCCGGCGTTTTATCGCCGGCGCGCTGGGTCTTTGTGCCGTGGGAGGATTTGGGGCACTCCGCTATGGTAGACACTGGCCTCGATCCGAGGCAAATGCTGATAACGCACCCGTACCCGCCGTGGCAGGGGCGGGTGAAGTTATTCTCGACAACGCGGGCAAGCGGTTAACCAGCAAGTACGCGGCGACTCACTACAACAACGCTTACGAGTTTGGCTGGAACAAGACTGACCCCTACCGTGAGTCTGGTGCGTTCCAGATGACACCCTGGGCGGTCAGCTTCGACGGGCTGTGTGCCAAGCCGGGCACATTCGATATCGACGAACTGATGGGCATGCCTTTCAGTCATCTTGAGGAGCGGGTTTACGATTTTCGCTGCGTTGAAGCCTGGTCGATGGTGATTCCTTACAACGGCCGACCGTTGAGCGACATCATCCGCGCGGTAGAGCCGTTAGGGTCAGCTCGTTACGTTGCCTTTACCAGTGTCTTGCGTCCCGAGGAGATGCCAGGCCAGGCGTCGGCCTTTGGCACCTTGGATTGGCCCTACGTGGAAGCGCTGACCATTAAAGAGGCTATGCATCCGCTGACCTTTGCCACTTTTGGTGTTTACGGCGACCGCGAACTGCCCCAGAACGGCATGCCTTTTCGCATCACAGTTCCGTGGAAGTATGGCTTTAAGTCGCCCAAGTTCATTGTTCGCATCACCTTCACCCAAGAGCGCCCAATGGCAACCTGGAATGTGGAGAACCCCAGAGAATATGGCTGGTTCAGCAACGTCTACCCGGATATTTCCCATCCACGCTGGAGCCAGGCAACCGAGCGGCGCATCTGGGGTGACGGCGAGATCGAGCGTATCCCCTCAAGGCCGTACAACGGGTATGCTGACCAGGTGGCGCAGCTGTACCCAGGGGCGTCGCAGCAGTACCGTTGATTCGTCTTGTCGCACACCTGGCCTTGGCAACCCCGGCGGTTGTTCTGGCGCTGGCCTGGCAAAGGCAGGCGCTGGGGGTCGATCCACAAAAATCCCTGATCTGGGAAACCGGAATCTGGACATTCAACCTGTTGCTGCTGGTGTTACTTTTGCCACGCGTGGCCCGCTGGGTACATTGGCCGGCGCTGCTACGCTACCGGCGGGCTGTCGGCTTGTGGGTTTTTACCTATGCCAGCGCGCATTTTTTGTTCTTTCTTTCTTTTTTGCTGGGTTGGGATTTTCCCCGGCTCGGCGAAGAGATTATCAAGCGACCGTATGTGTTGCTGGGTTTTGCAGCCTGGCTGACCCTGCTTGTACTGGCGTTGACCTCAACGCGCGGTGCGATGCGTCGGTTAGGCCGTCACTGGAAGCGCCTGCACAGCGCGGTCTACATCGCTTTGCCCCTGGTCGCGGTGCATTATCTGCTGATGATCCGAAGCGATTGGGCGTGGCCGGTCAGTTATGCCTCTTTGGCACTTTTGATGCTGGTGCTTCGGCTGCGCCGTGGCAACCCGGTACGTAGCTGATTCAGCCGAGTCGGTCGCGTGCCCGCTGTGCCGAATCCGGATCAAGAAAACCTTTTAGTGTGGCTTGGGTTTCGATCGCCATAGCGCTCTCAAGATCAGTATCCGCCGCCTCGCGCAACGCCTGCTTGAGATCACCTACCGGTTCGGGTGGCAAAGCTGCTATTCGGGTCGCCAGTTCGCGGGCTTCATCATCGACCGCATCCGGATCAACCACCTGCCAGTCAAATCCCAGTTCGGCTGCGTCGTTCGCTGAGTATTGATTGCCGAGCAGGATCAGTCGTCGGGCTTTTTGCAATCCGATCTGTTGTGTCAGCAGCCGGGTCACGGCGCCGGTGACAAAGATACCCAGTGAGATCTCGGGAAAGAAATACCGCGTATTTCGCGACATGATGACGAAGTCGCAGTTGATTACCCATTCGAGCCCGCCACCCACCGCCCAGCCGTGGATGGCACCGATGACCATCTTGCGGTTAAGGCACAGGGCGCGGGTTACATCCTGGATGCGCTCGATGTAGGCACGAGTCTCGGTCTCGGTGCCCACCTGGCTGTCAAACTCTTTAAGATCATCGCCTGCGCAAAAAGCCCGCCCAGCACCGCGTAGGATAATAGCCTGCACGGCCGGGTCGGCATTGGCGCGCATCAGCGCGGCCGTCAGTTCCTCCAGCAATGCCGGATTAATGGCATTAAGCCGCTCGGGGCGGTTTAAGGTAACGCTCGCGACCGTATCGGTCACTTGGTACAAAACAGTTTCGGTCATCAGTTGTACTCCCGGATCACGCGACGGGTCTTGCCCTCGTTACGGCCGAGCGCTCCGCCCGGCAGCAGCGTAAGCAAGACCCCCAGACGCAAAGTATCACTGAGGCGCAGGCTGAGTTGTGCACTCAGCTCGTCGCCGAGTGGGTTATTGTCGGCCAGCTCTACCTCCAGCGGCAGTCGGTCGTAAGGCGGTGGGTGAGGCAGGCGAATGCGGTATTCACCATTGAGTTCTTCACAGCGGTTGATGGCTGCGGCGATTACCGATGGAAAGGCGTTGACCCCGCGCACCACAATCATGTCGTCAGTGCGCCCGATGACCTGAAAGCGCGGCGCACCACGGCCACAGGCGCAGCGATCAGTAGCGCCAAGGCGCACCAGGTCGCCGGTGCGAAAGCGCAGCAGCGGCTGGCATTCACGGTCGAGGTGGGTCAGCACCAGTTCGCCCTCGCTGCCGGCCTCCCAGGGGATCACTGTTGTTTGTCCGGGCGCCACCAACTCCGGGTGCGCAACATCCATGGCCATGAAATGAAGATCGTTCTGTAACGTGCACTGGCCGGCAAAATTACACAGGAAATCACTCACACCGTAATTGGAGTTCATCGCCTGCATTCCCCAGGTGTCTGCCAACCGCTGGCGAAAAACCGGATCATCCAGGCCGGGTTCACCACCCATAAAGGCTTTGCGCAAGCCCAGATCTCGAGGCGCTATCGCCGGGGATTGTTCTGCCAGTACCTGCGCCAGTCGGGCCGGGTAGGATGGCGTGCACGAGATGGCGTTGATGCCCAACTCGCGGATCGTTTGGATCAAAAGCGTCGTGTGACCCGTGCCAAAGGGCACCACCAGGGCGCCGGTCGCTTCCAACCCCAGGTGATCGGTCAACCCGCCCATCCACAGCTGGTAATTGAGGCAGTGGACGACGATGTCGCCAGGTCCCAGGCCCGCCGCCGACTGCGCGCGTCCGGCCACCTTGGCCTGCAGCGTTGCATCATGGGGCGACAGTGCAAGATTCATGGCCTGGCCCGAGGTGCCCGAGGTGCGGTGCAGTCGGGTCACGCGATTCCTAGGGTGGGCGAGGTAGCTGCCAAAAGGTGGGTAGGTCGCCTGGTTGGTACGCAACTGCTCTTTGTCGGTAAAGGGCATCTGGGCAATGTCTGCTAAAGAGGTCGGCAGTGTCAGTGGCGCGCGCGGGTGATGGCGTTGATAAAAAGCCGAGCCGGCCAAGCGCTCGCGCTGTACCTGCCAGAGCGCTTCGCGCTCACTGGCAAGTTCAGCCGGGAGGGCAAACTCAGCACCGTCAGTACAGGGCATCGTGACGCAAGACTCCTTCAGTGTTTGTTGTGCCAATAGCCATCGGGATCGTCGGCAAAGCGGCCCAGGTAAGGCCCGTGGCAGCGATAGCCCATCAGGTTTTGCACGGTGCGGGAATAACCTTGCGCTTTCTCGCGCGGCACCGTCAGGTAGTGGTTCACTTCCTGGCGCAACCAGCCCAGGGCGTAGGTGGTGACCAACCCCATGCGCGGCACCGTCGAGCGGTTGGCGCCGCCGCCGTGCCAGGTGGCTCCGAGGTAAAAAAGGGCACTGCCGCGATTCATGGGTGCCTGCACGCTCGAGGCATCTTCATAGCTGCCCTCACATTCGACCCGGTGACTGCCCGGCAGCACGTGGGTGGCGCCGTTTTCGAGCGTGAAGTCGCTCAGCGCCCACATCACACTGACCTGCCAGTCGATACCGGGAATGCGTATCGGATAGATAACATCATCCTGGTGCAGTGCCTGCGGTTTTTCACCGGGGTGAATCTCAATGCCGGTACTGCTGCCGATGCGGTAGTTGCTGCAGTTGGGCAGCAGTACCGGGTCGAGCAGTGCGAGCACATGCGTTTGTTCGATCAGATCAGCCGCTGCGGATGAATACGCCAGGGTGCTGGCCAGCCGGCGCGTCGCATAGCCATTAAATTCATCCTCAAAATTGTGGCCTTGAGTATCAAAGTATGGCTGCAGTTCGCTTGCCACTTGATCAACCAACGCGACACTGGCCAGATCACGAACCACGATCGCACCATCATGTTTCAGCGCCAGAATCTGTTCATCCAAGGGGTCCGATACCCTGAAATAACTGACCGATAAATTCGTACTGTCCGATGTTTTATTCATGTCTGATAGCGGTTGTGTGTTTTATCTGAGCCATCGATCGTAGCGGGTGTTTTGGCATCGCTGGCCAAGGCGCTATCATCCGCGCCGGCATCCACCGTAACTCAGCGATGAAAACCGACAGACCCTTGCAACTACAAACAACTCTACCTTGGACACCTTGATGATTGCTACCACCATACATATGGCTGGACATTTGCTGGTGCCAGGGCTCGTGGCGGTGATTTTTTTTCGCCCCCGCTGGCGCTATGCCTG
>JAAZYQ010000160.1 GCA_014239575.1 Gammaproteobacteria bacterium
TGATGTTGCGTCTGGGATCGATATACAGCCACTGGCCGTGAATACCGATAGCGCAGTGTGTTTGGTTTGTGCGCTACGGCCACTGCGCTGTGGCTGGTCATTGCCTGGGTTGGTCGAACACCGCCATTGCGCAACAGCATTACGCTACAGCTTGAAGAGGAGCCAAGGCTTGATCTACAGGAACTTGAGCTTCGCTTGCGGGCGACCACCGGTGTGTATGATGTGACTGTACTGCCAGCGGACCGGGTTGCTTATATCAAGGTCGACGACGAGCATTTTGAATCAACCCAGGTTTATGCGCTCAGAGGTGTTCTGCCGGCCTCGTGATCAATGCCGTTCTGCAAAGGGCTGATCGTTTTAGCTGGTCAGGATTGGAATTGCGTTGCGATACGCCCAAAAGTTTCGATCGATTCCATATCCACAGATTCGCTAAGTGGGTCGATTTGGGAAGACAGCTTGACAATAGTGATGTTGCGTCTGGGATCGATATACAGCCACTGGCCGTGAATACCGATAGCGCACATCGCCTGGGCCTGCCCCCCAGTTAGGTACCACTGGTTGCGATAGTTACCTTGGGGGAATAAAGGAGCAAACTCGCCGTCTCGCCATGCCTGCTGATTACCAGCGGTTAAGGTATCGTCAATCCATCCAGCTGGAATAACCCCGTCACCCTTACCTGAAGCGGCGACACTGATTGCCTGGCCGAGCCTGGCAAGGTCGTGGGGGTGTACACATACACCTCCGGCCGAGCGCGCAGTGCCCACGCCATCCACTGTGACATACCCGTCGTGCTCGCAGCCTAGCGGTTCCCATAGATATTTCGAAAGCAGGTCCGCATAGCGTTGTCCGGTTGCCCGCTCCAGAATGACTCCCAGCAGATCGGAGTTTGGGGAAAGGTAGCGAAAAATTTCTCCATGAGGCTTGTCGCTGGCTTGCAATGTCATCAGAAATTCCGCCAGCCCCTCAACAGGCGTTGTTCCGGCCTGTGATGGGTTCCATCCGGTTGCCATACGGTAGCGGGCAAACTGTCCGGTCTGGTCGAGGTAGTTTTCGTCAAAGGCAATTGCCGCCTGCATGTCCAGTAACTGTTGAACTGTGCACTCGTCGTAGCCACAAGCAGCGCCTTTCGGAAGGTAATCTATTACCCTGGCTGTCGGGTCGAACATACCACTGGCGTTGAGAATGCCCGCTAGGACACCGGTTACGGATTTGCTGATTGAAAACAGAATATGAGGTTCGACGCCTTCATAGTGAGGCGCATACCACTCAAGCACAATCGCGCCTTCCTTGAGAACCACAAAGGCATCGGTATCACTGCGCGTTAGCCAGGCCTCCAGGGAGGAACTGGTGATTTCACCAGGAAAGTCCTCCGGCCTGACAAGATTACGGTGCAGTGGTGTCGTTTGCCTGGATTTTCTGATCGGCGCTGTACCGATAAACTCACTGATGCGATGAAAAGCAAAACGGTTATGCGGGGCCTGACGCCAGTTGGCCAAAGTGATGACGGTCCGCGACGACGACGAGTTTGCCTTGGTCATGAACCAGCGATACCGGGACGATGGCCAGCAACTGAAAACCACTTTGGCGCAGCGGATTCGTATGCCATGCCGGCCTGAAAAACATCTTTATCAGTATAGGTGCGACCGACAATCTGAATACTGGTCGGTACGCCATTGCCCGCCCGCCCTGTCGGCACCGTCAGCACCGGACATCGGCTTAAGGAATTAAACGGCGTTGTCATTACCCAACCTAGCGCAGGGTTCACATTCTTGCCGTTAATACTGATTGTGTCCCGTGAGTGGTCAAAGTCGGCCGGCACTGCGGGAAGTGCGTTGGTGGGACAGACGAGTACTCGGTACTTCTCAAGTAACGGACCCACGGTGGCATACATCTCGTTAACCACCTCCAGTGTGTGGAGAAATTCCGCCGCCGTTGATTTCTGCGCTTCTTCGGCCCACTGACGTACATAGTTTGTCATCTTGTCAGCATGGTCTTTGAGATAAGTGGCCATGTAAGCACCGAAAATATGGGAAAGGTATGCAAGCCCGGCATCGAGCACCCGGTGATCCCAGCCGATATCAACTTCTTCTACCGTTGCCCCGAGATCCCGGAAAACATCGAGGGCATTCAGTGTGTTCTTTTGCACATCAGGATCAACCTCAAAGAAGCCAAGGTCCATTGAAAAGGCAATCTTCCAGTCTTTGATCGGCGGGTACTGCCCGGGCAGGCGCAGTTTGGGCCGAAGGCTCGCCACGTCCTTGGGGTGGGGGCCGCACATGACGTTCTGTAGGACGATGGCATCACTGACGTTGCGTGCCAGAGGCCCGGTATGGCAGTAAAAATCCAGGTTAAATGGTGGGTCATCCGAGTTGCGGCCGTAGGGCGGTTTGTACCCAACCAGTCCACAGGTTCCTGCCGGGATGCGGATGGAACCGCCGATATCCGAGCCGGTGGCGATTGCGCTGGTCCCGGATGCTAACGAGGCGGCTGAGCCACCAGAAGACCCCCCGGGTGTGAACTCAGGATTCCAGGGATTTCGGGTGACCCCCCATAACCGGGAGTTTGTATATCCTGCGGACGAAAATTCTGGTGTTGCAGTTCGGGCATGGACGATGCCCCCGGCACGAAGTATCCGCTCATTACCGACCGAGGTTTCGGTCGCCACAAAATCTTTCATGATGAGTGAGCCGCTCGATGTGGGCTTACCCTTGATGAAATTCTCGTCCTTAATGCCGATCGGCAGTCCCTCAAGCACCCGGGTGCGCTGGCCGGAGGCGTATTTCGCTTCGGCCTTTTTTGCATTTGCCATCGCTTCGTCAAAGTGACGGTAGGTAAATGCGTTGATGACGGGCTCTACCTGATCGGCCCGGTGGATCAGCGCTTCCAGCAGTTCAACAGGGGATAGGGTTTTGGCCTTGAACCGGGCGATCGCTTCGGTGGCAGGCAGGTAACAAAGTTCAAGATCGCTCATGCTATTGATCCGTGAGGAAATGGGTGATGGCGTCGAATGCCCGAAGATCATCAGTTTTGCGCTCGCTGGAAACAAACTCGGGCCAACTTGCTAAGCGGACGATGGTCAGACTGTTGTCCATGTCGGCATAGATGATCTGTCCGAAAACGCCTCTTGCCATCAGAATTCGACGGTCAATGTCCCTGATCCAGAACTGGTTTCGATAAGCTCCGTTGTCCAGATCCATATTGTTTTTATCGCTAAAAAGCGATGGATTCGCGTCGAAGGTATCCAGCAGCCATTCCTGCGGCACGATCTGCCGGCCGTTTCCGACACCCCCGTTGCAGAGCATCTGGCCGAAACGGGCATAGTCGCATAGCGTGGCATTGAAACCCCCATCGGCCAGCGGGTAGCCTGCTGCATCCACCGTAAAGCAGGCACTTTCCTGTACCCCCAGTGGCTGCCAGAGCTCCCGGCTGATGAGTTCCGCAAGGCGGGTCTGTGTCACTCGTTCCATGCAGTGGGCCAACACATCGGTCTCAATCGAGCGGTACTCAAAGGCGGCACCATGTTCACGAACGGTTTCCTTGAGGCTCAGGATCTGGTCCCACATGCACTGAAAGTAGGGAATCTCGGGTTTTGGGGACCGCCAGCCGGAGGCGACATCGGTTGCCGCAATGTCCGAGTCCAGTGCTTCATAGTCCTCGACATAACGTACGCCCGAGGTCATATCCAGCGCATGACGCAGTCTGGCGGCTTTCCATCCGGTCTCCTCTAACTCCGGCAGGTAAGTGCT
>JAAZYQ010000161.1 GCA_014239575.1 Gammaproteobacteria bacterium
TCCTTGGCCTGGTGGGCGATCAACTGAATGCATTGAATGCGATGATCGTCTGAGTGTCGCGAATACCGTCCAAGGTTTGAAGTCGCAGATTCACAAAATGACCAGCGTCTTCGCCATCACTGATATAACACTTGGCAAGCAGATCATAAGGTCCGGAGATCGAATAAACCTCCGACACGCCCTCCACATCGACAAGCGCCTGGGCGACCTGATACGAGCGCCCCAGATCGCACTTGACCTGTACAAAGATTATTTGCATGTCTGGCTCCTTATTATGGCTCGACCAAAAACTTCTGGGTGTAGGCCACAAGTTCCTCTAACTTGCCGTACCCTGCCCCGCTTTTGAGGATTTCACGGGCACGCGCTACCCCGTCTTGCAGTGAATCGGCAAGGTCAGCCGCGTATATGGTTGCCCCTGCGTTCAGAGCTACCATGTCGGCTGCACTGCCGTTGGTCCCGGTAAGCGCTGAGCGAATCAAAGCCAGGCTCTGGGTCGAATCCGTCACGACCAGATCATCCAGCGATTGACGTGCAATCCCAAATTCTTCCGGTTTGATCACGTAGTCCTTAATGCTTCCATCACGCAGTTCGCTCACCTTCGTGTCGGCAGCGATACTTATCTCATCCAGCCCGTCATCCGAGCAGACGACCAGCGTATGCACGCTACCCAGGTTGGCAAACACCTCGGTCAGCGGGTGAACCCAGGCCTGATCAAAAACACCGACCAGTTGCCATCTGGCCCCGGCCGGGTTGGTCAACGGTCCGAGCAGGTTAAACAAAGTACGAATACCGATCTCACGGCGCGGACCGATCGCATGGCGTGTCGCGCCGTGATGGGTGGGGGCGAACATAAAACCTAGGCCCACCGCGTCGATGGTCTTGCCGACGGCTTCAGGGCTGAGCGCAATATTAACCCCTGCTGTCTCAAGCACATCAGCACTGCCGGAATTTCCAGTGGCCGCACGGTTGCCGTGCTTGGCCATGGTTGCCCCGGCGGCGCAAGCGACCAACGCTGCCGCGGTCGAGACATTGAACAGGCCAGCACCATCGCCGCCGGTACCCACCGTGTCGGCAACCCGATCCGCCTTAACAGTGACAGTGGCGGCAAATTCTCGCATGACAGTCGCAGCGCCTGTCAGCTCTTCAACCGTCTCTCCCTTGATATGAAGCGCTGTCAATACGGCTCCAATCTGTGCCGGGGTCGCATCACCCTGCATAATAATGCGCATGACATCAGCCATCTGGGCGTTGGTGAGATCCTGACCTTGTGAAAGAGCGCGTATCGCTTCTTGTAAATTCATCATCGGTGCCTGCGTGCCTTCAAAATACCGTTTACCTCAGGGCAGTAAAACGCTGGCGCCGGTAGTGCGCCGCCCCTCCAGATCTGCGTGAGCCAACGACGCATCTGACAGAGCGTATTCCTGATTAATATCAGCCTGCACTGCACCACTTTGCATCACCTGAAATAACTCGCCCGCGCAGTGCTCCAGGCTAGACCGATCTGCGGTGTAGTCGAACAAACCCGGTCGGGTCAGATAAAGGGAGCCTTTTGCAGCGAGCACAGAGGGATCAAAAGAGGGTACTTTGCCCGAACTTTGGCCAAAGAGTGCCAGAGTCCCGCGCCGCTTAAGACAATCCAGACTGCCTTTAAAGGTATGCTGACCCACCGAGTCGTATACAACATCCACGCCGACGCCATCGGTCAGTTCCCGCACTCGATCTACAAAATTCTCGCGGGTATAAACGATAGTATGGGTACAGCCGTGAGCGGTGGCCAATTCCGCTTTCTCGTCTGACCCAACCGTACCGATGATGGTGACACCCAGGTGTCGTGCCCACTGGCAGGCAATCAGGCCAACCCCTCCAGCGGCAGCCTGAAAGAGGATAGTATCTTTGGGTTTAAGCGGTACCGTACTTCTCAGTAGATATTGCACTGTCATACCCTTCAGCATCATCGCGGCGGCGGTAGACTCTTGAATATCCGGAGGCAAATGCACCAATTTTTCTGCGGGTATCAGTCGCACCTCAGCATAGGCGCCCAAGGGATGCGCTGCATAGGCCACTCGATCCCCTTCGGCAAAACCCTGTACCCCTTCACCAATCGCCTCTACTGTGCCCGCCCCTTCAAGGCCGGGGGTAAACGGTAACTGGGGTGATGGATAAGCGCCGGTACGGAAATAAACATCGATAAAATTCAGCCCAACGGCACTGTGGCGCAGTCGAATCTCCCCCGGGCCTGGGTCACCAACCTCCGCTGGCTCCCAGCGCATCTCATCTGGGCCACCGGTCTGGTAAATCTTAATCGCATGACTCATATTTCTAGCTCCAATTAATAACTACTGAAATCTTTACCTAACGCTTTGACGGTTCAGCTATCGTAGCTTTACCTTATTATCGCTTTTAGCTGAAAACGGTGTTGCTCCCAATAATCAAACCGGAGTAATCCCTAGATTCGACAAAAGCGGCTACCCACTTCTACACAAAATCCGAGATAGCCTGGAAGATGCGCGCAACCACACTCCAGACACTGGATCATTCCACATCAAATCCGAAACCCAAACCCTGAATAAACTGTGGCACTTCGAATATCCCCGGTTTAGCTGCCGAAGTCGCTCTCAACCTTAACAAAGGTGTCAGCGTAAAAACCGTTGAAGTGTGTTCGACAGGCAGTGCCATAAGCGCCAATACGATCGAACTCGATCCAATCCCCCTCAGCAACATCGATCGGCAAACTGATCGGGCGAGGAAAAATATCCAGCGAATCACATGTCGGTCCGTACAGCGTGTACTCTTTCGTCTGGGAAGCGAATGCTCTCGAACCAACCATTCGCGCGGGCAACTGAAGGCCGAGCTTCTCCTCGATAAAGCTTCCGTACATGCCGTCATTGAGATACAGCGCATCATCCTTGCGTAGGTGAATCTGGGTAATAAGAGATTCCCCGTCAACACAAAGCCCGCGCCCGGGCTCACACAAAACCCGGCACTCTTCAGGCAACGCCAGCATCGCTAAACCCTGGCGAATCGCAACAAAATAATTGTCTAATTCCGCGCCTTGAGAGTTGAGATAATGACCTGGGAATCCACCACCCACATCCACACAAACTGGCCCCTGGCCAACCTGCGCCATCACCTGGCCGACAAGGTTCAAGCCCATTTCAAAACCCTCAGCTTCTAGACACTGCGAGCCGACATGAAACGACAAACCATACCGGTAGCCACGAGCCAAGGCGTCACGCGCCAGCGCGGCCGCCTCGGGTACTGGCGCGCCAAACTTGCTGGACAGCTCATATACTGCGCCCTCGTAATGAATCTCAAGGCGCACCACGATGACGGTGTCAGGTCCTGGCGGGACAATCTGGGCAATCTTTTCAAGCTCTGCCGGGTGATCAACTACAAAATGGTCTACGCCATATACCCTGTGGGCCGAAAGAATAGCTGCCCGACTCTTGACCGGATGCATGAAGTAGCTGGTAGCACTGGGCAACTGCTCCGATACCCGAGCGACTTCAGCCAAAGAGGCGGTATCAAAATGGTGCACGCCGGCTGCAAAAAGCGCGTCCAGCATATGCGGTTCAGGGTTACACTTCACCGCGTATAAGACGTCCCCGGGAAAGCCCTCGACAAAACGCCGGGCAACAGAATGAATCTTATGCGGGCGCACACAAAA
>JAAZYQ010000162.1 GCA_014239575.1 Gammaproteobacteria bacterium
GATTCAAAATGATTGGTCGCTCCCAGCCCCTCCTTAAACAGCAGCCAGCGCAACCCGATCTGAAGCTTACTCCACCAACCCAAACGCGAGTTCAGTGAAATCGGCTCAAGGCAGCGGTACTGAAAATAGACTTCGAGATGATCCTGCAGGTTACGACCTACTCCCTCCAGTGGATGAATCACCGGAACACCTGCCGATTCGAGAATGCCCAACGGGCCTATCCCCGAACGCTGTAACAGTGTGGGCGAGCCAATCGATCCGGCCGACAGAATCACTTCGCCCTGGGCATAGACCTGAAAGACATTACCGTCTTTCTCATATTCAACCCCGATTGCGTGCACCCCATCCAACAGCACCCGGTTGACCAGGGTTCCAGTAATCACCCGCAGGTTCTTGCGATCACGGATCGGATCGAGATAGGCACGGCTGGCCGAAGCACGGGAACCCCGGTCTACAGTCATATGCATCTGGCCAAACCCTTCCTGTTGAAACCCGTTGTAGTCTTGCGTACCCGGGTACCCTGCTTCACACCCAGCGTCGATAAACGCCTGATACAACGGGTTCAATCGCATTTCATTTCCGGCACACACGCCCAGCGGTCCGCTGCCGCCACGATAACGATCCGCACCGCGATACCAAGACTCGGCGCGCTGGTAATACGGCAGACAGGCAGCGTAGTTCCATCCCACCGCGCCACTGGACTCCCATTGGTTGATATCCTCGGCGTGGCCGCGCACGTAGACCATGCCGTTGATTGAGGACGAACCGCCAAGGCCTAAACCACGGGGACAATCCAATACGCGGTTATTCAGGCCTGGCTCTGGCGCGGTCTCAAAACCCCAGTTGAAACGGCGGGTGTTCATTGGCATCGATAATGCGGTGGGCATCCGCACGATCAAACTACGGTCACTTCCACCCGCTTCCAGCAGCACGACCCGAATGGCCGGATCTTCACTCAGCCGTGCTGCCAGGACGCAACCGGCTGACCCAGCTCCAACAATGACATAGTCCGCATCACGCACAGGCCAACAACCTCGGTACGACATTGCCACCGGCCAGCCTGGAGGCAAGAGGCATATTAGGCAAAACGGCTGCTGACGATAATTCAGGTGGCATGGCAGGATCGGTAACTAGCAGTTGACAAAGTCCCAGGCGCTGAGATATTTAAGTGTTAATCCTAACCCATCAGCGTACCCAGTATGAGACCTGTCCAGATAAAGGCCGGTGAGGTCACTACCAAAGCCTGCTGTGTTGTCTATGATAAAGATGGGACTCTGGTCGATTTTCACAGCGTGTGGGGGCCGCGCATGGTGCGCAGCGCCAACGCCCTGCTCGCTGCGGCCAACCTCAGTGATGATTTTGCCGATCACCTTTACCGCGCCGTGGGTTATGACCCGATCACCAACCACACTTTCGGCCAGGGACCACTCGCCAGTGCGCCGCTTGATCAGTTAGTGATTGTGGTTGCCACGGCCATGTTTCAATCCGGGATCACATGGGATAAGGCGTTCGAGCTTTCAAACACTTATCTGTTGCCGCTAATGGCCGCGCAACCAGAGGCGAAGGAAATCACCCCAAGGGGAGATGTACTGTCGCCGCTAAGAACATTGCAACACCACGGCTGTCAGCTTGTGGCCGCCACCACCGACAACCGTGACTCGACCCATTCAATGCTTAGACACCTTGGCATTTGGGATTGTTTCAACCAAGTGATCTGCGGGGATGACCCCGGACCGGTTAAACCAGACCCTGAGGTGTTGCTTTCGATTTCCCGAGTACAGAAGATTCCGGTCTCGCAACTCATTATGGTTGGGGACACCGTCAGTGACATGGTGATGTCACGTCGCGCAGGGGCTGGATTGAGCGTTGGAATCACGGGTGGCGCCGGTACCGATGAAGAGTTAGCGGCGCACGCAGACGTGCTCATAGACAATATCAGCCAAATACAGCCCGTCTCAACTTCCTGACGTTGTTCTTAAGGTTTATCCAGGGTGAGCAGAAACCCTTCCTGAGCATCAGACTCAATCGCCCCTGGCCTTGCCTGGCGTACGGTTGCGATCGCATTAACCGCTGCCGAGCCAGATACGATTAACAATCGCGCCGCCAACGTACCGGTGCGACCAAGACCCGCAGCGCAATGCAGCAACACTCGATCTCCCCTACGTAGTCCCGCTGAAATCTCATCAAGAAACGATGCCGCGGATCCGTCGCCGGTCGGCGCCTGAAGATCCCGGACTGGCCAGTGTTTCCAGTTGAACTGGCGTTCCAACTGTCGCGGCAGATCCGGAACACCGAGCATGGAAAACTCATGAATCTCGACCAGGGAAACCACCAGATCAGGTCGCCAAGAAGCAATAGCGCCTAGATCAGCATGAACATCGCGTTGCCTGGCGAACGCGCCAGCCTCGCCTTCAAAACGACCTGGACAGCAGCACATTCCAAGCAGCCCCCGCTCACCAACCGATAACTCATCAATCTGAAGCGGCACTCCGGCGGACTGCAAAAATGCTTCTCCCTACCATTCGCCGGTATTAGGCATCGAGAGCCAGGGCTCCGCGGGTGCCAATGAGTCACCACGCTGTAGCAGTTCAATCGAAATGTTGTCAGGCGAGCGAATGAACGCCATCCGGCCATCCCGAGGTGGGCGGTTGATAGTGACATCCTGATCCATCAGGCGCTGGCATAGCGCATAGATATCGTCAACCTGGTATGCCAGGTGGCCAAAGTTACGCCCGCCGCCATAATCCTGGGGGTCCCAGTTGTAGGTCAGTTCAACCTGGGCTGATTCGTCTCCGGGTGCAGATAGAAAAACATTGGTGAACCGGCCCTGTTCCGCATCATAGCGACGTGCCTCGATCAGGCCCAGTTTTGCGCAATAAAAATCCAGCGACTTCTCTAAATCCCGGACTCGAACCATCGTGTGCAGATATTTCATAACAGTGTCTCGGTTACGTGGACGTTGTTGAGCGCCAGGCCTGCGTTTTGGCCTCAATACCTCGGCTCAGCAGATAATGGAGGATCTTAACGCTGGCTGCAGTATAAAAAATCATCATACCCATGGCGGCGGCAGGAGCGATGTCACCGGCATCGTCCATATTCAGGACCGCGACTGACGCCAGCGTCGTATGCGGAGAATAAAGAAAGACGACTGCAGAAACCGTTGTCATGGCATTAACAAAAAGATAGATGCTGACATCTAGTATAGCCGGTGTACAAACCGGCACCGTCACGCGAAAAAACGTTCGATAAAAAGGCTGCTTCAAAGAAGCGGCAACCGATTCGAACTGGACATCCATTTGCTTTAGTGCAGTGGTCGCCGTGAGATGGCTAACGGTATAGAAGTGGGTAATCGTGCTGATTACCAGAATAGCCATAGTGTGATAGAGAACATTCAATGGATTGTTTGGCGCATTGAAAAAGAAAATGTACGCCAGCCCCAATACCAACCCTGGAACCGCCATGGGCAACATGGCCAGGAATTGAAACGCCCCGCGGATTGGGCCCAATCCCTTGCCTTTTTCAACCAGATAAGCGCCGGAAAAAACCAGCAGCGTGCCAAAAACCGCAGTGTAACTGGCCATCTCTATCGAATTAAAGTAGCTGTCCCAGCCTC
>JAAZYQ010000163.1 GCA_014239575.1 Gammaproteobacteria bacterium
CCCTTGCCCCGATTGACTTCATGAAATACCCCTTGAACCCCCTCGCCGAGCACCAGGGTTTGCACCAGTTCCCGACTACCATCGGTGGAACAATCATCCACCAGAATGATTTCGCTTGTCACAGGCGTCCCACGCACCCGCTCGACAATTTGTGCCAGGGTGGCGACCTCGTTATAAACCGGGATGACAACGCTAACGATCATGCAAAGCACTCGGGGAAAAGGGCGGGTATTGTGCCATTAAAGTGCAGTTACCCCTGGAAAGGTCGAAAAATGGGTCTGTCCGTACTATCCACAACTGTGCTCACCGTCACAGTAGGTCGCCTGTGGCAGACTTACACTGCTAAGATCGGAAAAAACCCTGAGCAAACTGCAACCACCTTGAATATCCAATTGCCAGATGCTCGCAATTACCCGCACATCGCAGTGCGGGCGGGCGGCTTTTCGCTGATCGAACTGATGATCACTATTGCCATTGTCGCAGTGATCGCAATGATCGGTATACCCGCAGTGGGCAATTTCATACTGAACGACCGCATCCGCAGCCAATCCGGCGATCTCACGCTACAGCTTGCTCATGCCCGCTCAGAGGCGATGCGCACAGCCTCGCGGGTAAGCATCTGTCCCGGATCGGACAGCGGCTGCGATGGCAGCAGTGCCTGGGAAAACGGCCGGGTAGCATTTATCGATACCGATGGCGATGGCACGCACGATATTGGCGAGACCATCATTTCTGTCTCTAATACACTGGACGGCAATAACACCCTACGCTCGGCAGTTTTTTCGACCTATATCTCTTTTCGCCATGATGGGAGCTCGGCGGATACTGCAGGCGCTGGCCAGACTGGGTCTTTTGCGCTGTGTGACAGCCGCGGTTTCGGCGATGATGCCAGAGCCATCGTCATTACCGCGACTGGGCGGATCAAGGCGCTTGAAGCCAACGCGGCTGGCTCCGGGATCTCCAACTGTGGAACCTGAAAACCGATGAAGGCCAACGGTTTTACCCTGCTGGAAGTGCTGATCGCACTAGTGGTTTTCTCCCTTGGGCTACTGGCGCTTGCTGCCCTCGTGGCAAAAGGGCTTCAGTACAACACCAGCGCCCTGCATCGCTCCTACGCCTCGACGCAAGCCTACGACATGGCGGATCGCGTGCTTGCCAACCGGCTCGGCATCACTGCAGGCAATTACAATTCCATCAGCGGCGCCGGCTCTGATCCGGTATGCATTACCACGGGCTGTACCCCGGCGCAGATGGCCCAGTACGATGGCTGGGCGTGGAACAGCGCCAACGCTGCCTTGTTGCCAAGCGGCAGTGGTAGCGTGACGACTGACGGCACCACCTACACCATTACCGTGACCTGGGATGATGACCGCGACGGCGCAGCGGACGACAATTTTGTTTTTCAACTGCAGCCATGAACCGGGTTCACGAACCACTTTCATTTAACAGCGCTCGCGAGTCTTTGCGCCGCCAGCGCGGGACCACGCTGGTCGAACTGATGGTCGCACTGGCTCTGGGACTGCTGATAACAGTCGCCATGCTGAAAGTCTATGTGGATGCCAGCCGGATGTACCGCTTTAACGAGGGCCTGGCACGGGTGCAGGAAAACGGCCGCTTTGCGCTGGAGTTCATTCGCCGCGATGCCCGCATGGCGGGCTTCTGGGGTTGTAACAGCAAGGCACTGCTAACCAACCAGATCTCCGCTAACAGCGACGCCTGGCTGGACGTCGCTGCGGGCAATATCGCCGGCACTAGCAATGATGGCCTGAACAGCTCTGACAGCATCACCTTTCGCAGCGCCACTGGCAGCGGCACATTGGTGGACACCACCATGGCAGGGGTAAGTGACAGTGTAGATGTGGATAGCGTCGCAACCATCACCTCCGGTATGGCGGCACTGATCAGCGACTGTGAGGACGGCGATATATTCCAGGTGACCGGTATTTCAGGAATGTCGCTGGCACATGGCGCAGGCGCCAACACCAATACCTCGGCCAATCTCAGCCGAGCCTACCCCAGCGGTTCACGGGTCTACCAGGCCCAGCAGACCACTTTTTGCATCGCGCCTGGAGCCGACCCCGCACAACCCTCCTTGAGACGCCTGACCAACCCGACATCCGCCCAGACCTGTGCCAGCAATGGTGATGAACTGATTGAGGGCGTGGAAAACATGCAGATCCTGTACGGTGAAGATACGGACGCCGACAGCGAAGGCGCCAATGGTGACGGCACAGCCAACCGCTATGTGGATATCGACACAGTGGGTCTTGATGTCGATAGGATTATCAGCGTCCGAATCTCACTGCTGGCGCGCTCTTTGAACAATAACCTGACCACCGCGCCATCCCCTTACACCTTTAATGGTACTACGGTGACCCCGGGCGCTACCGACAAATACCTGCGCAAGGTATTCACAACCACGATCACCTTGCGCAACAACGCAGGCTAACCATCATGCATTGCTCAACTTATTCTCCTGGAGGTCACAAACAGCGCGGCTGGGTGGTGCTGGTGATGCTGAGTATTTCGGTGACACCGTTTCTGTTCGCCCGCGCAGCGGTGCCAAAGAAGCAGAAAACACTGCCTATGCCGGGCAAAAACTTGAAGAAGAACAGGGCATGCCGGCAGGCCGCTCGATAATCGGCAACCGGTGCTTTACTCCCGGCAGCGCTACCGATGAAGGCAGCGAGATGCAAGAAACGGTACTGATATCAAACGAGGTTACAGTGGCCGGGCGGCTTTCCTGGGAACAGTTATTTCGGGACTAAAGATTAGAAATCTTTACACTGGTCCGCCAGACCAGAAGGAATAGAAATGAAAAAAACAACGCGATTTCAAAGGGGATTTACACTGATCGAACTGATGATCGCGGTGGCGATCGTCGGCATCCTTGCCGCTATTGCACTACCAGCGTACACCGACTACGTAACTCACAGTCGACGCACCGATGGTCAAAGCACCTTATTGCAGGTGGCCCAGGAACTCGAGCGCTGTTATACCCAATTCACTGCCTACAATAACAACAGTTGTTCTGTTGTGACGGCCGGCGCCGTCAGCGAGGCCTCGCCCAAAGGCTATTATCTGATAACCGCATCTACGCTGTCGGCCAGTGCCTTTACCCTGACCGCCACACCGCAAGGGGTACAGGCCAGCAATGACACCTACTGCACCACAGTGACCTTGACCCACCTTGGAGCTCAGGGGGCCACCGGCGCCGACACCAGCCGGTGCTGGTAGTTCTTTATGGGGTCACGAATTCCGTTAAGCCCCTGCATAAGCGTCGAGCGCACCCGTAAGCTTTATGGCAAAGTCACGTCTTTACACCTGGCTGCGAAGGCGCAACGTGTACGCGCTGATACACTCATAGACTGAAACACAAGGACAGAAATCCACATGATCAAAGGACTACACCATAACGCCTACCGCTGTCGCGATTCCGAGGAGACCCGCGCCTTCTATGAGGATTTTCTCGGCCTGCCGCTCGCCGGCGCACTGGAGATCGACACTACCAAGACCGGCCGCGAGACCCAGGTACTGCATACCTTTTTCGAGATGGACGACGGCTCCTCCCTGGCGTTTTTCGATGACCCGGATAACCCTTTTGA
>JAAZYQ010000164.1 GCA_014239575.1 Gammaproteobacteria bacterium
ACAGAGACGCTTAATTCACTTAACAGCAATGAATAGAATTCTTCTAATGGTGTTGCAACGCTTTGGCCTTGGGCTGATAACACTATTTGTGGTGTCTATTATTATTTTCGTAGGAGTCGAATTTCTGCCAGGAGACATCGCAGAAGCTTTATTAGGCCAAGGCGCGAGTCCTGAAAATGTCGCCGCCTTGCGCCATCAATTGGGTCTGGATCGTCCTGCCCATATTCGCTACATCGACTGGTGGGCAGGTGTTATGCAAGGCGACCTCGGGACCTCTCTTGCCAACCGACGGGACATCGCAGAGTTAATTACCTTTAGGCTGTCGAATACTCTTTTTCTGGCCCTGACAGCAGCCGCTGTATCAGTTCCTCTCGCATTGATTTTTGGCGTCCTGGCAGCGCTTTATCGCAACAGCATCTACGACCGATCGGTAAACGTCGTTACCCTCGGTGCCGTATCGGCCCCTGAATTCCTCACAGCCTATGTGCTGATACTCTACTTCTCGGTAAAACTCGGCTGGTTTCCTAGTCTCTCTAATATCGACGCGAACACGTCGTTTATTGACAAACTCCATCAAGTGACGCTTCCCGCTGTCACACTAATGGGGGTCATTCTCGCCTACATGATGCGGATGGTTCGTGCCTCCATCATCAACTTGCTGGCGAGCGCGTACATCGAAATGGCGCATCTGAAGGGTATGCCAAAGTTACGAGTCATTGTTAAGCATGCCCTCCCTAATGCATGGGCGCCGATCGCCAACATCATCGCCATAAGCCTTGCCTACCTGGTCGTCGGTGTTGTTGTTGTCGAGGTAGTATTTATCTACCCGGGTCTTGGTCAGTTGATGGTTGACTCAGTGTCAAACCGGGATATCCCAGTTGTCCAGGCCTGCAGTATGATTTTTGCCGGTACCTACATTCTGCTGAATCTGACAGCCGATATTGTCTCAATCTGTACCAACCCCCGACTGCTGCACCCCAAATGACGGCTGAAGAAGCAACTCCGCTAGATCCGCAGATCAGTCGACCACGACGTACGCGTCTGCAAGGTGTATTCCGGGAGGTCTTAAAGGCTCCGATTACGGCTAAATTCGGAATTCTGGTTATTCTCAGTTACGGCTTTGTGGCGATATTTGCCCCTGTCCTGACTCCTTATGGTGAAAGGGAGATTGTTGGTCCGGAGTTTGATGTCTGGGGTGAGCAATTTATTCTAGGGACAGATGGCTTAGGTCGAGACATGCTTACGCGGCTATTGTTTGGGGCACGCAACACTGTCGGCATTGCCTTCATCACAACGATTCTTGCGTTTGTAATCGGTGGATTAACTGGCCTCTTTGCTGCTATCTATAGCGGATGGTTTGATCAACTGGCAAGTCGCGTGGTCGATGTGCTGATGGCGATCCCCCAGCTTATTTTTGCCTTGATGCTGCTGACCATTTTTGGCACTTCGATTCCTACACTGATTATTGTGATCGCAACGCTTGATGCAACCCGAATCTTCCGCGTGACCCGGGCGGTCAGCCTGAACGTAGTTGTGCTCGATTACTTCGAAGCGGCCCGACTGCGGGGCGAGCGGATGTTCTGGCTCTGTATCAGGGAAATTCTGCCCAACATCATGGCGCCGCTGATGGCTGAGTTTGGCCTGCGATTTTGCTTCGTCTTTCTGATGATTGCCGCACTCAGTTTCCTTGGGCTGGGGATCCAGCCGCCGACGGCGGACTGGGGTTCGATGGTGCGCGAAAACGCCGTCCTAATCACTTATGGAGACATTACTCCTATTCTGCCGGCAATCGCGATTGCCATTCTAACGCTCGGCGTCAACTTTCTGGTCGACTGGTTTTTACATAAGTCCAGCGGCCTTAAGGACGGACATTAACGACGCTTCTTACCGTGCGTGCTTATGACTAATCGACTACTCGAAATCCGCAATCTTGAGATCGATGGCGAAAGCGATGAGGTCTGGCATGAGATCATCAAGGGGCTTGATCTCGACCTCGACCGGGGAGAAGTACTGGGGCTGATTGGCGAATCAGGTGCGGGCAAATCCACGCTCGGCCTTGCCGCGATGAATTTTGTCCGGCCGGGATGCCGTATCCGTGGCGGCACGATCCGCTTCGATGGCCAGGAACTCACTGCACAGTCGGAGACGACCCTGCGGAAACTGCGCGGTGTCCGTATCGCCTATGTCGCACAGAGTGCTGCGGCGTCTTTTAACCCGGCGCACCAACTGATCGATCAGTTCTCTGAGATACCCGTGGTGCACAACGTCAAGAACCGCCGGGATGCGGAAGCCGACGCCAAAGACCTGTACCGTCGGGTGCTGCTTCCCGACCCTGAAGGTATCGGCTATCGCTATCCCCATCAGGTATCCGGCGGGCAACTACAGCGCGCGATGACTGCCATGGCATTATCCTGCCGGCCCGATCTGATCATTTTTGATGAGCCGACTACTGCACTTGACGTGACGACCCAGATCGAAGTGCTCACAACCATCCGCGACATTGTCCGCGAGTTCAATACTGCTGCCATTTATATCTCTCATGATCTGGCTGTGGTGGCACAAATGGCTGACCGCATCATGGTATTACGCTACGGAGAACTGGTCGAAGAGGCCACCACCCGAGACATGATGTCGAACCCCAAGATGGACTACACCAAGTCTTTGTGGGCGGTCCGCTCATTCAAGAAAGAGACAGAAACCACCGGGAAAGAGATCAATCCGGTAGTAAAGATCGATAACGTGACCGCGGGGTACGGGCAGGAAGATATTCTCAAGAACGTGACTTTTGAGATTCATCGCGGACAGACGGTCGCCATAGTCGGGGAATCCGGCAGCGGCAAAAGCACGGCCGCCCGGGTCATCACCGGACTGCTGCCGCCACGACTTGGCAACATTCAATTCAATGGCGAAGTTTTGCCTAAGAGTTTCAAAGCTCGAAACAAAGACCAGTTGCGTCACGTCCAAATGATCTACCAGATGGCTGATACCGCACTGAATCCCCGCCAGCGTATTCGCAATATCATCGGCAGACCGTTGAGCTTTTACCTCAACCTCCGCGGTCAACAGAAAGAAGAGCGGATACGGGAACTGTTGTCCCTGATTGAACTGGAACCCGATTTATATATCGACCGATATCCCGACGAGCTCTCGGGCGGTCAGAAACAACGAGTCAGCATCGCGCGGGCATTGGCAGCGGAGCCTGAATTCATTATCTGCGACGAGGTGACCTCTGCTCTTGATCAACTCGTTGCGGAAGGAATTCTTAGGCTGCTCGACCGGCTGCAACGGGAATTCAATCTCGCATACATGTTTATCACCCACGACTTCGCCACCGTCAAGGCGATTGCGGATAACGTCGTAGTGATGCTGCAGGGCGAGATTGTGGAACAGGGTTCGAAAACCGATGTGTTCTCACCTCCCCATCATGAATACACGGAACTGCTGCTGTCGTCGGTGCCGGAAATGGATCCTGACTGGCTCAACGAGTTGATTGCGCACCGTGAAAAGCACGGCGTGATGACTTCAACGT
>JAAZYQ010000165.1 GCA_014239575.1 Gammaproteobacteria bacterium
GGCTCAAGAGCGCTCATCCGCTCGGCCGCAAGACGCAATACATTGAACGTACCCACCAGATTGACGTTGATCACCTGTTGGTAAAGATCCAGTTCGTGAGGCCCATCGCGTCCGACAATACGCGATGCTGGCGCAATGCCGGCACAACTCACTACCACCCGAGGGATGCCCAACTCGTCAACCATCCGCGCAAGAGCCTGCGCTACCGACGGCCCGCTGGAAACGTCTGCACCCAGCGCAAGGCCGCCAATGGCATCGGCCGTCTCCTGGGCGGATTCGATATCCAGATCGATTACCGCAACGTGGGCGCCACGATCGGCAAACATGCGGGCAGTGACCGCGCCCATTCCGGAGCCACCGCCGGTTATCAGCACTGGGGTATCCCTAAGATTCATCATATTTGACCTCTTTATTAATCTAACCAGACCGGATTCGACCATGCCTTGTGGCTATACTGATCGGCAACCGTGATTCGAAAGTGTGTCTTGGTGAACCGCTCCAGAGGCAGGCGGGCGGCGGTGAGTCCCCTGCCAAGAACTTTGTCGGCGCGCGAGCCCCGACCTGAAATCATAACGGCATTAACTGGCGAACATTCGACCAGCACTTCATCTCCAATGATCTCGATATTCTCAATTTGAGGCCCCTGAGATGAATAGAACGCTCCAGCTTTTAAGCTTTCCAGTATCGATTTTGGATCCAGGCTCTCGGCCTTGACATGAATCCAACCGCCAAAAGCATCGTGGGTCATATGATGAGCGTCATCTGTTGCAAAACCGTGTAGCCGCCTGCCTTCGTTCAATAACATATCGCACAACCCCCAGCCGTCGCCACGATCATTCTCGATCTCTGAGCCATGGTTATATACCTCCACAGCGTGGGCGAATGGCAGGACCCGCGTGTCTTCAGGCTGTAATCCGTACCATGTCGGGTGCACAATACCAATAAAAGCACCAGCCGCAAACGCCCGCTCAGCCAGCGCTACGATCCCCTCTCCGTCGGCTTTGGGCGCAAAGTCCAGGGGTAACCCAACGGCAAGCACATGCCACACCTCATCGTTGAGAAGTTTTCCAGCATGCAGTTCGGCCGCGATGAGGGTTGTGAAGGCCTCCGAGCGAAAGGCACGGGTATCAGTTATTGGGTAATCATAACGCTCAAGGAAATGATCGCTTATTGCCAGAAAGTCGTAGCCTTTGTCCCGGTAACAGCGCACGACCTCCTCAACCGGATAATCACCATCAGATCGGGTGCAATGGGTATGCAAATTCCCTTTGTAAAAACGTCCGGGTGATGCAAATGGGAGGTTGTTCATGATGGTGTTGTCCTGAGCTATGACGATATCGTTCTTAGACTATGATCTAAGGTGTGCTACCCACAACAGGCCCAATAATACGACTACTAGCCTGTAGGTTGCACTTCTGGTAAAAAAGGCAAACTATCTTGATCAGATCACCCGAATCATCTTTGATTGTTACTTTCAATCTGCAGGAACTAACCCCCATGAAACTGTCAGTCCAAAAATGCCTATTAACCGGATTTGTCCTATTCGCGTGTGTTACTCAGAACGCCTTGGCGGAAAAGCCCAAATATGCAGCCGATGTCCCGTCCTCCCTGATTACGCCGGATTCGGTCCAGACCGACTACCTCGGGGAACTTGAGTTCTTCGACGGAATGCCGAACGATCTGACGGTACAGAAAGCCTATGACTTCCTGGATACCTACCGCGCGGTCGAATCGTTCCTCAGCGGCATGCCGGCCGCATCGATTTATGGTTTGCTTGAGGGGCATAGGGGCATCGGGATGCAGCCCAATGACCTAGGCATTACCGAAACCCTGATGGATGCCAGGTCTCTATGGCTGACGCCCCAGACCACTACCCCATACGCCCATGCGGAAATCGATGTCAAGAACGGGCCGGTGGTCATCGAAAACCCGGGGCCGGTGCTGGGCTTTATCGACGATGCGTTTTTCCTTTATGTTACAGATATCGGCCTTGCTGGGCCTGATAAAGGTAAGCCTTTTAAGTATTTACTGGTCGGGCCAGACTATACTGGCGAGACTCCCCAGGGGTACCATGTCGTGCGGACAAATACCTACCGTCACTGGTTTATTGTCCGCCTGTTTGTTGCAGACGGTGATGTTGCCGGGACAGTCAATGCTTTCAAGAAGAGTATCCGCATCTATCCTCTGGCGCAGGATGACAACCCCCCGGAACAGCGATTCTTTAATTTAAGCGGGCGCCAGTACAACACTATTCACGCCAGCGACAAGACTTTCTATGATGAACTGAATGCCGTAATTCAATATGAACCGGCCAACGCTTTTAACCCCGAACTGGTTGGGCTCTTCGCCTCGATCGGCATCAAGAAAGGACAACCGTTCGCCCCTGACAAGCGGATGCAGAAGATCCTCACCGAAGGTGCGGCGATCGCCAATGCGATTGCACGTTCAATTGTGTACAGGCCACGGTCCGAGAGCGTCTATTTTTACCCAGGTGAGCGGCGCTGGTATTCGCCTCTGGCTGGGGGCAGTTCTGAGTTTCTCGATAACGGCGAGCGGGTCCTTGCCGATAGGGTCTTTTTTCATTACTACGCAACCGGCATCACCCCAGCAATGGCCAAGCCCAAGGTGGGTACGGGCTCTGTCTATGCCATGGCAACTGATGTTGCCAAAGGGAGATACCTTGACGGCGGAAAAACCTACTCAGTAACCTTGCCGGGACCGGTTCCGGCCCAGAACTTCTGGTCCTTCATGGTCTATAGCGGTCAGACCCGTTCAATTCTTGAAACCGACCAGAAGACAGGGGGTGTTGGCAGCAACAGCCCCAACTTAAAGGCAAACGATGACGGGTCGTTCACGGTCTGGTTTGGCCCCAAGGCCCCCGCGGGCAAAGAAGGAAACTGGGTACAGACCGAACCGAACACAAGTTACAACTGCCTGTTAAGGCTTTATTCTCCTTGGGTTTGACAAAACCTGGAAGCCAGGTGATTTTGAATTGATGAACTGATTTTGAATGTCTTTAATACATCACTGGAATGAATATGACTGAAATCCTTCCCTCAATCGAACGTGAATCCATGGAGGTCGATGTCGTTATCGTAGGCGCAGGCCCCGCCGGTCTTTCCGCTGGCTGTCGGTTGATGCAACTTGCCCAGCAACATGAGTTAGAACTCAGTGTGGTGGTACTTGAGAAAGCGGCCGCAGTTGGCGATCACATTCTCTCCGGTGCAGTGATAGAGCCCACAGCACTGAATGAACTGTTTCCGGACTGGGTTGAGCGCGGCGCCCCACTGAATACCCCGGTTAGTCGTGATGAGATCTATTTTTTTACCAGTGATCAAAAAGCGGTAAAGATTCCCAATGCACTTGCACCACGTACCATGCATAACCACGGTAACTATATTGTCAGCCTGGCTCAGGTGGTGCGTTGGCTCGGCGAGCAAGCTGAATCTTTAGGGGTCGATATCTATCCGGGCTTTCCCGCCAGCGAGGTACTTTTCAATGGCACCGGCGCAGTAAA
>JAAZYQ010000166.1 GCA_014239575.1 Gammaproteobacteria bacterium
GCAATACGATGGGGTGAAAGAGCGGTTGCTGCAGTAGATACATCCGTCGCGTCCGAGCGTACCGTCGCGGTTGGGGCATGTGAGGCCGCCGTCGATGGTCAGTGTCTGACCGGTTATGAAGCTTGCGCCATCGGAGGCGAGCCACAGGGCGGCTTGAGCAATGTCTTGTGGTTGGCCAAAACGCCCGGCCGCGTGGCGAGCCAGGGCATCAGCCTTGGCCGCATCCGGGTCATCGGCAAGATCAAAGGCAGCGTCGGCCATCTCGGTCATGATCCAGCCAGGGCAGATGGCGTTGCAGCGTATGCCCTGGTGACCATGATCGATTGCGATTGAGCGGGTCAAGCCGTGCACAAAGGCCTTGGAAGCGTTGTACAGTGCCATCGACGGGTCGGCATGATCGGCACTGATAGAGCCGATGTTAATAATGGTTCCGCCGCCGTTACCGGCCATCAGTGGAATAAATTCCCGGCAGAGTGCAAAAACACCCCAGGTATTTACACCCATCAGTGCTTCAAAATCCTCATCGGTACTGTCAACGATAGTTTTCTCTACCTGCACGCCTGCGTTATTCACAAGAATATCAACTTTGCCAAGGCGACTAACGGCCTCGCCCGACAGTTTTTTTATCTGGTCGCTACGACTGACATCAGCCGTAAGTGACGAAACGCCTTGAGGTAATGGCTCTTTAGGCTCGCTTCGGCTGCAGGTCAGAACCTGGGCGCCTTCACGGGCAAAGCATTCGACGATGGATCGCCCGATTCCACGGCTACCACCGGTGATGAGTGCAGTTTTGTTTTTAAGTTGTCCGCTCACGGGGTAATTACAGACGCATCTGTTGAGCTTGGGCTGTCAGTCCGCCATCGAGCACCCACAACTGACCCGACGCGTAGCGCGCCTCGTCCCCGGCCAGCCAGTTCACCAGATTAGCCACATCCTCAGGTGTGCCATAACGGCCAATCGGGTGCACCCGGCGGACTTCTTTTTTCAGGCTATCGATATCACCGCTGGAACCAAAGAAACTTTGCAGCATCGGGGTATCGATATACCCGGGACAGATGGCGTTTACCCGGATGTTGTCCGGGCCGTGATCACAGGCCAGCGCCCGGGTCAGGGCATGGACGGCTCCCTTGGTCGCGCAGTAGGCAGCCAGGCCCGGGTCTGCAATAAAGCCATCGTAAGAGCCAAAGTTAATGATTGAGCCTCCACGCGCCTGGCGCATCAGCGCAAGACCATGCTTGCAGGTCAAAAACGTTCCGGTGACGTTAATGGCGAATATTCGGTTCCACTCTTCGAGCGAAGTCTCTTCAACTGTTTTTTCGATCTCAATGCCTGCTGCGTTCACCAGAATATCGAGCCGGCTCTGTTCGGTGTTGATCCTTTGCATCACTTTGCTGACGCTGGCTTCTGAGCTGACGTCACACTCAGCATGCAGTACCTGCGCGGGCACTGAACCAGAATCACCGCTGATGTCTGCGGCGTAGACGGTCGCGCCCTCGGCCGACAGGCGTTCACAGATGGCGGTGCCGATTCCCCCGACGCCACCGGTCACCAGGGCAACCCGTCCACTCAGCGAAGCAGATGACTTTGCGTTCATGGGCTGCATGCCCGTTGGTACGCGTCCAGGATCAGGCCGTGAAAGTGATGCACTCCATGCTCACTCAAGCCCGAACCATCAGGGTCAATCAGATAGCGCCCCTGGGTAAAGCCTGGGGTGCGCATTCCTCGCTGTACGCTCTCCACCAGGCCAATGTCTTCAGGTTGCAGCACATCATCAATGAAGGCAATGGCCTCGAGTTCAGCAGGTTCGGGCTGAGCGGTTTCAAAGAAAAAATCGAATTCTTCGTAAGTTTCTTGGGGCCCGACTGGAATGAAGCGCCAGACCATGAAGTTACCCCGGCCGGGGTATCGCAGCAGCGCGGTATTAGGCCAGAGGTACCACACGGCATGGTCGGTGACACTGGCATCCGAGATGGTATAGGCCTGGTTGTCGGTACGCCCGGCCTGCGCCATGTGACTTGAGTAAATGCCGTGTGTCGTTACTTTATAGGTATCCATCTCGACCAGCGAGACGAAGTCCTTGTGGGCAACCGGGCAGTGATAGCATTCCAGGAAATTGTCGACCACCGATTTCCAGTTGGCCTGGATGCGGTAAGTCAGGCGATGGGCAAAGGTCAGGTCCGCCAGGTCCGGTGCATAAGACAGAATCTCCTTAGCGAGGTTGCCAGAGGCATCGGCCAGCACCGACGAATCGTTGTCGAGGTTCACAAACACCAGGTGACAGAAAGTCTCCACACGAATGGCATCCAGGTGAATGTCGGCCTCACAAAAATTCTCAATCAATTCACTGCGTCTGGCCCGGCGCAGGCTGCCGTCCAGGTTGTAGACCCACGCGTGGTAGGGGCAGGTTATGGCTTTCACTTTGCCGGCACCGCTCAGCAGTTCATGACCACGGTGTTTGCACACGTTATAAAAGGCGCGCAGTTCGCCTTGGGTATCACGCATGGCGACGATGCTTTGCCCCTGGATATCGGCAGTGACATAACTGCCGGGTTCACGCAGTTGTTCTTCATGACAAAGAAATTGCCAGGTTCTTGCAAATATCTGCTCTTGCTCGATCTGCAAGAATTGCGGCTCAAGGTAACAATCGCTGTGGATCGAGCGCGACCGGCTCGCAACGGCATCATAACCATCTCTGATGCGCAACCATTCTTGTATATGAAGCTTCAAGCTCACGGGTGAGTAGATACCAGAATAGGCGCGGTCAGCTGAGACAGTGATTTCCTCTGCATACCATTATCATCGAAATTGGCTGGGTCAAGCCAGGTCTCAAACGCAACTTTGAGTTGTGGCCATTCCTGGTCAATAGCCCCATACCATGCAGTATCACGGTTGCGCCCTTTATAAACTGTTGCCTGGCGGAAAATCCCCTCGAAAGACAATCCTAAGCGCAGTGCCGCGCGACGCGACCGTTCGTTCAGGGCATCACACTTCCATTCATAACGCCGGTAACCTGAATCAAAAGCATGTTTCATCATCAGGTACATGGCTTGGGTGGCGGCTGGTGTTTGTTGCAGCCGGGGTGAAAAATGAATATGCCCGACTTCAATCGATCCACTGGCCGGCGTGATTCGCAGGTAACTCGCAATCCCGATGGCTTTGCCTTGAGGGTCAATGACGGTATAGAACATCGGATCTGACTTCGCTGCAGCTTCTTGGAGCCACTCCCGCAATGTTTCTGGTGAATCAAAAGGGCCGTACGGCAGATAGACCCAGTCCAGGCCATCGGCGTCTTGCGCAAAGGCATCGAACAACTCCGACGTATGGTGCTTTGCGTTAAGCGCCTCTAGCCGGCAGTAGGACCCCTCCAGAGATTCCTTGTGAGGAAACGGCGGCGGCTTCCAGTGGGTAACGGGAAAACCGATCGCAACATTTGAGTTAGTCATGAGAAGTCCAGTTTGATTATGTGACAGCCTACTAATGGCAACGGACTA
>JAAZYQ010000167.1 GCA_014239575.1 Gammaproteobacteria bacterium
GAAAAGATTAGCTGCTAGAACCCGGTCTGATCTAGACGACAAGATGATTGCATTTATACAGGACCCTCTAGTCAAGACGATTGTATTGGCTGGCCTTGCTCTTGCTGTAGCGAATCTCGGTCTGGACGATAAAGTTGTCTTTGTTACTGTGAAGCTTTTATTAACCATCACGGTGATCGTCTGGGCTCTCCCTTTGGCAGGTTTGCTTAAAAGCATATTTGGTGCGGCCAGTGCAACGCGGGAGCATTTCGGTGCAATACAGCCAACGACCCTGCCGTTATTTAACAACGTTGGAAAAATGTTGGTGTGGGCGCTGGCCGTGTTTGTGGTTATTGTGGTCTGGGACTTAGATGCTACCGGTTGGTTAGCGTCAGCCGGTGTTGTTGGTCTAGCAGTTGGGTTCGCTGCAAAAGATACGTTATCGAATTTAATTGCTGGCGTTTTTATTATGGCTGATGCGCAGTACAAGATAGATGATCTCATTATCCTGGATAGTGGGGAACGAGGCCAGGTTACCCATATCGGACTTCGTTCTACACGCCTGCTGACGCGTGACGATATAGAAATTACTGTACCCAACGCCGTAATGGGGCAGGCTAAAATTACAAATGAGACCGGTGGTCCAAAACCACAACGGCGCTTGCGGGTACCGGTAGGCGTTGCCTATGGTAGCGATATCGATCTGGTGCGGGAGATTCTGTTGCGTGTGGCGCTCGAGGAGAAATTGATATCGGCTTCTCCCGAAGCGCAGGTCCGATTCCGAGCATTTGGCGCCTCCAGCCTTGATTTCGAGTTGCTCTGCTGGATTTCAGACCCATTACTCAAAGGACGGGCGATAGATATACTGTTGTGTGGTATTGACCGGGAATTTCGAAAACATCAAGTTGAAATTCCTTTTCCACAACAGGATGTCTACATTAAACAGCTGCCGCCCAACGTAACCTGACTTACCTCTCCGATAGGCACCGGCCAACGGACGACGAATTACTGAGAATTAACCCTGGACCCAGTAAAAAAGGATTTATTCTTTCACTACTTCTGACAACGCACGAGAAGGGGCGCGATGTCGACTAGAGGTTGGTTACTCCAGGCGCAGTGCATCGAATTTTGCAGCTGCCACTAAGAAGGCTACCCTGTGACCCGCGCCACCCCTTCTGATTCACCTGGATCGAATCACGTCAAACCAAATCCAGCACTTTAGACCATAACTTTGGCAGTAGCTATTTGGCAGCTGCGTAACTTACGATAACGATTCAATAACTTATCAGCCAGTTCGAGTCCACCATTTTTAGCTCTCACTTTCAGTTACCTAGGGCTCGCTGACAATTGGCATACTCTCAGTCTTGGTGACCCTATACTCATGACAGGCGATAGCCAAAATCACTAATGGCCATTGGCAAACGAATTAATGTGCCGACAGTTTTTTGCAATGTGCCTTGGGGATATGAAAGTATCTGACTACGTCCAGCGTGCAGCGGATTTTGCACGAGCGTTTGGAACTTTACAGATTGGGAAATTTGATGACTGAAATCTATGACTACATCGTTATCGGCGCCGGCTCTGCTGGCTGTCCAGTAGCAAATCGCTTGTCGGAAGATCCGAAAAACCGCGTGCTGTTGCTTGAGGCTGGCCCCAAGGATCGCAACGTTTGGATTCACATTCCAATCGGATATTACCGCACCATGACATCGCCGCTTTCGTGGGGATACGAAACCGACGCCGATGAAGGCATTGCCAACCGTAGTCTAATCTGGCCCCGAGGCAAAGTGCTGGGCGGCTCGAGCTCGATCAACGGCCTGGTCTATATTCGCGGCCAAAAAGAAGATTACGATCACTGGGGTCAGCTGGGAAATGACGGCTGGCGCTATGACGACGTACTGCCATTTTTCATGAAATCCGAAGATCAGATTAGAGGTGCAGACAACTACCACGGCACCGACGGACCACTGAAGGTCTCTGATATCCGTGACAAACGACAAGTCTGCGAGTCGTTCATAGAAGCGGCGCAGCAAAGCGGGATTCCAAGGAACGATGATTTTAACGGCGCAGATCAGGAAGGCGTCGGAAACTTCCAAATCACGTCCCGAAACGGAAGGCGCTGTTCTTCGGCGGTGGGCTACCTCAAGCCGATAATGAAGCGGCCAAACCTGCGCGTTGAGACCGAAGCGATGGTATTGAAGATACTGTTCGACGGAAAACGCGCTAGTGGTATTCGCTACCACAAGGATGGACGGGAAAAGAACGTGAACGTCAGTGGCGAGATCGTACTCGCCGGCGGCGCAATTAATTCACCCCAATTGCTTCAATTGTCCGGCATTGGGCCGGCCGAACATCTGCAAGGACTCGGCATCGACATCGTGCACGATAATCCGGAAGTGGGCGCTAATCTGCAGGACCACTACCAGTCGCGGGTTTTACTGGAACTGAACCGGCCCATGTCGATCAACGATGACGTCAACAATCCTATCCGCCTCATGTGGACCGGGTTACGTTACGCCTTGTTCCGGCGTGGCCCAATGACAATCAGTGCGGGTCATGTAGGCGTCTTCACCAAGGTACTACCTGAATCGAAGACTCCGGACGTACAAGTCCATTTCATCCCCTTCAGCGCTACAAAGCTGGGTGGCGAATTGCACCCATACTCCGGTGTCACGGCGTCGGTATGCCAGCTTCGCCCGCAGAGCCGAGGCGAGGTGGTGATCAGGTCTTCCGATCCGTTTAAGCATCCAAGGATCACGCCTAATTATCTGTCCACCGACTATGATCGTCGACTGATGATCGAAGGACTGAAAATGGTCCGCCGGATCACCCAGGCTCCCGCTTTTGCCAGATATGTCAAGATTGAGCGGGAACCCGGGGCCGAGCACGTGACCGATGATGCACTACTGGCCCATGCCAGAGAGACGGGCAACACGATTTTTCACCCGACGTCGACCTGTCGAATGGGAAGTGATCCAAAAGCCGTTGTGGACGCTCGGCTGAGAGTCCATGGGATCGAGGGGCTACGAGTCGCCGACTGCTCCATTATGCCGACCGTTGTTTCCGGAAACACTAATGCGGCTGCAGTTATGATCGGCGAGAAATGCGCACACATGATATTGCAAGATGCGTACTGACGTGCCTGTCAGTGCGCACGTCGGCCCTGAGTTCACAGTTCGAATAAACTCAACCTGGAAAAGGCGATGGCCCGAGCCAAGTTTGGGTGCAGGTCCAGACCTGGACCGTAGTTATGCCTTAAACCGCCAGCCATTTTGTTTTCGCTGCCACAGCAGATAGGTGCCAAAGCAAAGCAAGAAAGTCGCCAGCGCCGGGCGGACGAGTCCACCCATCATGAACAACGGCAAAGAGATGGCAAAACACGCCGTTGGCAAATAGAACAGGGTCCAGGTCTTTTCTTTAGCCCGGTGCCCCTGGAACATCGGAAACAGGGCAGAAAATAGGGTGACAATCATGAAAAAGAGCGACCACGGTCTGGTGAAAAAAG
>JAAZYQ010000168.1 GCA_014239575.1 Gammaproteobacteria bacterium
TTGAAATCCACCAGGTTCGCTATTGATGGCAGAGTTATCTGCGAACAAGCCTAGGAGAAGACCTCCAATGATCCCTCCGCCGCCATGCACACCGACTACATCAAGTGAGTCGTCATATCCGAATTTTCGCTTAAGGGTAGTTGCTGCCAGAAAGCACCCGACACCGGCCGCAATGCCGATTGCTAGTGCTCCCATTGGGCTAACGAAGCCTGAAGCTGGTGTGATTGCAACCAGCCCACCGACAGCACCCGAAGCGATTCCAAGTACGCTGGGTTTACCGTGCGAAAGCCACTCACAGAACATCCAGCCCAGTGCAGCGGCTGCGGTTGCGATCTGGGTAACTGCCATCGCCATCCCGGCAGTGCCGTCCGCCGCCAATTCGCTGCCGGCATTGAACCCAAACCAGCCAACCCATAGCATGGCCGCGCCAATCATGGTGTAACCCAGGTTATGCGGCGGCATCGGGGAAGTCGGATACCCTTTACGCTTGCCAAGCACCAGGGCTGCGACTAACCCTGCAATTCCGGCATTGATATGGACTACGGTACCGCCAGCAAAGTCCAGTATCCCCATGTTACCCAGCCACCCGCCATCACCCCAGACCCAGTGCGTAATAGGTGCATAAACGAGGGTTAGCCAGAGTCCCATGAACCAGAGCATGGCGGAGAACTTCATCCGTTCGGCAAACGCCCCGACGATTAATGCCGGGGTGATGATGGCAAACGTCATTTGGAAGGTCATGAAGACGGTCTCCGGGATAGACCCGCTAAGGGAATCCACTGTGACGCCACGCAAAAACAGTTTATCTAGTCCGCCCCAGTACACACCCTCACCACCAAAAGCGATGGAATATCCATATAGCGCCCAGAGAATGGTCATGAGGGCAGTAATGGTGAAACACTGCATCAGCACAGATAGAACGTTCTTGGCTCGAACCATTCCTGCGTAAAACAGAGATAGGCCGGGGATGGTCATAAACAGCACTAGAGCGGTTGCAGTAAGCATCCATGCGGTATCACCTGCACTGAGTTCGGCCTCGTCGGCAAATGCTTGACTGGCATTCAGGAATAGGCCTGCGGCAACCATCAGCCGGGCCATGTTGGGTACAAGAAAAAGTTTCATATGATGTTCTCCTGGCGTTCGGGTTGGGTTAGAGGGCCTCGTCACCAGTCTCACCGGTACGAAGCCGGATAACCTGGTCGAGGTTGTAAACAAATATCTTGCCATCGCCTATTTTTCCGGTCTGGGCGGCACCGGTGATTGCCTCGATAGCTTGATCTACCAGATCGGCTGAAAGGGCAACTTCGAGCTTGATCTTGGGTAAAAAATCCACGGCATATTCAGCACCCCGGTATAGCTCGGTGTGGCCTTTTTGCCGGCCAAAACCTTTGACCTCGGTGACCGTCATCCCCTTGACCCCGATCTGGGCCAGGGCATCGCGCACATCGTCGAGCCGGAATGGCTTTATTACTGCGGTGACCAGCTTCATCAGCATTCTCCTGTAGCTTTGGTTTAGTTTTGCACTTTGTTGCCCAACGGCAATTCGAGTGCTTTAACCCCAATAAGCAATTTTCGTGCCAGCTCTAAAACCGATGTTCGGGTCAATAAATCAAGTCGAAATAGACCGATGAGATTTGAATCTGCACCGCCAGGTCGCGTCCAAACTCGGGTTGCCCCGAATCGGTGCGTTTTTCACAAAATACTTCCTTCGCCTCTGGTAACATTAGGTTTCTTGTGCCCTATAGCGAGTGCAGTAGAACGGTGAGAAAAAATGCCCCTGAAAAAGATTGCTGAATCACTGGGCGAAGTACTGCCTGGCGAACTGCTCCAGGATGTGAAGAAAAACGTGCGGGGCGTGGTACAGGGATCGCTTGACAAGATGAATCTTGTCACCCGTGAAGAACTCAATGTTCAAGAGAAAGTGCTGGCCCGAACGCGTGAGCAGTTGGAAACCCTGCAACAACGGGTCAGTGAGCTGGAAAAAGCGCGACAGGATACTGCCGACCCCTGATCGGCAGGCCAATTCCAAGGATCGGAGTTTATGACAAGGAGCTGTCAACATGTCCCTCGCGAGATTGCAAAGCCGGGCTGGCAACGGCCTCGACGCACCCCCTGTTTCAGTTGAGGTCCACCTCGCCGGTGGACTGCCGTCGTTCACTATCGTCGGTCTTCCCGAAGCCGCTGTTCGCGAGAGTCGTGAGCGGGTGCGTAGCGCACTGATCAATTCAGGGTTTGATTTTCCTGCACGTCGGATCACGGTCAATCTGGCACCTGCCGATCTTCCCAAACAGGGCGGCCGCTTTGATCTGCCGATCGCACTAGGTGTTCTGGCCGCATCGCAACAGTTGCCAAGCCACAGCCTGCTCGAGAATGTGGAATATCTGGGCGAGTTGAGCCTGGGAGGGGAACTGCGAGCGATTCCAGGAGTTTTGCCAGCGGTGCTCGCGGCAAGCGCTGTCGGTCATCCCGTCACATTGCCGAGCGAGAACTATGACGAGGCTTGCCTGGTTCGCAGTGCCAAGTTAGTACCCGCAGTTAGTTTGACTCAACTGACGGCGTATCTTAGAGGCGAAGTACCGGCTTGCGTGACTCCTCAGCCAGGGCCACCGTTATTGCCGGCAGGGCCTGCAGTACCTGATTTGAAACAGGTGAGCGGTCAGCACCTGGGTCGCCGAGCGTTGGAGATTGCAGCGGCGGGTCAGCACTCACTGATGATGGTGGGTCCACCCGGATGTGGCAAGACGATGCTCGCAGAGCGCCTGGCAGGGCTGTTGCCCTCTATGACGGATGTTGAGGCGCTGGAAACCGCTGCCATCTACTCGGTATCTCGGTCAGGGTTTGATATTAACGACTGGCAGACCCGTCCATTTCGAGCGCCACACCACAGTATTTCGCCGGTGGCTCTAGTGGGCGGTGGCGCCCGGGCGATGCCAGGGGAGATATCCCTGGCGCATAACGGGGTGTTGTTTATGGATGAGTTGGGGGAGTTCGACCGGCGGGTTTTGGACCAGTTGCGCGAGCCTTTGGAGTCAGGCGCCATTATGATCGCCCGGGCGAATCGAGCTGTGCGCTACCCCAGTCGCTTTCAATGGGTCAGCGCGATGAATCCTTGTGCTTGCGGCTATGAGGGCGATCCCTCGGGCCGGTGTCACTGCACACTAGAACAGATTGCCCGCCATCGGGCACGCTTGTCAGGGCCGCTGATTGATCGGGTCGATCTGCAGGTTCGGCTCTGCGCCTTGGCGCCTGCAGAGCTGTTTTTTACAAACACACAACCTGAGACCAGTGCACAGGTCCGAAGCCGGGTACATGACGCCCACGAGCGTCAGAAGGTCCGGGCAAAAAATGTCAATGCCCGCCTGACCTCTGCTGAACTGGAGTGTTGTACTGCACTAACCACAGACAGTCGGACTTTTCTTAGGGAAGCCGCCGAGTGTTTGGGTTTCTCTGCCCGCGGGCATTATCGGATACTCGCGGT
>JAAZYQ010000169.1 GCA_014239575.1 Gammaproteobacteria bacterium
TTCCATGCTCGAGGTTCCCGAGGATATCAGTTACCGACCGATTTTTGATTTCAAAACTATGCTGATCACGCCACTGGATCACCCCCTCGCGGGCAAGCGTGCTACCAGCATCAAACTGCAAGATATCAGCCCCCACGGCCTGATTCTGCCCCCGCGTCACCTGGCAACCTGGCGACTGGTTGAAATGGTTTTCGCTCAACACCAAGTCGATTATTCGGTTACGCTCGAAGCCGGCGGCTGGGAAGTCATCAAGAAGTATGTCGAGATAGGCCTGGGCATTTCCATCGTCACCGCGATCTGCCTTGAAAGTGACGAAAAAGTTGCCCAGATACCGCTCGACCGTTTCTTTCCCAATCGCAGTTATGGCGTAGTGCTGCGAAAGCGTAAATACCTTTCGCCACCAGCACGTCAGTTCCTCGATATGATGGCGCCGGGTTTTTCCGGCCACCTCGACAGCACTATTGATGGCTGACGCCCTTTACCACAGCCGGTAACCTGAAATATTCGGCGCAGCACTGGTTTATAATTTCCCGGTCAGTCACTTCGTCCTTAGCGTTTTATGCGACCTTACCTTCTGTTAACACGCCGCTCTTTTCAAATCCTACTGACCCTTTGGGCTCTGGTACTCACGGGCGGGGCCAGCGCGCAGGAAATTGAGATCTGCTACAACTTTAGTTGTAAAACCCGTCAAACGGTAACGCTTTCTCAAACTGAATGGCACAGCGTCATTGGCTGGTTCTATCCTGGTGCGACCAGCGCGGCTGTCGAACGTGAACAGCTACGCCGGGCGATTGGCTGGATGGAAGTTGTTGTGGGCCGCCACACCCCAACTCATCGCGACAAAGGCTTGAACCTTGAGAAAAATCCTAATTTTCCCGGTCAGCTTGACTGTATTGATGAGTCACTGAACGTCACCACCTATATGCATCTGTTTGAATCGCAGGGTCACCTGCGCTGGCACCATGTGATCGACCGCGCTTATCGCAGTGGCGGCTTCGATGCGCACTGGGCTGGCCAACTGCAGGAGATCGCCACCGGCGAGCGTTTCGTCATAGACAGCTGGTTTCAGGATAACGGCATGCTTCCTTATATTGCCCGCAGCGCTGAGTGGGAAGATCTCACAGAAGCGCGCATCATGCTTTTTAGCGGAGCAGACTGAGTCATCGCGGCGGCGGACGCTTTAGCAGCCAAAGTGACAAATACCAAGGGTTCTGTCGTGGTGGGGCTATCCGGGGGTGTGGATTCCGGGATAGCGGCTTCACACCTTAAACGGGACGGCTGGAATGTCACGGCTCTTTTCATGAAGAACTGGGAAGAGGACGATGACGAGGTGTACTGCGCGGCACGCGAAGACCTTGCCATGGCAACTCAAGTCAGTGATGCACTGGATATACCGCTGCGGACCGTTAATTTCTCACATGAATACTGGGAGCGGGTCTTTGCCATTTTTTTGCGCGAATACCGAGCCGGGCGCACGCCTAACCCGGACGTATTGTGCAACCGGGAAATAAAATTCAAAGAATTTCTGTCCTACGCCCAGCATCTGGGTAGCGACAGGATCGCAACAGGACACTACGCCCGCATCCAAGAGTCCTCTAGTACATTTTTTCTGAACAAAGCCCGCGATCTTTCCAAAGATCAGTCTTACTTTCTGCATGCGTTAGGCCAAAGCGCTCTCGCCCCGACTTTGTTTCCCTTAGGGGAGTTGAGAAAAACCGATGTCCGCGAAGAAGCGGCCGCCCTTGGATTGCCAAATGCCCAGCGAAAAGACAGTACCGGTATTTGTTTCATAGGAGAAAGACGTTTTAGCGAATTTCTCGCCCGCTACCTGCCGGTGACACCCGGCAGAATCCGAAACCTTGAAGGTGAGATCGTTGGTGAGCACCAGGGGCTTTGGTTTTATACCCTGGGACAGCGCCAGGGCCTGGATATCGGTGGGCCCGGTGAACCCTGGTATGTCGCCAGCAAAGATATGGAGCATAACGTTCTGACCGTAATTCAAGGACATAATCACCCGGCGCTGATGAGGCAGTCGATCGCGGTACAAGAAATGAACTGGATTAACGGCGCTCCAAAGAACTGGCCATTGCGCTGTCAGGCCAAGACTCGCTACCGCCAGACCGATCAGCCATGCACTGTGCAATCAAACACTCCGGATCGTATCGAGGTGGTGTTCGATGATCTGCAACGTGCTCCAACACCCGGGCAGTCACTGGTACTTTACGATGACGAGCGCGTTCTTGGCGGCGGGGTCATCGACCAGGCCTGCTAGCCCATCAAGGGCGGCCTTGACGCTATAACGCAAGCCTATGGCGATCTTTCGCCACTGAGTATGTCCTTAACCCTATTTAATACGATCTGTTTTATTATCATCTTGATTCACTTGACCCGATTTTCTGGACATCACTGGGCAACCGCATGCATAGAATTCTGATTGCCGGCTTTCAACACGAAACCAATACCTTCGGTGCGACCAAGGCCAAGTTTAAGGATTTTCAAGAAGCAGACAGTTGGCCTGGCCTGCTACAGGCTGATAAGGTAATTTCAGGTACTGCCGGTATCAACCTGCCTTTAACGGGCTTCGTCGAGGCGGCCCGACAGGCAGCCGACATTGAGTTATTGCCTGCAGTTTGGGCCTCTGCTGAACCATCATCTTATGTAACCGATGATGCTTTCGAGAAAATCTCCCAGATGATTCTGGACGGTGTCGCCAGCGCAAGCCATCTGGATGGCATCTATCTTGATCTTCATGGCGCGATGGTGACTGAATCTCATGAGGACGGCGAGGGTGAGTTGTTGTCACGTATACGGGCAATTGTAGGAAACCAGTTACCCATCGCGGTCAGCCTTGACCTTCATGCCAATCTCACGAGCGGTATGGTTCAGCTGGCCTCTTCGCTTTCTATTTTTCGCACATATCCACACATAGACATGGCTGATACCGGGGCACGGGCGTATGCCATGTTACGCCGACATCTATCCGGCGAAACCCTTTGTAGCGCCATACGCCAAGCGCCATTCCTGGTGCCGCTATCGGCACAGTACACCGGTGCTACGCCGTGCCGGGAACTCTATAGTCTGTTATCTATCGAAAATAGGGCTAACACAGTCGTTTCTGACATCGCCATGGGGTTCCCCCCAGCAGATATCTTTGATGCTGGCCCGGCAGTGGTTGCCTATGGCCCCACGCAGGCAGATGCAGATCATGAGGCAGACCGATTAATCCAAGCCATTAAAGCCAGCGAGGATTTATTTGATAGTGCGCTGCTGTCACCGATCGCTGCCGTTTCCAGTGCCATGGCAACCCGTGGCACAAGACCCGTTGTCATTGCTGATGTTCAAGACAACCCTGGCGCTGGGGCAACCTCGGACACCACAGGACTGCTGAAAACGTTGGTTGATTAAAAAGAAAAAAAAGCGGTGCTTGGCTTACTTAACGACCCGGAAGCCGCTG
>JAAZYQ010000016.1 GCA_014239575.1 Gammaproteobacteria bacterium
GCAATGGATCAGAGAATAACTGTCCAACCGGTGCCTCTTCTACTTTCCGACCGGCATACATGACAACCACTCGCTGTGCCATCTCTGCCATGACGCCCAGATCATGTGTGATCAGAATGATTGCCGTTCCGAGGCGCTCTTTTAGGTCCACCATTAAATTCAGTATCTGTGCCTGAATAGTGACATCCAATGCAGTCGTTGGCTCATCAGCAATAATCAACTTTGGGTCACAACTCAGCGCCAACGCGATCATCACCCGTTGCCGCATCCCACCGGATAAGTGGTGGGGATACTGATCGAGGCGCCGTTCAGGGTCCGCAATGCCCACTCTCGCCAGTAATTCAACCGCCCGTTTGTTGGCAGCCTCTAAAGATAAACCAAGATGATGCTGCATCGTTTCAGTCAACTGCAGCCCAATGGAGAGTACCGGGTTCAATGAGGTCATCGGCTCTTGAAAAACCATGCTGATTTTGCGGCCACGAATGGTGCGAATCTCATCTTCGCTGACAGTCAACAAATCCTCGCCCATGAAGTGGATGGTTCCGCCAACTACCTTACCCGGCGGCCACGGGATCAAGCGTAAAATGGACATAGCACTGACTGACTTACCGCAGCCGGATTCACCGACAACCGCCAGGGTTTCTCCTTCTTCAACGTCATAAGAGACGTCGTCCACGGCTCTAACAACGCCGGCCGAGGTGAAGAACTGCGTCTTCAGATTCTTAACTTCCAGCAACTTAGGCATTTATCCAGATCCTTGGACCTGATGAGCAGTCCTTTTAAGCCAGAGTCCAACCGGCTTCGCGCCGACCCATGATCGACTAGCGGATACCCATCGAACAGGCTCATTAAACTGTGTTTGCATCTATAAATTTAACACTAACCGCAGGCAATCACTTCTGGTGGGATGATAACCGTGTCGAGTTAGCCATTTCATATTAACGGGTTCCCCTCACTATACACTGAAAAACGATTGCAACAATATGGACTTAATTACTGCTCAAACCATTTCTTTTCAAAGGCCCATACTTTATCGAATCCCATCATTTTACTGAACCGCGTGAAATCATAGAGCGGGGTTTTCAGCCCAGGACTGCTTCCCGTCTCCTTCAAGTGTGTATACACCGATTCCACAGCGCTACCCGCAGCCAGAAACGCAGTACCAGGGAATATGGCCATCTGGTAACCGATTTCCTGTAATTGCTGGGCAGCCAACACCGGCGTATTCCCACCTTCTACCATATTTGCCATCAACGGCTGATCAATCTGGCGGCAGATTTGGGTCATTTCCTCGATTGACTCCGGGGCTTCAATAAACACAATATCTGCGCCCGCCTCGGCAATCGCCTGGCCGCGCCGAATCGCTTCGGCAAGACCCAGTTGAGACCGAGCGTCAGTTCGGCCGATCACCAGGAAATCGTCGGACTCCCTGCTTGCAACAGCCACCTTGATTTTGGCAACCATATCCTCAATGGGAATAACTCTGCGTCCGGGCGTATGACCACATTTCTTGGGAAACTCCTGATCCTCCAGTTGTATTGCCACCGCACCTGCTCTCTCGTAACCTCGCACCGTATATTCGACATTCAACAACCCGCCGTACCCCGTGTCTCCATCGGCAATCAGTGGGGTGAGGGTTCCTTGCGCAATCTTCGCGACACAATTGACCATCTCGGTATAACTCGCAAGGCCCGCATCAGGCAACCCAAGACTCGAAGCAACCACGCCGTACCCAGTCATGTAGAGTGCCGGAAACCCCATACGGTCGGCAACTCTTGCAGAGATTAAATCAAACACTCCCGGCAAGGTCATGTATTCTCCTTGCCGTAGACGATCCGCAAACTCTTTTCTTTTTTTTTCGCTCATTGATGCTTAGCTCCAAAATCCCGAGATGGCAATCACATACACAGGCCCGAACTCATACTGTTTCCTGAACCCTGACCAGGGCATCTTGGCCGCCCAATATCGCACTTGATATGCTAAGAATACAACCGTTATGAAGAAAATTGTTTATTCCCTGGGGCTGGGTGTCATCGGTGGTGCTGTCGGGGCTTACCTGAACATTCCACTGGGATGGCTGCTGGGCGCTATGGTCGCAAACATTGTGGCCAGCATGCAAGGGGCATCCCTTGCAATCCCACAATGGCTAAGGTCAATCGCGTTCATCGGGCTTGGAGCCATGCTCGGGACCGCTTTCTCCCCAGAACTGCTGGATCGTGTTCATCGGTGGACTGTCACCATGGCGGGAATGCTCTGTTATCTGGCTATAGCGATTCCCTGCGCCTTTTTTTATGGACGAAAGGTCACGGGGTTCGACAAGCTGACGGCGGCTTTTTCCAGCATTCCCGGCGGTTTAGGGGTTATGGTCATTCTCGGCGCGAGTGCGGGTGCAAACCCACGAACGACGGCACTTGCCCACACAGCCAGGCTCGCCACGATCCTGATGGTTTTACCCTTTTTATTACGCCAATTTGTCGGAATTGATTTCGAGGTGGCAGCGACGGCGGATAGACCCTTAACATCTCTTGACCCCGCCAACGCCGGCTTGTTCGTTGCCCTTGCCGCACTCGGTTCGTTGACCGCTAAGGCTCTTCGCCTACCCTCCCCTTACTTGTTGGGCCCATTGATTCTCATCGCCAGCGCACAAATGTCAGATTTCACCGATTTCCAAATACCAGTGGTATTTATCAACGTTACCCAGGTGATTATTGGGGCCGGCATCGGCACCGCATTCTCCGGGGCAAAGCCGCACGAGCTATTTAAGACCTTTGTGCTTTCCAGCGGTCTTACTTTGCTGCTGCTGGCTTTAGTCATCTTATTTGCCTACGTATTCAACGTTTGGACCGGCATCGGATTCGCAGCCTTGCTTCTGGCCTTTGTGCCCGGTGGGCTCGCCGAGATCGGCATGCTTGCTTTGATCTTGAATATAGACCCGGTGTTTGTGGCCTCGCACCACGCCGTACGGGTATTATTGATTACCGTGACGGTGCCGTTAGTAGCCTCACGCTGGCTGAAACGCCAACAACAGCGAGAAAACCCTAGTGCGTAAGCCGGGTAGCCTCTTCCGGCCAGACTGGGCAACACACCATCTTCCCAGAGGCTCTCAAAACCGAACCAAAAGTGCTGCAAGCGCTTAAGTCGGTTGAGGCGCAACTTCGGTGATACCCCACGCCTATGGCAGGCTGTAACGTGCAATTCAAATATCTGCTGGCCGAGCGACAACGGTTGACTGAACGAATCAGATAGACGTGCAGGGTGGCTCATTCGATTAGCCCTTCACCGCAATCTCCGACTCACCCACTCCCCCGGGGGTTTCACTAAAGCCGGGCATCTGAAACTTTGAATCTTAGCGACCGCCGTTGCGATACAGGCGGGAACTCAGCTGTAACGAATGCGCGGGTCGAGCCAGGCGTAAGACAGATCCACGAGAAGGTTCGCCAAAACGGACACAGCGACAACGATCATCACCAGTGCTTGAATCATATTGTAATCTGCGTACAGCACCGAATCGACGAGTAATCTGCCTAAACCATTCAAATTAAACACCTGCTCGGTAACAACGAGCCCGCCCATAAAAAAAGAAAACTCGATGCCGATAATCGTAATCACCGGCAAAAACGAATTTCTCAATGCATGGCGGTTGAGGATGATCTTCTGTGGGAGACCTTTGGTTCGCGCAGTTCGAATGTAGTCCTCACGCAGAACCTCAAGCAGGGCCGAGCGTGTCATTCGGGTCACGACAGCACAATAGCGGTACCCGGCAACCAACGCTGGCCAGATCAGTTGGGACATATTGCCCCAGAAATCCTCAAATGGAGAAACATAATAGATCGGGGGCATCCACGGTTCGCCGAACCATGCCTGGGAAAAAACCAGAAATCCCAGGATAATCAAGATGCCGAGCCAGAAGGATGGCATCGATACTCCCGCAATGGCAACGGTGCGCACCAGATAATCGATCCAGGTATTTTGTCTCAAGGCCGCAACGATACCTAACGGTACAGCAATGAAAAGCGTGACCAGAGTCGCCATCACCGCTAACTGTAGTGATAATGCGAAACGCAAATCCAACTCCTCAATGATCGGGCGTCCTGTCCACATGGAAACTCCGAAATCAAAGGACAGCACGCCGCGCATAAAATATAAGAACTGAATAGGCAGGGGTTCATTCAGACCCAGCCTATCTCGGCAGAGTTCAAGGAGTCCGGGATCAAGATCGGTGCCGTAGTCCACCCACCTGACCAAACAGATGTCACCGGGAATGACACGCATGAGAAAGAATATCAAGACACCCGCCCCAAGAAGAGTCGGAATCATGAGAAGAACGCGTTTTACTATGTACGGTCGCAAGAGCAGGAATCCCACGCAGAACTAACCGTTATTGGCCAATACAACACCGACCACTAGAGCCTGAGCTATTTCGACTTGACGATTATACAGGCACCACGATCCTGCTCGGCGCCCCCCAACTGCCTAGAGACCGGTCGCATAAGGTAGTTCACCAATGCCCCTCCGGCGCCATCCCATTGGTGCCAGAGTCCGAAAAGGCCGAGCGCTAAGGTCTGCAGTCTAATGGCCAAACCCTTCATTGGTGAGGGCCCCTAACAGAGCCCGCTGAATGAAAAACCAATCAAATCCATCGCCGTCCCATCTGATTCGCTTTACAGTAGCTTGTCGAACACGCCAACGTTATCTGTGCCAAACAACCGAAGACCCTGTCACCCATGGGTTGTCTCCCGGTTTGAGGTCATTGCCGGGTCTTTGGTCCGACGATGTCAAACATGACGGGTAAGCCCCCCATCTACGACCAAACTCTGTCCGGTAATGTATCCCGCTCCATTTGAGAGCAAAAAAGCAGTGGTTTTTGCAATCTCATCAACAGTACCCATCCGACCCATCGGGATACTATTCGTAACCTCGTCCTTATGCGGCAAACTGTCGATAAACCCAGGCAAGACGTTATTCATGCGAATATTATCCTTGGCGTAGCGATCCGCATACAGTTTGGAATAGACGGACAATCCCGCCCGCAGCGCGCAGGAAATGGGTAATGCTTGCTCGGGTTCGAATGCGGCAAAAGTAGAGATATTTACCCAGGCACCGGCTCCCTGTTGTTGCATAACTGGGGTAACCAGCCGGGTCATCCGAACCACATTTAAAATCAGCATATCAAAACCGGACTGCCATGCTTCATCGTCGAGTGAGAGAAGGTCGCCTTTTGGCGGGTGGGCCGTGTGATTAACAACAGCATCAATTCTGCCGTAACGTTCAAGCGTCGCATCAACCAAACGTTCAAGGTCTGCCGCTTCGGTTACTGAACCCCGCAACCCAACACCTCCAAGCTCCTGGGCCAGGTTTTCGCAGGCGTCACTGCGGGACATTAGCGCCAGTTTGTACCCTTGTCGGTACAGTTCCTCACTAACGGCCTTGCCAATACCGCCGCCGCCTGCGGTAACCATTGCAACCTTTTCTGCTTCCATCAGTTTCTCCTTTATCTTGTCCTGAAAGTGGGGGTCATGTATTCATCTTCGGCTAACTTCCTTTACACTTCGGGTCTTCGATCTTATTCGATCTGTATTTAATCCAAACGCATAAGGAGCACCAGTGATGAGCAATCTTAGTGGCGTATGTGTGCCTGTTTGCACGGTATTTGATGATAACGGGGCTCAAGTTGACGAGACGCGCTACCTTGCCCATGTAGACCGTATGCTCGAATCTGGCGTAGATATTATCCTTCCTTGTGGTGGAACCGGCGAATTTGCTTACCTCAGCCGGGAAGAAAAAAGGCGTTTGATTGAGATCACTGTCAAACACGTTGACGGGCGCGCGGCGGTAATTGCCCAAACATCCGCCATCTACCTGGAAGACACTCTAGCAACAACCCGCCATGCTATTGATCACGGCGCAGATGCGGTTATGGTGTTACCGCCGTATTTCGAGGGTCCCGATGAACGCGGTGTCATCTCCCACTACGAAGCAGTGGCCAAGGCCAGCTCAGTTCCGGTGATGGTATACAACATACCCATACATTCAGGTTTCGATGTCACACCGGCCTTGTTCAAAAAATTGCTTGAGATAGATGGTATCGACTACATCAAGGACAGTACGGGTGATTTAATACGAATCCAGGAACTCTTGCAGACCGGCGGCAAAATTTTTAACGGCGGCGATCCGATCACCTTCCCAGCGCTCGCTGCGGGTTGTGTAGGCTGCGTTTGGGGTTCAGTCAACTTCCTGCCCGACGAGTCGGTCACACTCTATCAACTGGTCTCCTCGGGTCAACTTAACGAGGCGGATTCGCTTTGGCGCAAACTTGTCGATTCACAACTGTTCGTTTGGTCGCATCAATACAACGCCTCGGTCAAGGCGGCTGCTCGCCACCGGGGATTCGATGTGGGGAACTGCCGTTTACCGGTCCTGCCTTTGAGCGAAGCCGATCTTTCGGCCCTGCACAACTCGTTGGCCAGCATCAACTAGTCCTCCGTGATCAGGTAACTACCGTTAACGTTTAACCTCAGGGATAAGTCCTCGTGGTGAAAAACGCAGCACCAAAAGCAGTACCAACCCCATCGTCATCAATCGTGTGTGCGCCGCGTTCTCCAATAGGTGCAGGCGCAGGGGGCTGTCGAGCGCCATCCCCGAGGTAATAAAATTCATCAGAGCAAGACCTATCGGTTCGGCCTCAATCCAGAAAAACCAAATCACGAAGCCACCAAGGATTGAGCCCAGATTATTACCCGACCCGCCAACGATCACCATAACCCAGACCAGAAAAGTGAATCGTAACGGCTGGTAAGATGCTGGAGTAAATTGCCCATCCAAAGTGGCAAGCATAGCGCCTGCAAGACCGATTACCGCCGAGCCGAGCACAAAGACTTGAAGATGGCGCCCAGTCACGTTTTTTCCCATTGCAGCGGCCGCAATTTCGTTATCACGGATCGCGCGCATCATTCTCCCCCAAGGGGACTTCAGCGCGCGCTCTGAGAGCCAGAAAATGGCTATAAGCACAACCAGAAAAAGCGCGGCATAGTTCAATTTCACAATAAGCGAAGAGGCTTCAACAACCGGAATCCCTACCCAGGCGGCGAGTTCATGAAGCCATGGCGCCGCTTGAAGATCTATTTCGTAAGGCACTGGCCTGGGGAGTCCATTAACGTTTTTAACCCCCCGCGTGAGCCAGTCTTCATTTTTTAAAAAATAAATAATGATCTCTGAGATGCCCAAGGTAGCGATCGCCAGATAATCCGAACGTAGCCCCAGCGCCACTTTGCCAATGGCCCAGGCAACTATCCCGGCAAAAATCCCTCCAACAATCCACGAAAACATGATCGGCAGGCCAAACCCACCCAGAAACCCTGTCATTGCCGGCTCAACCGCCTCAATGGCATCGACGGCGGGATCCAGAATAAGGCGCATTAACCCGTATCCGCTAACCGCAATCAAGGCCGTTAGCCAGCTCCGGGCGGTTCGGGATACCGGGAGTTTTTTCCATAACCAGATTCCCCCAGCGATCGTCGCAAGCCCGGATAACACACCGAGTATGGCGCGGGGGCCGCCTGCATCCCAGGCCGCGGGTACCGGTGCGACAGAGATCACGATCGCCGCCAGGCCGCCTAAGGCGGTAAATCCCATCACTCCCGCATTAAAAAGTCCCGCATAGCCCCACTGGATATTCACGCCAAGAGCCATGATGGCTGAGATCAAGCACATATTCAGAATCGCAAGGGCGACGTTCCAACTTTGGATAATGCCAACCAGCATTAAAAGCATACCCATCACTGCAAAAAGCAATAGGTTTTTCACCGACCGGTTCACAATGTCTTTCCGCTGAAGATTCCCGTGGGCTTTATCAGTAGGACAATAACTAGGATAAAGAACGAGACAGCAAGCTTGTAATCGGTTGACAGCAACTGTACTAAGCCATCTGGAACCCAATCGCCCGGCGTCAGGTAACCCACCACCCGTTTATAGGCAAAAGTGACCAGCAACTCCGAGAAGGCGATAACAAAACCCCCCGCAATAGCCCCCAACGGATTGCCGACTCCACCCACGATGGCCGAGGCAAAAATCGGTAAGACCAACCCCAGATAGGTGAAAGGTTTATACCCCTTGTCCAAACCGTAAAGGGTGCCGGCAATGGCAGCCAACGCGCCGGTAATAATCCAGGTAATCATCACAACCCGCTCGGGGTTAATACCAGACAGTAAGGCGAGATCTTCGTTATCTGAGTAGGCCCGCATGGACTTTCCCGTTCGGGTTCGATTGAGAAACCAGAATAAAAGGGCCACAATCACTACAGCCGTGAGTACCGTGACACCCTGGGAGGTCTTAATCGCCAAGCCCTGATCCAACCCGGTCATCTCCTTGAATGCGCGGGCCTTCATTATGAAACGTTGGCCGTCAGCGAAAACCTGATCTTTAGGTCCAATAACAAATCGGATCAGACCGCTCAAGAAAAAGAGCACGCCGACAGAAACGATAAGGTAGGTTACCGGGACTGCTTTTTTTTGGCGATAGTAGCGATAAATAAAGCGGTCGGTTCCCAGGCATAGTCCGATGGTCACGATCATCCCCACAGGGAGCGCTAGTAATGCCGTCGGGAGCGGTCCCAAACCAAAGCCGCGTGCCTGCAATGCCCAGGTCACGAGAATGGTGACCATCGCGCCAAAGGACATAGTCTCGCCGTGGGCAAAATTAGAAAACCGCAGAACGGCGTAGACCATAGTGACGCCCAGGGCCCCAAGCGCGAGTTGGCTGCCATAGGCGATACCCGGCACCACAACGAAGTTCGTAATCAGAGCCAAGGCGTTTAGAAAATCTATCAGCACGCTTTTTTACCCGCCAAGAAATGCCTTGCGAACCTTGATGTTCGCCAGCAGAGCTGCGCCAGTATCCGTATACCGGTTGCGGCCCTGCACCAACACGTAACCCCTATCGGCAATATTGAGGGCCTGTCGAGCATTCTGTTCGACCATGAGAATCGCTATTCCCGTACGGGCTATTTCGATAACGCGGTCGAATAACTCGTCCATGACCATCGGCGACACCCCCGCGGTCGGCTCGTCCAGCATCAGCACTTTGGGCTGAGTCATCAGCGCTCTACCCACCGCTACTTGCTGGCGTTGGCCGCCAGACAGTTCGCCCGCTAATTGGCGGCGCTTCTCACGCAGCACCGGGAAAAGCTCGTAGACCTGAGACAAGGTGTCCGAAATGTCATCGTGACGGATAAAAGCACCCATCTCCAGGTTCTCCTCCACCGTCATCGAGGTAAATACGTTGGCACTTTGCGGCACAAAACCCATGCCGAGCTGTACTCTTTGTTCAGGTTTGAGGTGGCTGATATCTTGGCCATCCATGGTCACGCGCCCCTGTCTTAATGCCAGCATCCCAAACATGGCTTTCATTGCTGTTGATTTACCGGCACCATTGGGGCCTACCACCACGGCAACCTCGCCTTTGTCTACCCCGATGCTACATTGGTGAAGGATGTCAACGCTGCCATAGCCCCCACTCATACTTTCGCCCGCAAGGTAGGTCACTGAGACTCCTGTTGGGCCTGTTTTTGCCCGCTTCCAAGGTAGGCCTCAATAACCGCCTCATTATTCATAATCTTGTCCGCGGTGCCCTGCGCCAGCACGCTGCCAGCCGCCATGACAATAACGGGATCGCATAACCTGGAAATGAAATCCATATCGTGCTCTATCATGCAAAAGGTATAGCCTTGCTCCCGATTGAGTCGCAAAATGGAGTCGCCAATAGTTCGCAGGAGAGTGCGATTGACCCCAGCCCCAACTTCATCGAGAAACACTATTTTGGGTTTGGCCATCATCGTGCGGCCCAGTTCAAGCAGTTTCTTCTGGCCACCGGATAAATTACCGGCAAGTTCGTTCGCGACCGAGTTGAGTTGAAGAAAATCGACAACCTCAGCGGCGCGCTGCCTAATGACGGTTTCTTCAGCAATAACTTGTTTGGGGCGTAACCAGGTTTCAATCAGACTCTCGCCGGACTGCCTGCTGGGCACCATCATCAGATTTTCCCGAACACTTAACGATGAGAATTCGTGCGCGATCTGGAAAGTTCGTAAGATACCTTTGGCAAAAAGCTCGTGCGGCTTACGCCCTGTGATGTCTTCGCCGTTCAGTAGGACTTTGCCTTTGTCGGGCGGGTAAATCCCAGCGATAACGTTAAAAAGCGTCGTTTTCCCTGCGCCGTTGGGACCGATCAACCCGGTAATACTCCCCTGCTCGATCGCAAGGGACGCATCTTCGACCGCGCGGATGCCGCCAAAGTGTTTATACAGGCGCTCAATGATAATCAAATGTCGAACCGCCGACAAAAAAAAACGGCCCGGCATAACCCGGGCCGTAACTGATCCGATTTACCGGTAACCGACGGTGGTATTCTTTCCGCCTTTGACCAGTATTTCTTTATAACTGCCCGCAGATTCACCTGGGCCAATTAACTCAACCGCAGAAGCGCCCACGTAATCAACATCTCCTCCGTTGGCAATATGTTCCAGCGCCTTTCCAAGATCCCCAGGAAAGATTTTCTGCCCTGGTGCGTTGGCGACGTCCATGACCTTCGATTTAAAGTCCTGGCTATCGGTGGACTTCGCTGCCTGCATAGCCAGGATGAGAAGCGCTGCGGCGTCGTAGGACTCCGGTGAGAACGGGCCGCTTTCAAAACCAGCGGCTTTAGCCATCTCGGTAAACATCGCGGCGCCTGGGCTATCAGTGCCTGGTACGTCGCCGATAGATCCGTTTAATCCATCACCGATATCTGCCGGCAGGCTGTCTCCGATCATTCCGTCTGGCAAATAGAAAATATCAAAAGCCCCGGTATCAAGCGATGCCTGGATAATGCCTTTACCACCATCATTGAGATAGCCGGCAACCACCAAAATGTCGCCGCCGGCCTGGGCCAGTGCTGCGACCTCAGCACTGTAGTCGCCTTTCCCGTCTTCATGAGCCGCATTAATCGTCACACTTCCGCCAGCGGCCTTGAAGTTGCTTTCAATGCTATCTGCGAGTCCCTTGCCGTAGTCATTATTGGTATAGGTAATCGCGGCGCTCTTGTATCCATGATCACCCAATATTTGGGCGACCACCTGGCCCTGACGGGCATCCGAAGGCGCAGTGCGGAAAAACAAGCCGTTATCCTCCACCGTTGATAGGCCGGGCGAGGTAGCCGAGGGAGAGATCATTACGATCCCGTTCGCCATCGCGACATTTGCCAGAATGGCGCCAGTCACACCGGAACAGTCGGCACCCATAATGGCATTAACTTTATCCGAGGTGATCAAGCGTTCAGCGGCAGCGGTAGCAGCGGCCGAGTCAATGCAGGTTGAATCTGCACGAATACTGGTAATCCCCGTTCCGCCCATAAATGACCCACTCGCATTTACCTCTGCGATGGCCAATTCAGCGCCGGCTGCCATGGCCGGTGTTAGTGATTCAATAGGCCCGGTGAAGCCCAAAATTATTCCAATCTTGACCTCACCGGCGATCGCAGCCCCTGAGAGCATTGTGCCGGTTACCAGAGCCAAAAATACCTTCCTCATTGGATCCCTCCTTTTGTTGTTTCGTTGTTCATAGACCAAACCGGGTGATGCAGTCATTAATGCTACCCACGCCGGACAGGCGAATACTGACACACCACCGCTGTCAAAAAAAGGACCAAAAAAGTGCTAGAGCCAAAAGCGTCAAACAAAAGGTACAAACGTTTAGCCCAAAAGACCCATGGAGAAGCCGCCCCGGCCAACTCAATGACTTACGTTGAATGCTATCTAACCGGCGGGAATATCAACCGAAAACAAATTGGTTAAGTATCAATTGGTGATAACTGATTGTTTTATATACTGTCTTTAATCCCTAATGGGGAGGGACCGTTGAATACTGGGGGTCCTGTCGTAATCGGCCATTGGGGCGCGAGCACAAAATTCAGGCACCTATGCGCTGCCCGAAGCGCCCGCTCCACATCAGCCACGGTTCGACCCCGTGCGAAGATAAACCCCGGATAAGCGCAGCCTTCGGGCCACGGGACCAAGATCTGGCCTTCTCGAATGTCAATCTCGACATCGACAATATTGCGTACGTGCCGGGCCGTACTAATACCTTCTACCCGACGGAGCACTCCACCTTGTGCCACTGGAATCATCATGACTCCACAAGAGCCCGAGCTCTGACCGGCGATTACTGGCAATCGTACTGAATTCGCCAGGACGAGTTCCTCCAACGAACACCCCGTTTGAAACTCAAGTATCCGCCCGCAGCGCCCCCCGACCGTTCGCCCAGCGATTTCAAGAAACCAGACACCCGAAGAATTGATACGAAGTTCAGCATGCAAAGCGCCCTCAACGATCCCCAGCTTTCGACACAAAATCTCCAGGCTCTTAATAACTTGATCGGAAACTCTGTGACTGAGTCTCGCTGGGGTCAAATAGATCGTCTCTTCAAAAAAAGGCCCCAACATCGGGTCAGGTTTTTCAAAAATAGCCAGGACCTGCAAGGACCCTTGATTGACTAAGCCATCTACCGCATATTCGAACCCATCAATGTAATCCTCGACAAGCACGGCGTCTTTGCCCAGTTTTCCTTCGGAATACAGCAGGCGATGAATCCGCTTGAGCGCCTGATCCAAGTCGCCAGGGTTGTCGCAGCGCATCACACCCCGACTGGCGGAAAGCCTGGCAGGCTTAGCCACACACGGATAGCGAACTCCGGGCGGCGCTCCCCGATCGAGTTTTTCTGAATCCAATGCCATAAATCCGGGGCCCAGGATATCGGTCGACTCACAGAAACGTCGAAAGTGAATTTTACTGGTTAGCGCCTTGATAGCATCCGCTGGATTACCCGGTAAGCCATTGCGCTCAGACGCCATGCCGGCCAACGCAACAGTTTCATCATCACTTGCCAAAATGGCAGAAAACCGGTTTCCAGAAACCGCCCTGGAAATAGTATCAAGAGCCTCGGTCTGAGATTCACGATTTAACGCAAGTCCGCCGTAGCGGGTCGCCAGGCATGCCTCTCCAAATGAAGCGACTACCAGTTCGATACCCAGCTTTTGCGCTGCAAGCACGAAAGCGCCGGTACGATAGCTGCGCTCCGGCGCGATCAGGAGTACCCGGGCGGGTTTTTCAGCCGGAAGCAGCGTCAAGAGCCATTCGAATCAGTTCGCCACAAAACTACGGGTGTTAGGTCAAGCGCCAGCCATCAGCACGGACTTAAGCCCAAATCGTAGTCAACCTAATGCGCGCCGCCACAACCCCCGCAGGCGCCACTACCACCAACTGACTTAAATACATTATTAAATACAAATGACGCGCTAACGCCATCGTCTTTAAAATCAATCTCCGCGCCCTGAATATACGAGTAGGCAATCGGGTCAACCACCAGTGCAAAGCCGGATTCGTCGCTCATCTTCCGATCTCTCGATCCGACAGATTCTGCAAAGGTCATTCCGTAATTCATGCCTCCGCAGCCTCCGCCGGATACGAAAACCCGGACCGCGCCAAGACCATCGTCGGCATCTGCAAGCAGTTGTGCGATTTTTTCACGAGCCGGTACAGTCACCGTGAGTGAATCCGAGGATAACTCAGTTTGAGGAGTGTTCATAATGGTGCGTCCTTATTCATTAACGAATATTGATTGCCTAGACATACTGTGTCGGTAGATAATATGTAACTCGAAAAACCTCACCCAGTATGTGGGTTGACCGGAAATTCTAACATGCGCCAAGTCCATTGCGTTGTTCTTGATGCCGAGGCGGACGCCCTCGAAGAAGCCCCTTACCCTGGGGACCTCGGTCAGCGGATTTTTGACACCGTGTCGCGAGAAGGCTGGCAACAATGGCTCGAAAGACAAGTGTTGATTATCAACGAAAACCAGCTAAGCTCAGCCGATCCGCAAGCCATCGATCTGGTCGAGCAGCATATGCTGGGATTCCTCTTCGGTGAGGGTGACCTAGGCGCGGTTCCACAAGGATTTGCCCCGAGCAAAAAGTGACCTCCTACTGGCTCACCTGATCCATCAGCGAGCGCATCTCAGCAACAGCCTGACCCAGCCCTGAAAATACTGCGCGGGCTATGATTGCATGCCCGATGTTGAGCTCTGCGATTTTTGAGATCGAAGCGACTGATCCAACATTATCGTAGTTGAGACCGTGCCCGGCGTTCACTCTGAGCCGTAAAGCGGCGCCAAGATCGACAGCGTTGACGATTCGCCCGAGCTCCGCCTGGGACCTTGTCGAACTATCTGCGTCTGCGAAACCCCCGGTGTGAATCTCAACAGCGTCAGCCCCTATCGCCTTGGCTGCGTCAATTTGAACCGGGTCCGGGTCAATGAAAAGTGAGACCCGGATATCTGCGTCTTTCAGTACCTTAACCAACGGAGTCAACGTGTCTATCTGGGAGGCGGCGTCCAAGCCACCCTCGGTGGTCAATTCGGCACGCTTTTCCGGCACCAGGCACACATCATTGGGCTGCACCTGAATTGCGACGCCGAGCATCTCTTGTGTGGCAGCCATTTCCAGGTTCATTCTGGTCGTGATGACCTTACAGAGTTGGTAAACGTCGGCATCTTGTATGTGCCGACGATCTTCGCGCAAATGCAATGTAATTAGATCGGCACCATTTCCTTCGCATATACGAACCGCCTCAGCCAGGTCGGGATAGCGGGTGCCCCGCGCTTGGCGCAGTGTGGCAACGTGATCAATATTAACGCCCAGTTCCATACTTTCTCCCTTGTTTTTCTTAGAGTATTGGAGTCCACCTACATCAGACCTTGAGGCCGCGTACCAGGTTCGTTATTAGCAGGGTATAAACTCGAATAAACCGCCCGCGATAGGAGTGGTCGTCCCTCAAGCAAAATTCGCAGCACTGAGCGATTAAGTTGTTTAAGTTCAAGGCGGGCCCGCTCATCAAATCCAGTCTCGGTTTGCAACGCGATCATCGAAGACCCATGCACCAGGATCCCTTCGTTTCGTCCGGGTTTATCGGGGAAGGCGCCGACTCCCGGCAAATATCGATAGATCATTCCTGCCTTCACCGCTGTGCCACTGTCCTGGTCACGTTCTAACTGTAGGCCATACCCAGCTTCATTCATCAACTGTTTCTCAAACACCCGTAACACAGCCTCATCGTCCACTCCTTGGGCCAGTTTCATAACCGCAGCCTGGTAAAAATCAAATAGAGTCTCATGCGGGTCATAACGGTGAAGAAACTTCAATAAAAGCTCATTTAAATAGTACCCACAAAAAAGACGTCGCCTGCGCAGGTTGAAAGCGGGGCCTGGGGATTCGCACTGAGTCAGGGTTTTGACTTCTCCCTTTCCAGACCAGCCAAGCGTAATCAACCCGAACGGTCGTAAAACACCCCGAACCTGGGATTTTCGCTGGCGAGCCCCTTTGGCGATTACGGTGAGCCTGCCATACTCACGAGAAAAAAGATCCACGAGCAAGCTGGTTTCCGAAAACGGTCTCCGATGAAGTACGAAGCCAGGCTGGCCTTTAACACGCTCTGCCGTCATCGGGTTGGAGAGGAGTTAAACACCATATCCCAAATCAACAACCGACTTTCGGTCGTCGACCCACCCGCGTTTGACTTTAACCCGTTGGGCGAGATGAACCCGACAATCCAACACGTTTTCGATTTGACGTCGTGCGGCGGATCCGATTTTCTTAAGACGCTCTCCACCCACTCCGATCAAAGCTGCTTTTTGACCTACAGTTTCGCACCAGATATTGAGCTCGATGTGGAGAAGTTGATTTTCATCGGTTTCAAAAAGCGTGAGTTCTACACCGCTACCATATGGGATTTCATCGCCCATCTGCCTGAAGATCTGCTCACGAACCAGCTCTGCAGCAATAAAACGAGATGAAGCCGTCGTTAACTCGCCCGTGGGGTAACCGGGGCCTCCGCACGGCGCAGTCACCTGGAGCAACTCAAACAATCGTTCGCAGTTATAACCGGATTTCGCCGAGACTGGAACAATCTCAACCCACGGGTGGATCTCCTGGAGCGCTTTGATACGGGGTAGCACGTGGTTCACATCGGGCAAAAGATCCACTTTGTTCAAGACCACCCACAAAGGAACAGAAGGCCTCGAGAAGTGGTCAAGCACAATCTGGTCGGCTTGGGACCAGACTCGTGCGTCGATCACCTGACACACTACGTGTGCCCCCTCAGCCGCTCCACGAGCCGATTGATTGGCGATCCGATTAAGCAGTCTTCCGCGACCCTTGTGAAGGCCAGGAGTATCGACAATCACAAGTTGAGCATCGTCCACACTGCGGATGGCTTCAATACGTCGCCAGGTTGTCTGGGGTCTGCGTGAGATTATTGAAACTTTAGCGCGTACCAGTTGATTGAGCAGGCTCGATTTGCCTACGTTGGGTCGACCTACCAGGGCAATCACTCCGAAACGGTGTGTATCAGTCATCTTCTGACCTTTCTTTGAGTAGTTTTTCAATGCCAAGAGTTGCAGCTTGTTGCTCTGCTGCTTTCCGGCTGGCCCCCCGCCCATGGGTAAGCAGCCCCCTTTGGGGTATTGCGCATTCAACAACGAATTCCCTTCGATGGGGTTGGCCGAGAGTTTGAGATACCCGGTAGGCGGGTGGTGTAAACCCCTCCCCCTGAAGCAACTCCTGGAGCCGGGTCTTTGGGTCCTTCGCCGGCGCTGCGCTAGCGATCTCGAGAAGTTCTGGTTGAAAGAGTGAAATAATGGCGGACCGCACGGTTGAAAAATCGGAATCAAGAAACATCGCAGCAATGAGTGCTTCGAGCCCATCCGACAAGATGGATGATCGATCTGCCCCTCCACTACGAGCGGCACCAACACCAAGTTGTAATGCGGCTCCAAGATCAATTCGCCGCGCCACGTTGGCCAGTGTCCGCTGGCAAACCAGTTGCGCTCGTAAGCGGGTCAACTCACCCTCTCCTGCATCAGCGTAACGATCGTACAACACACCAGCGACCACCATTCCAAGGATGCTATCCCCCAGAAACTCCAGACGCTCGTTATGGCCTGACCCAACACTACGGTGTCGAAGCGCAGCACTCAAAATGGTTAAATCGGAAAAATCAAATCCAATTGCCTTTTGCAGTCGCTCCGCAGGCGTCATTTTTGCTACTGGATGACCGTTCCAAGTCGATGCCAGTTAACCCCGCCTCCGCCAGGCGAATCCCAACTGAACCAGACAAAGAATGCCTTCCCCACAATATTTTCCTTCGGAACGAAACCCCAATAGCGACTGTCGTTACTATGATCGCGGTTATCCCCCATTACGAAGAAATGTCCTGGGGGAACACTCACCTTCAACGATCGCGAATGGCGATTATCATCCAGGAAAATAGCGTGTTCGGATTGCCCAATAGATTCAAGGAAGGATGACAGGCTGCGCTGCCCTCGCTGCGCTGTAAGCTCAGGCAACAGCTCCGTTTTTTGCACGACGACCGGCTCACCATTGACCGTAAGCCGTTTACCTCGATATGTGATCACATCACCGGGTAACCCGATAACCCTTTTGATAAAATTAGTAGATGGATCCTTGGGAAAGCGAAAGACCATGACGTCCCCGCGCTCCGGCTCACCAACCGGCATAACCCGGGTATTAAGAATGGGAAGTCGTAGCCCGTAACTGAATTTTGAAACAAGAATAAAGTCCCCGATATAAAGACTGGGCAACATTGATCCAGAGGGAATGCGGAACGGTTCGATCACAAATGAACGCAACAGGAAAACGGCAAGAATGACCGGGAAGAACGCACGAGAGTACTCCACCAGCAGCGGCATCGAGGCCGATTTTATCTTGCCTGTTGTCGACCCGATCTTTGCGCTGCGCCGAGGCTGGCCAAAAAACCGATCCCAGTAGTTGATTGCGCCCGTGATGACTAGCGCGATAAAAAGAGCTAGAGCAAAATCCATATCAGTCTCCTACCTTCAGCACAGACAGAAAGGCTTCTTGCGGGATAGATACCGAACCGATCTGTTTCATCCGTTTTTTCCCTTCCTTTTGTTTCTCAAGTAGTTTTCGCTTACGACTGATGTCACCGCCATAACATTTTGCGGTCACATTCTTCCGTAACGCCTTTACTGTCTCCCGAGTGATAATTTTCGACCCGATAGCCGCCTGAATCGCGACATCGAACATTTGCCGGGGAATCAGCTTTTTCATCCGGCTGACAAGTTCTCGAGCCCGATATGGCGCTTGTGTGCGATTGACTAGCACCGATAATGGGTCAACACGTTCCCCATTAATCATAATGTCAATACGGACCATATCGGCCGGGCGATCTTGAATGACTTCGTAGTCAAAAGAGGCGAACCCCCGACTCACAGACTTCAGTGAATCGTGAAAATCAAGCACCACCTCAGAAAGAGGAAGGTCAAATTCAACCACCACCTGACGCCCATGATAACTGATGTCCTTTTGTTCGCCTCGTTTTCCGATGCAAAGACTGATAACAGCGCCGACATGTTCGGGCGGACAGAGAATTCGGGCGTGGATAAAGGGTTCAAAAATCTCTGAAATTGTACCTACTTTGGGCATCTGTGAGGGATTATGGACAAAGTGGGTGATGTTGTCATTTCCCAACATTCGATACACCACCGTTGGGGCGGTGGTAATTAAATCAAGCGAGTACTCTCTTTCTAGACGTTCTTGAACAATCTCCATATGCAACAATCCCAAGAAGCCGCAACGGAATCCGAATCCCAGAGCCGGTGATACCTCAGGCTCATAAACCAACGATGCGTCATTCAGGCTTAATTTTTCGAGCGCGCCACGAAATGCCTCGAAGTCAGCATTATTAATGGGGTAAAGGCCTGCGAACACCACCGGTTGTTCACTCTTAAACCCCTCGAATGCAGTATCAGTTCGGTGGACATGGCCGGTAATAGTATCTCCGACTCTCGCTGCCTTTATGTCTTTAATGCCGGCAACCACATAACCCACCTCTCCAGCCTTCAACGAAGAGGCTGCGAGACGTTTTGGGGTGAAACGGCCCACTTGCTCAACTTGGTAGGAATCTCCAGTGGACATCATCCGAATTTTCATTCGGGTCGTCATTTGTCCGTCAATGACACGAATCAATGAAACCGTGCCCAAATAGTTATCAAACCACGAATCGATAATTAACGCCTTGAGCGGTGCAGACCGATCACCTGTCGGTGCTGGCACGTCCGATACGATCCGTTCGAGAACCGCTGGCACACCTAGGCCAGACTTAGCACTCACTTGCAACGCGTTGCTGCAGTCCAAGCCTATGAGGTCCTCGATCTCAATCGCTGCCTGATCTGGCTCAGCCGCAGGCAAATCGATCTTGTTGAGCACCGGAATGACCTCCAGCCCCAGATCTACAGCGGCATAGCAGTTTGCAACCGTTTGCGCTTCAACACCCTGCGAGGCATCAACAATTAACAAAGCTCCTTCACAGGCACTCAAAGAGCGCGACACCTCGTAGGCAAAATCCACATGCCCAGGGGTATCAATAAAATTGAGCTGATAAAGTTCGCCATCTTCGCCGCGGTAAGTCAGGGAAACGCTTTGCGCCTTAATGGTAATCCCTCTTTCACGCTCCAAATCCATTGAGTCGAGAACCTGTTCGGTCATTTCGCGTTTCGACAATCCACCGCAATGTTGAATCAACCTGTCGGCCAAAGTCGACTTGCCATGATCAATATGCGCAATGATCGCAAAATTCCTGATCCGGCTTTGAACGCCTGAATCCATATTTGGGGTTCTCGAGAAAATGGGGCCAGTCACAGCGGGTCTGTGTAGGCGGATGTCGGTAGAAGTGACGCCACAGTCGATTTTATCGTGCATGGGCCTTATATGCACGATAACAATCAAATCACCAGATTCGTTGGGCGGGCATCGACCCATCTATAATTCGCTTTTTACCATCGAGCCGATTCTATGGCCGCTCACCAAACCCAAGTCGCTATCGTCGGTAGCGGGCTCGCCGGACTCAGCCTGGCTTTACGTCTATCGGATCAGGGAATCAATTGCATTATCCTAACCAAGTCCGCTTTGGCATCCGGATCGAGTGTGTGGGCCCAAGGCGGAATTGCGGCCGTACTTGATTCCAAGGATAGTTTTGAGTCACATATACAGGACACGCTAATCGCCGGGGCCGGACTTTGTGATGAGCAGACCGTTCGGACAGTGGTCGAACAGGCGCCCAGAGCGATTGATTGGCTCAGGCAAGCTGGCGTTCATTTTGACCTAAAACAATCAATCCCCGGCCAGCTACATCTGGCTCGCGAAGGCGGTCATTCCCATCGCCGCGTCGCCCATGTTGCCGATACCACTGGGCGAGCTGTCATTAATACGCTCGAAGCGCAGCTAATGTCAGCTGAACGGGTCACGATTCTGGAAAACTATACGGCGGTCGATCTGACGACTCAGGCGGGGAATCCGCCCCGGATCGTGGGGCTTTATGCATTGAATGTTGCCGCGAGCCAGGTCGAGGCTATTACGGCAGATATTGTCGTGCTTGCCACCGGGGGAGCCTCAAAAGCCTACCTGTATACCAGCAATCCGGACACCTCCACGGGTGACGGCATTGCGATGGCCTGGCGTGCGGGGTGTCCGGTATCGAACATGGAATTCGTACAGTTTCACCCGACTTGCCTCTTTCACCCACATGCCGGGAGCTTTCTCATTTCTGAGGCTGTCCGGGGCGAGGGTGGAATCTTGGTATTACCTGACGGATCATCCTTTATGAAGGGTCATGATGCCAGAGCAGAACTTGCGAGTCGGGATATTGTGGCAAGGGCGATTGATTATGAAATGAAGAAAGGGGGCCTCGACTGTGTCTACCTAGATATTTCCCATCGGGGCAAGGATCATATTACCCAACACTTTCCTGCGATCTATGAACGCTGCCAGGCATTGGGTATCGATATGGCACATGACCCGGTTCCCGTGGTGCCCGCAGCACACTATACCTGCGGCGGCGTGACCACAAATCTTCAGGGCCGCACTGGGTTGGCCGGTCTATATGCGCTCGGTGAAAATTCTGATGCCGGATTTCATGGAGCCAACCGGCTAGCCAGCAACTCTCTTTTGGAGTGTGTGGTTTTCTCCGAAAGAGCGGCTGACGACATTGCACGCGCACTTGATCAGCGAAGCCGTCCCCAGGTTGACCTTCCACCATGGGATGAAAGCAAAGTGACCGACCCGGATGAACTCGTAGTGATTTCCCACAACTGGGAAGAACTGCGTCATTTTATGTGGGACTACGTCGGGATTGTTCGCACCACAAGGCGTCTACAACGCGCGGCGAATCGGCTTCAACTCCTGAATGAGGAAATACGTGATTTTTACAGCAATTTTACGGTAAGCCAGGATCTTCTAGAGCTCCGCAACCTAGTACTCGTTTCCGAACTTATTGTACGTTGTGCGAGTCAACGCAAAGAAAGTCGAGGATTACACTACACCTTGGACTATCCCGATGCGCACCCATCCCTATGTCAAAATACCACTCTTATCCCCAAACTATGAATCGCTCTGCGACCTTTGATCTTGATGGCGTTGTTCTGAGCAATTGAGGATATCGTGAATCAAGGCTGCGACTTGCGGTTCGTCCGGCACTTTCCTTTCTAAGAACCAATCGAGGAGTACTGGATCTGGTTCACCCAGGAGTTGCTCCATCGCTTTGAGCGCATCCTTGCTCAGTCCAGCCCCCTGCTCCTCGACATAAGGCAGCAACAGACTGTCCAGCTCGCGTGCTCCCCGGCGGGCTCGCCACGCTAGTTTTGCGCGGTTGCGGTCCAGGTTCATCGCTAGCCTTTAGCGATCATCGACTTGATCTGGCCGATTGCACGACCAGGATTTAATCCCTTCGGGCAAGCACTGGTACAGTTCATGATGGTATGACACCGGTAAAGCGCAAAAGTATCGTCTAGTTGATCGAGACGGGATTCGGTCGCATCATCCCGGCTGTCGGCTATCCAACGATAGGCCTGGAGCAGATTCGCTGGGCCGAGATACTGATCGGAATTCCACCAGTAGCTGGGACAACTGGTGGAACAACAGGCACACAAGATGCATTCGTAAAGCCCGTCTAAGGCCTCTCGTTGGGCAGGCGTCTGCGATCGCTCTAACTCTGGAGTCGGCCCCGAAGTTTTCAACCAGGGTTCCAGAGCGGCATGTTGCGCAAAGAAATGGGACAGATCTGGAACCAGATCCTTGATAACCTGCATATGTGGCAAAGGATAAATTTTGACAGGCGCCTTTAGCGCCGCTATCGACTGGATGCAGGCTAAGGTATTGACCCCATTTATGTTCATCGCGCAGGAGCCGCAGATCCCCTCTCGACAAGAGCGTCGAAAGGTGAGTGTAGGATCAATCTCATCCTTAATTTTCAACAGTGCGTCGAGAACCATAGGCCCACACGATGCCGCGTCAACCGCATACTGATCCAACCTGGGATTAGCGCCATCGTCCGGGTTCCACCGATAGATCTCAAACGTCTGCGGCTTGCTCATCGAGTCGCCATTATTATGGCGTTTCCCCTTCTGAACCTTGGATCCTTGTTTTAAACTGAATTCGGCCACGACGTCCTCAATACACTCTTGCCTTGGGTGGAATACTATCAACTTCATAGTCGCCGGTGCTGACGGTCACCGGTCGATACTGGAGTGTGACACGATCTCCAACGAGTCGGGCTAAACTATGTTTCATCCAGTTTTCGTCATCTCGATCCGGGAAATCCTCGCGGGCATGAGCGCCACGACTCTCCTCGCGAGCTAAAGCACTTTCGACGCTTACCCGAGCCTGACCAAGTAGGTTCTCGAGCTCAAGGGTTTCGACCAGATCTGTATTCCAGATCATCGAACGGTCCGAAAGCCCGACTTCCTGAAAGCTTCTGGTGAGAGTGTCAATTTTCTCGCAGCCTTCTGTCAGAATGTCGTGATTTCGAAACACCGCACAGTTTGACTGCATCGCTTTTTGCATCCGGATGCGAATCCGAGCAGTTGACTCGGAGCCGCGTGCATGGCGCAAACGATCGAATCGGGCAAGCGCAAGGTCAACCGCATCCCCAGTCACACTGGGTATCGCGCCACCCGCCTCAATCGTCGCCTCGGCCCGTTTTGCAGCAGCACGCCCAAAGACTATTAGATCAAGCAAGCTATTCGACCCTAAACGATTAGCCCCATGAACAGAGACACAGGCAGCCTCTCCGATCGCCATCAGCCCTGGAACTACAGACGTTGGGTCGCGCTCGCTCAAACCTAAGCATTCGCCATAAATGTTGGTTGGTATTCCGCCCATGTTGTAGTGAACTGTCGGCAATACCGGGATGGGCTCCCGGGTCACGTCTACCCCGGCAAAAACTTTTGCGGTTTCCGAGATGCCAGGAAGTCGCTGCGCAAGCACCTCGGCGCCCAGATGCTCGAGGTGCAGATGGATATGATCTGCCTCGGCGCCGAGGCCTCTTCCAGCACGGATTTCCATAGTCATCGATCGGCTGACCACGTCTCTGGATGCGAGGTCGCGGGCATTTGGGGCATAGCGCTCCATGAAGCGTTCACCAGACGCGTTGGTCAGGAAGCCTCCTTCGCCACGAGCGCCCTCTGTGATCAGGCAGCCGGACCCATAGATCCCGGTAGGATGAAATTGGACGAACTCCATATCCTGTAGCGCCAGCCCAGCACGAAGCGCCATGGCATTACCATCGCCGGTGCAGGTATGCGCCGAAGTCGCTGAGAAATAGGCTCGCCCATAACCACCAGTGGCAAGCACCACTAGTTTTGCCGAAAAAACGTGGATCGACCCAGTTTCAAGACACCACGCCACAACGCCTCGACACTGCCCGTCCTCGATAATCAAGTCTAGGGCGAAGTATTCAATGAAAAATTCGACTTTTTGTCGTAATGACTGCTGGTACAGCGTGTGCAGGATTGCGTGTCCGGTGCGATCAGCTGCGGCACAAGTTCGCTGTGCCTGCCCCTGACCGAAATGCGTTGTCATGCCACCAAATGCCCGCTGATAGATGCTTCCATCCGCGGTTCGTGAAAAAGGTACTCCGTAATGTTCCAGTTCAATAACCGCGGACGGCGCTTCACGACACATGAATGCGATCGCCTCCTGATCCCCAAGCCAGTCTGACCCTTTAACAGTGTCATACATGTGCCAGCGCCAATCATCTTCTCCCATATTCCCAAGCGCTGCGCTCATGCCACCCTGTGCGGCCACCGTGTGCGAGCGGGTTGGGAAAACCTTGGTCACGCAAGCTGTACGCAGGCCTGCCTCGGCGAGACCGAGGCAGGCTCGAAGACCCGCCCCGCCTGCCCCGACAACGACAACGTCATGCTCGTGTCGGATAATTTTGTAGGTGTTTGAAGAACTCACAGATACCTGATTCTCTAAGCTGAAAATAACGCACCCAGTGTCCCAAAAGCGGCAACGCTGGCGATTACGTGGGTCATGAAAATAAGACGGCGGCGTAGTGGGTCCGAAATATAGTCCTCGAGAACAACTTGAAGTCCAAGGGCCGCGTGCAGGTAAAGCGTCGGCACAAGGAATAATAGCAATCCAATGGATAACGGCTCATGAATCCACTCCAGTGCTGTCGCGTAGTTCTGCGCCGGCAGAGGCGCCAACTCAATGACCGCCCATAGCGAAAGCGGAATCAACATGATCGCTGAGATCCTCTGGAGTCGCCAATGGCGAACGCCAGAGTGAAGCTGCGAAGGCTGGTCCAGGGCCGGCTTCATGTCTGACTCATGATGGAATACATATCAGCCTGCACTGAAAAGCGCGATAATCGTCATGCCGAACGCGGCGAGCACCATCATCCACCCGCTTCGGTAAACTTGGGCTATCCCATACCCATACCCCGCGTCCCAGCACAGATGACGTACCCCATTGCACAAGTGATAAAAAAAGCTGAAAAGCCAGCCCAACATAAATACTTTACCGATCGACGTATTCAATAATCCGGTGTAGGCGTCGAATGCCGGCTCGCCCAATGCGAGGGAAATCAACCACACAGACAACGCCAAGGCGCCGAAACAAAGGATGATTCCGGTAGCTCGGTGCCCAATAGATAGCACCGAAGTCAACTGAGGCCGATAAACCTGCAGGTGTGGCGAAAGCGGTCGATTAGCGGCGACCTTCACTGGCCAGTCCCGCCTGGGACCGAAGCCACATTTGCTGATGTCAAAAATCTATGCAACGCCCATTGCGCTCCCAATCGCCGTAACGAGTTGGCTCTAGATCTTTCGGTCCGGTTTTGCCGGGCCCGCCGTCCACGCCCTCAACGGGAGTAGACTCTCCCTTTCCGATAGGCAAGGCTTTCTCTTGGCTCGGATCCGAGGAAATCACTACTACCGTGGTTGTTTTCTTTTTGTGCATCGCACCATATTTGATTTTCACTTTTTTGCCCCTACCTTTTCAAGGCCTGGATCCCTTTTTTGCAATTTTTTACCTTCACAATAGTCTCAACCCTATGCCTTCAGTGACCCAAACCTCTGACCGAACACGACTTTGGGGCGTCAAGAGGCCTCTTTGCCGATTCATCCGGAACTCCCAGTGGCCAGTTTAACCCCAACGATGCTGATAACGAACCAACTGGCGGTTGCACGGTGTTCAGGCGATGAGGCTGCCCAGTTCCTTCAAGCCCAACTGACTGCGAATATCGAGGCCATTCCAATAGGGGATTGGGCGCTGAGCGGATACTGCTCACCCAAAGGGCGCCTACTGGCGATATTTTTTGTATTGCGGACGCCATCAGATTTTTGGCTCATCACGGATCCTCAAATTCTGGATAAGTCGATCCAGCGTTTACGGATGTTTATCCTTCGGGCACGAGTCGATATAGCCTTTAATCCCGCGTGGCAAGTCGGGTTTTCTCACGTTTCATGCAATGGCGAAAACGGGTCTCTTGATCTGTCGCAGACGCCGGTTGAGTCTAGATTCCCTGCTGTATTGCCGTTCCAGTTTACGCTCAATATCGACGGTTTTCCCGGAACGAAGGAACAAAATACTTTTTCTTCGGCTGCCAGTGATTCAAACAATACATTTACCCTTGCGTGCGTTCGACAGGGTCTACCCTTGATCTTTGCAAAAACCCACGAGATGTTTATTCCACAATCGGTCAATCTCGACTTGATCGGTGGCGTGAGTTTCCAAAAAGGATGTTATCCGGGGCAGGAAATTGTGGCCCGTGTGCGCTATCTCGGCCGGCTTAAAACCCGCATGATACGGGGCACTATCAAAACGACTTCGGTTATTGAGCCCGGAACGGTAGTGACCACAAGCGACGAAGAGTCGGCCCAACGGGGAGTGGTCGTCGATGCCGCCAAGAATTCGGATACCGGTAATTGGGAAGTACTAGCATCCGTCCCAATTGCCTGGCTTCAAAACCACTCCATGACAAAGACTCAGATTGACGGGCAATGCCTCTCCATTCAACCCCTACCCTATGACCTGGGGTTGTCGGATTAGGAAAGGTACTTCGTTTTAATCGGTAGAAGCCCTCGATACACTTCCTTCCGGCAGGACCGTCTGGTAGTAGGTTTCTCCAGGCAAAATCAAACCAAGGTCCTTTCGCGCTCGCGCCTCAATAGCTTCCAGCCGACTTTTAATTTCGTTGATGTCCGCGTGAAGTCGATCATTTCGGTGGCGAAGCGATGCATTGTTAGTTTTGAGGCTGGCTACCGTCTGCTGCAAATAAATCAAATCAACAACATTGCTTTTTCCGACCCACAACGACCACTGCAGGGCCAGCGCTCCAATGATCAAGGTGAAAATGACGGCTTTGCGGTACACGAATTCTGCGCCCAACAGACCCTCTAGTGAGCGCCCCGATGCGGGAACCCCGCCATTCCCGCATATCGAGCCTGCGGGCCCAGTTCCTGTTCAATTCTTAAGAGGCGATTATATTTGGCGACTCGTTCTGAACGCGATAACGATCCGGTCTTAATTTGTCCTGCACCGACCCCCACCGCGAGGTCCGCAATCGTTGTGTCCTCAGTCTCGCCTGATCTGTGCGAAATGGTAACTCCGTAACCGTGATCTTGCGCAAGTCCGACCGCATCCAGTGTCTCGCTAAGGGTGCCAATCTGGTTTGGTTTGATCAGAATCGAGTTGGCAATACCTTGGTCAATTCCTCGCTTCAAAATAGCAGGGTTGGTCACAAACAGATCATCACCGGTAAGTTGCACCTTGTTTTTGATCCGGACACTCATTGCTTTCCAGCCGTCCCAATCGTCTTCGGATAGCGCGTCCTCGACAGAGATAACGGGGAACTGGGTGATCCAGTCGCAGATCAGGTCGATAAATTCCGGCGTACTAAATTTTCTGCCCTCAGAGCCTAAAGTGTAGTGCCCTGCTGAGTAAAATTCCGAACTCGCAACATCGAGTGCAAGATAGATCTCATCCCCAACATGATACCCAGCGTCATCAATGGCCTGAAGTACCGCAGTGACCACGCTCTCATTGGAAGCAAAGTCGGGCGCAAAGCCGCCTTCGTCGCCGACCCCGGTTTGCAATCCTTGTGCTATTAAGACGAGACGCAGTTTGTGAAAAATCTCGGCGCCGGCGCGTAACGCCTCAGTAAAACTTGTCCGGCCTACAGGCACGATCATAAATTCTTGAAAATCTACGCTATTATCTGCATGGGCTCCGCCATTTACGATATTCATCTGCGGGACAGGAAGGCGGGTCGGGGTCAAATTGCCGTGCAACGTGGCAATGTAACGATATAAAGGAACGGCGAGTTGCCGCGCTACAGCGTGTGCGATCGCGAGCGATACGGCAAGGAT
>JAAZYQ010000170.1 GCA_014239575.1 Gammaproteobacteria bacterium
GGGAAACGCCTCCGGCGCCACGAGGTGCGAGAATCAGGTACATCGGATGGTCTGCATTCAACATGGCTTGAAAATCGGTTCCATCGATCAGCCTTAATGTAAAAATTGCATTTGCACGATTGGCAGCAAGGCCAGATACGCCAAAAGACTTGCCCGCCAGGTTGTCAGCAGGAGGATTACAGCTCAGACCCCATTTAGTGATGATGCCGGTACCTACGCGTATCGGATGCTCGAGAACCACGGGCCAGCACCCTTCGGGCCAAGTTGGTTTCATCGGTGATCTTGTGATTGTTTGCACTGGCGTTTTGAAGGTCACGGTATAGGAATTGGGAACACTCTCAACCACACTAAGGAGGGAGGGCGCAAACTTGTGTGCCCATGCGGCCGAGGGCAGTAAGAGCGCCAGAAAGATCAGCCGACTCAGCAACTTCATTGGAGCCGAATCTCATAGTTTTTTCGCAACTCGGCGTAACCACGGGCGAGTGCATCGGCGCGGGCCTCCATTCGAAGGTCATATTCCAGTTCTGACCGGACATCTTCAAACTGAATCTCTGCCCCGTGATTGACTTCGGTAATCCAGACCAGGTGGACCCCGTACTGAGAATTAATGGGTCCAAGCCACCGTTGCTCCAGTAGATCAGCGTTTTTTAGCTCGTTGACAAAGAGGTTTCCGAGTTGCGAGCGAATCTGGTCGAGGGTCACCGACACCAGTTCTGTTGGCAGCAAAGAAGAACTTCTCGTTGTCAGAGCCATCATCGGACTCATCCCCTGACTGCGGGCGCGCTCGAGCAATCGTGGGGCATCACTCGCCCTGTCGGGGCTTAGGTAGACCTGGTAAAGCGAGTAACGGGACAGATGCCTTATGCCGCTATAACGCTGGACAAACGCTTTGGCGATATCGGTGTCTGTTGGTAACGTAGGTGGGTATCGTTTCAGCAGTAATTGGCCCGCAAGTTGCACTACCCGCCGTTTGATAATCTCATCGTTGAGATGTAGGTCCAGAGAGACCGCTTTTTCAATTAATTCTTCATCGGATTTGTTATCTGTTATCCCCAGAAATAACATATTCCGGGTCAGCCGCATCCTGGTGACTGGATCGCCTTCGATGAGTCCGGTGCCGACACCGAACTGAAACAACATATCGTTGTCTAACTCACTCCGGATGAGTCCCGATAGTTGTTCCGGGGTTGGTTCATCCTGGTGAAGAATGTGCCATTCATCTTTAAGGCCTTGGATTCTCGATTCTGATATCGGGCCGATCACAGGCCTGTTCGGGGTCTGGAGCGCCAAGGACGGCTCAAAAAGATAGATCAGCCCTCCGATGAGAATAAAAAACAACCAGTGTGGCTTGGTCATGTGCGACTGGTTGCAACGTCGTGTTGGCTAATCAGCACTGCTGATACCATCCACAATCCGCAGTTCAACTTATCCTGCCCCGGGGGGCGTCCCAATACTTACCCCCCGGAAATCCAGATGGGAGATGTCCAGGCGCGTTCCTGAATTGTTGAAGGCACCTTATCGGAGACCGGCAATCCAAGCTTGACAGCATCGTAGGTCGACCAGCGCGGTGTTGGTATCTCAAGAACCCGACCGTAGTACGCCGCATCCTGCCCCTTGATATAACTGGGGTCGGTCCAGATGGCTTGCAACTGGGTCGCACCATACTGGTTTGTGTAGGTGGCTTTGGATAGATCAACCGTATTTGGGACAGGGTCTACGCTTCCGGTTTGAGGATCGACGACCCGACCGTCAGACACAGCAACGTTGAAGATTTTTTCGTGCTCCATACGCCCGTCGGACCAGACTTTTATAATCTGAATTCGATCCAGATTGCCACTGTGAGGTGCTTTCATTGCCTGGATGGCAATCTTCACCGGCTTGTCCTGCGCAGGCAGAATGCCGCCCATTGGGGCCGCGCCGCTCGAATAAGCCTGGTCGACCCAATCTGGCCTGGACACAAGATCATCGGGTAAATCGTACCCGGCGAACAAGCGAACTTTTATACGGGTGCCAGAGGTCGCATAACTCTCGCGGCGTTGCATGGCATCGAAGATATGCGCTCGATCATTTTTGGCCACCCACACTCCAGTCAGAGTACCAGGACTAAGAAAAAGGTTGTCTCCCGCCACGCCAAGGTCCTGTCCAGGCAAGCCATTTCGGCGCGCCTCGAGGGTGCTATCGAATACGTGGTTGCCTTGATTGTTAAATTCTTCAAAGGTGTTGATGGTCGCGTGGCTATCCGAGCCGCCACCCACACCAATCAGGTACGGGTTAACACCGCCAAGCTGATATTTCATGCCAAGCCCGATTTTCCAGCCTTCCCGGACATAGTTGGCTCTGAGGGCGGGGACCGTGGCTCCATTGGGAACATTACGGTTCCAAAGCTCAAAGTCTGCGAACTCGTCGTTTGGCGAAAACATAGGATGCGCCATCGATGAGCCTTTTACCTGCCCTGCCTCATGCTGGGGCTCATTGAGATTTCGCCGGTTTGCCCAATCCTTGGTAATAAAGGTGCCGTTAGAGTCAACCAGCCCAAACATTTTTCCGAGACTGCCATTGCCGTTATGGGAAATCGCAAATACCTCAATCCCCTGAGCGCGCCAGCTTTCTAATACAGTCCATAGTTCTTCGGGCTTGTCCGAATCCATCGCCGAAAATGGTGCCTCTGGAACCTTGGAACTGCGGAAAATAATATTCCGATGCATGTTGGCTCCACCAGGGAGAGCCGTCCATTCATATCCCGGGAAGGTCGTAAACACTCCCGGTTTATTAAACCGGTCTGCAATAGCCACGTACTCTTGCCACATTGACTTGACAACTTCAGGATCGCCAAGACCTTCCAGTGCTTTCCCACTGATGAGTGCTGCACCAATCATGGTAAAGGCCTCAGTGGCTTTGCCAGAGCGAACCAGCTCGCCAATCGGTGTGTCGTAGACTGCGTTGCCTTTCTCAGTTAGGCCAGGGGCGGTTCCCATCATTTCTGCATGGTCAGATAACATGAAGAAGTCCAGAGGCTGCTTGAGTTGAACGTCATTACCATTCAGATGGGTGACTTCATCTCCGCGTGCAAATTGGAATGCGACCTCTGGGCCGAGCTTCTGATTACCAATACCAAAGGCGTCGATCGACCAGTTGGAGTGCCCATGGGTCGTGCCAAACAGGTTGAGGTCTAAAGAGCGCTTATCGCAAAGAGCGAGCGATGGTAAGCAGAAACATAGCAAAAGGGAAAAGAGTCGAATGTTCATGGTTCTCCAATAAATCCGAATTGAGTAGGTTGCATCCTCGCCGGGCCTTGGCATTTAGTGGATGGATTCTATCCTCTCATTCATAAAAATAGAAATTCGTTGGAATCGATATTTAGAAACTACTTGATGAGGGAAAGTTAACGCAGCGCCAAATCCCTTTTCACAAAGGCCTTAATTTCGCAGAGTCTTTAC
>JAAZYQ010000171.1 GCA_014239575.1 Gammaproteobacteria bacterium
AAATCATCACCGAATACGATCTTGCACATGTCCACCGTATCTTGCGCCCGGGCAGTAGACGTGACATTACCGACGATCGGTTTATCCGAGTACTTAAATCCACTGTAGGCCATATACAGGTGGCGGTACGGTACCGGTATATCCATCGGTTCCACCACGGGCCCACCGGCGATATGCACGCTTGAAGCCATGTGGTTGAGTTTTTGCAGGTTATTTAGATCTTCCAGTGTGGCTGTGCGTCGGACTCCATCGAGATCGTAGATAAACGGGGGGCCGTAGGAAGGTGATACCACCATCGATGACCTACCCACGTTCACGGTGCGCTCTGAATTGCGACCGTGATGAGTGTACTCAGAGGGCGCCTTATCGACCAGGCTGAGCAGAGTTTCGCGCCCTACACGTACCCGTTGGCCATCGATTTCGGCATCGGTTTTTCCCCAGGTCTGAAGTGCTGCGTCTTCGCGAAAGTCCACCCCGATCTCTTCGACGATTCGCATCGCCAGTTCGTGTATCTGCTCAACCCCTTCTGCGTTGGCAACTTCATACACGGGCACATTGGGTATCAGGGCTGGGTTATGCACAATCGGTGCGTTGACGCGTTTCGCACGCCGCGCTGTGCGGCCTCCTTTGCGGACTTCTTTTTCTTTTTCCATGTTCACCATCGTGTTCGTACTAAGTTTTACATTCGAGGACGATGGTTCTTGGGATCGTAAGGCGAGTCGGCGATGACGATCGCAGGCACGCGCCGTTCCAGCACCTGTACCTCAAGAGGTGTGCCCGGGGTGGCCTGGTCGAGCTCTACATAAGCCATCGACAGGCAATTGCCGATATGGTGAGAAGTGGCCCCGGACGTGATGCGCCCTACCAGGCGGCCGTCGCGGAAAACACTCTCGTTCATCCAGGCGTCAGCATCGACAGTCTCCACCTTAAGGGCCACCATCTTGTGTTTTAATCCAGCATCACGCTGTTTAAGCAGGGCCTGTTGGCCGACAAAATCGTCTTTATCCCACTGGATAAAGCGATCAAGGCCCGCCTCAAGGGCGGTGTGCTCCAGATCCAGATCCCGGTAGATCGCGCGGTAGGATTTTTCCAGGCGCAAAGATTCAATAGCCCGATAACCACAGTGTTTCAGGCCATGGGCCTCTCCAGCACGACAGATCTCCTCAAAAAGATGCAGGTTATAGGCTATCGGGTGATACAACTCCCAACCAAGCTCCCCTTCGTAGTTGATGCGCATCATGCGTACATCAGAGGCAAGGCCTACCGTCAGAGCTTGCGCGCTCATCCACGGAAAAGCATCGTTGCCAAGGTCACCATCGACTAGATCCTGCAAAATGTCGCGTGCCTTGGGGCCAACCAATGTCAGCCCGCCTCTTTCAGCTGTGACGTTGACTAGAGTTACTGTGCCGTCGATTGGCAGAGCTTTTTGCAGTACATCAAAATCATGTCGTTCGCCACGCGGTGTTCCCACCAGGTAAAAGCTTGTCTCGCCAAGGCGGGTCACTGTGAACTCACAGCGAATGGTGCCTTTGTGGGTCAGCAGGTGTGCCAGCACAATGCCGCCAATTTTGCGGGGCATCCGGTTGGCCAGAATTCGGTTGAGCCAGGCTTTCGCACCCGGGCCGCTAACTTCGAACTTGGTCATGGGGGTCATCTCAAAGAGCCCCGCGGTTTCTCGTACGGCACGACACTCGGCGCCAATATGAGGCATGGAGTTGAAAGTTCGATAACTCCAGATGTCTTTGGCTTCGCTATCTTCGGGTGCGAACCACAGCGGTATCTCCCAGCCATAGACGGCGCCCCAAACCGCGCCCGCAGCATTCAGCCGGTCATAGCAGGGCATCGTTTTTGCTGGGCGGGCCTCGGGCCATTCGTAACCCGGATAATGGATGCCAAAGTTGTGACCGAAGGCTTCTTTATTCTTGCGGCCGGTGTAGGCTTTGTTGGCATAGGGACCAAAGCGTCGCGGGTCTACCTCGCCAAGGTCGATATTTGGCTCATCGTCCACGATCCAGTTGGCAAGCTCGGCTCCGAGGCCCCCACCCATCAACAGCCCGCCGCTAAAGCCTTCAGCTAGCCAGAGATTACGCCTGCCCCAGGCCGGACCACACAGTGGCAGATTATCGGGTGAGGTGCAGATCGGACCGCGTACGTTAGTCTTAATACCGACTTCCCCCAGCACGGGCACCAACTCCAGTGCGGCGGCCCAGTTGTCTTCTACTGCGTCCATATTTTCAGGTAAAAGATCGGCACCGAACCATTCTGGTACCCCATCCCGAGCGAAGTGTTCAAGATTGCCCGGGCGCTCGTAGGGGCCGAACATCAAGCCATCGCGCTCTTCACGCACGTATCCGTTGATGGCCTCGTTACGCAGCACTGGCATCTCGGCCAGGCCCTGGTCCTTGCGGGCGCGGACTTCGGGTACGGTCTCTGTGACCCAGTACTGGTGCAGGATCGGAAAGCAGGGCAGGTCGAGACCTAGCATGCGCGCAGTCTGCTGCACATAGTTACCGGTAGCGGTCACCACATGTTCGCAGACGATGTCACCCTGGTTTGAGCTGACCTTCCACTCACCCGAGGGTAATGCCTTGATCGAGTGGACTTGAGTATTGAGATAAATATGAGCGCCCAACTGTTTGGCGCCTTTGGCAAGGGCCTGGGTAACATCGGCTGGGGCGATGTGTCCATCATCGGGGTTGTATACCCCTCCCAGCAGGTTGGTGTTGGGCCGCATCAGCGGCCAGAGGTCTACCGCCTGCTCAGGCGTGAGAATCTCAGCACGTACACCCTGCGTTTGAGCAATAGAAGCATAGTTCAGATATTCATCCATGCGATCGGGCGATTCGGCAATGCGTAGTTGGCCACATTTGTGCCAGCCGATGCTCTGACCGGTTTCGGCTTCAAGCCCTTCGTAAAGGTTAATGGTCTTTTGGATCAACCGGCCGAACTTGTAGGAAAACGAGTACAACGGGATGAGGCCCGCAGCATGCCAGGTCGACCCAGCGGTCAACTCGGTTCGCTCGAGCAAGCAGACATCGTTCCAGCCTCGATGAGCCAGGCTATACAGTATGTTGGCGCCAACACAGCCACCTCCGATGACAACAACGCGCGCATGTGATTGCATAGAGTGTTACCTGAGTCTTTTAATTTGGAGTTGTGTATCCAGATCCTGACTCTGGATTCTCGATTTCTGGTTCATGGTTTAGGGCAGAGGTAGTTGAGCCAGTCGACCTCCGTCTACGGTATATACCTGCCCAGTTACGAAGGAGGCATCCTTCGATACAAGCCACGCGGCCAGTGCTGCCACTTCTTCGGGCTTGCCCGTTCTTCGGAGCGGGTGGATTCTGCCGATCTGATTACGAAAGGAATCAGAATCAGGCATCGAATCGATAAAGTCCTCGTTCAGTT
>JAAZYQ010000172.1 GCA_014239575.1 Gammaproteobacteria bacterium
GGCCTGATGTATGCTGCGGCACGCTTCAATGCGTTTGTGGTGACCTCGCACGCCGATGACATTGCGGCCTACGACCAGGAGCGCGACCGGGCCATCGAATATTTTGTGGAACAGTATCGGCAGATGTTCACTACCAATCTTGATGATTACCGCAATACTTTTGAGGATCTTAAGTATTCCCATCTGATGTCCGGCCGGCCCAACTGAGGTTGAAATGCTTAAGGCTTAACGGGTTTGGAGTATGGAGCGAGGTCCACGGCAAAGCGGGCTGCCGACAGGCCAATAGTTGAGCGGCTGGTCAGTGACGCTATTCAGGTGGCGCTACTCGTTTTCGCGGCGGGTCTGTACCGTGCAGGGGGCTTGGGCTCCATTGTCGCTGACCCAAAAGACAATCGGCTGGCAGCAGATTTCGCAATCTTCTACGTATTGGTCACCCGCGGTGGCTGGATCAACCAGAGCCGTGAACACCTCCGCGCAGTAGGGGCACTCGATGAGATGTTCTTCCAGTTCCATGATTACAGTATTGTGCCTGTGGGTCGAAAAAAGTAAAAGATGGACGACACCCTCTTTCCCACGAGCGGGATTTCGAGCTCGCCCGACAAGCCGCCAGATGATACAAAGCGCAAAATGCACACTAAAGCGAGTGACCTGGTTTTGGTCCAACTGGGTCAGCGTGGGCGTATGCTCGGGATTGCCAGACAAAAGCCGCGTGGTTGCGCCATTGCCAATACCATGAGACTGGGACGACATCAGTAAAGCTAAGCACCAGGGTAAGCACAACCCAAATGAACCCAAAGAGGAAATCATGAACGATTACACCAAGATGACTTGCGAGGCCTGCCGGGTCGGGGCACCGCCCGTCACCGATGAGGCACTGGCCGAATTTCTCGCCACCCACCCAGACTGGGAGCGCCTGATTGTCAATGATGAGCCGCGATTGCGACGAGCTTACCGCTTTGGCAATTTTGCCTCGGCACTGACTTTTACCAACCTGATCGGCGAACTGGCAGAATCAGAAGGTCATCACCCCGCACTACTGACCGAGTGGGGTCGGGTGACGGTAGATTGGTGGACCCACAAGATTGGCGATATTCATCTTAACGATCTGATCATGGCTGCACGCAGTGATATCTTGTACGATCCTGCTGGCTGAGGACTGATACTCTTTTGGATCGAACCGAGCGCTTCTATACCATCGACCGCATGCTGCGGGCCCACCAGGGCACCACTTTGCGATCGATGATGGAGGCAATGGAAGTATCGCGGGCCACCGTGCGGCGCGACCTGGAATACATGCGTGATCGCCTGGCGGCACCCATTACCTGGGATCCTGAAGCGCGCCGCTATTGTTACGAAGCGCACTCCGAAGAGGCCGAACGCTACGCTTTGCCCGGGCTCTGGTTTAATGCGTCTGAGGTGCACGCACTGCTGACCATGGAGCATTTGCTTTCCAGTCTGCAGCCTGGTCTGCTGGAGCCACACATTGAACCTTTGCGTAACCGTATTCGTCGGTTACTGGATAGCGGCGACCATCCCCCTGATGAGATCGCTCGACGTATCCGCGTGCTGCACATGGCGGCCCGCCAGGCAAATAGCGATGTTTTCGGTGCCATCTCTCACGCATTATTACGTCGTTACCGGCTGCAGATCAGGCATCTCAACCGGCGCAGCGGCGAGATCACCGAGCGTATCGTATCGCCGCAGCGCCTGGCGCATTACCGCGATAATTGGTATCTCGATGGCTGGTGTCACTTGCGCCAGGGCCTGCGTAGTTTCGCCGTCGATGCTGTAGAGAGTGCGCAGGTCGTTGAGACGACACGGGCGAAGCGGGTTAGTGATGCGCAGCTGGAGCAAGTGCTCGGCACCGGCTACGGCATCTTTGCGGGCGATAAAATCCGCGAGGCGGTACTGCGTTTTTCGCCCGAGGCGGCCCGCTGGGTTGCGCGTGAAAAGTGGCACTCCCGCCAAAGCGGCCGTTTGGAGGAAGATGGCAGTTACACACTGACGATTCCCTACGCCGCTGAGACCGAACTGGTCATGGATATTATGCGACACGGTGCCCAGGTCGAAGTCATCGCGCCGGACAGCCTGCGCGACACGGTGCGCCAGCGCCTGACCGCTGCAGCCGCCCAGTATCCCGACTGATTCACTTGAACCCACCTGAACACGTTGCTCCCGGCTTGTCCGGCAACATCCGGGGTATTGGCTGGATGGTATTGACCGGGGTCATGTTTGTCGGAGTTACGGTTGCCGTGCGTTATCTTGGCACTTCAATGAACCCGATGCAGGCGGGCTTCATCCGCTACGCCTTTGGTTTGTTGATGGTGCTGCCGTTGTTATCGCGTGCCGGGGTGTTATCGCTGCATTCCAAACGGATTGGTTTTCATGCACTCCGTGGTTTGGCTCATGGCTGCGGCGTGATGTTGTGGTTTTTTGCCATGAGCCGTATCCCCATAGCCGAGGTCACAGCGCTGGGATTCACCGCGCCAGTCTTCACGACGCTGGGCGCCGCGCTGTTTTTACACGAGCGGCTACGGAGCTATCGCGTGATCGCTATGCTCGCGGGCTTTGCCGGGGCGTTGTTGATCCTGCGCCCAGGATTTCGGGAGATCGATATCGGCGCTTTAGCGCAAGTCGCTGCCGCACCGCTGTTTGCCTGCTCCTTTTTGATGGCCAAGTCGGCTACTCGTACCGAGTCCAGTACCATGATCGTGGTGATGCTGTCGATTTTCTGCACACTCACCCTGGCTTTACCGGCGCTTGTGGTGTGGCGCAATCCCACCGTTGAAGAACTGATGTTGTTATTTGCTACGGCGGTGCTGGCCACGGCCGGCCACTACTGCATGACCCGGGCCTTCAAGGCCGCCGAGGTGTCGGCAGTGCAGCCTTTTACCTTTTTGCAGTTGGTGTGGGCGACTTTGCTTGGCCTGGTGCTTTTTGACGAGCGCCCTGATCTTTGGATCGCGCTCGGCGGCGCTCTGATCGTGACTGCCGCCACCTGGATGGCCCATCGCGAGGTGCAGTCGCAACGCCGTCCCACGCAACCGGGTTAGGCTGGGGGGCCATGCCCTGCGAAAAAAACCGGGCATAGCCACCTTACTGTATTGTTCATTTTGTCGTATTGACCTATAAATTAAAATCCAGACCAACTCCGGCAGTGTGAGGCGCATTATCCAGCGATGCGAGTGCCATAATGCAGACAACCTGAAGCGATATTGAACAGAAGGCGAGAAGTGGCTGACTACGTCAGTTATCACATTGTGGCTTGGGGGCAGCCCTTGTGTGGCGCTTCGGCACACAGATACTTTCGCTTGCTGAGTCTTGGCCAGGTTAAGCCGGAATAAATCAGACGGAAAAGCGGTATCTCACCAATCCACCATGAAGCCACGCA
>JAAZYQ010000173.1 GCA_014239575.1 Gammaproteobacteria bacterium
TTGCAGTTTTTCAAGAAAGTCTCGTTGGGCCAGCGCCTGCGTAAAAGCAACCGGATTGACTACCGTTGCCCAGCCAATGCCCAGCGCCTACAGGTGCAACCCGAACAGCACCGGGTGCAGGTCGACACATCTGACCAATCGATTGACTCAGATCTGGTGGTTATTGCCGATGGCGGACGTTCGCCGTTGTCACAGCTGGCTGGCCTGCATACCAGCGAGACAACCTATGACGAGCAAGCGCTGGTCGGAACTGTGGGTGTAGACCGGGATCAAGACTACACCGCATACGAGCGTTTTACCCGCCATGGTCCATTGGCCCTGCTGCCGCTGGATACGCGACGCTTTGCGCTGGCCTGGACGCTGCCCGCCGACGAGGCACAAGATACGCAAGCGCTGGCCCAACGAGACTTTCTTGAAAAACTGCAAGAGGCGTTTGGTGACCGCTTAGGCTTTTTTACCCGCTGTGATAACCTGAAGGTCTACCCGCTGCGTCGCGTCAACATGGCAGAGCCTGTATCGGATCGCGTGGTCGCACTGGGCAACGCCGCCCATGTTGTACATCCAGTCGCTGGCCAGGGTTTTAACCTCGGCCTTCGGGATGTAGCCCAGCTGGCCGAAGAACTGGCCCACGCCCTGGCGGATGGAAATGATATCGGTGATCCGGGGGTGCTCGCTGGCTACGCACGTGGCCGGCGCTCACAGACCCGACGGGTGCTGCACTTCACCGACGGGCTACTGCGCATCTTTTCCAATGAAACCCTCGGTGCGCGACTGGCAAGAAATATCGGTCTCAGCACTTTGGAAGTATTACCGCCGGCGAAACGGATTCTGCTCAAGCGTACTGCCGGGCTCGCCGGTACCCTACCGCGATTGGCACGCGGCCTGCCGCTGGGCCCAAATTGATGAGCGAGCCACAGTTGACAGACTTTGATGTGCTCGTCAATGGCGCTGGCCTGGTGGGCAGTTGCTGCGCACTGCTGCTGGCGCGCTCTGGTATCCATGTCGCGATCCTCGACAAGGGTCCCCCTGCAGAGGAAGCTAATCTCGATCCCATCCGGGTCAGCGCCCTCAATCACGCTTCTCAGAACATCCTGGAGCACCTTTGCGTGTGGCGGGATCTTGCTTGGGATAAATCAACCGCTTTTGAGCGTATTGAAGTCTGGGATGCCCTTAGCCACGGGACGATTTCGTTCGACGCTGCCACGGCCGGCCTGTCACATTTGGGTCACATTGTCGCCAATAACAGCCTGTGCACTGCGCTTCACCAGGCGCTCGGCCATTGCGCTGAAGCAGTTGTACGCTTCGGTGAGCATCCGGTTGATGTCGAGTCTTCAGACTCATGCATCACGGTGACTTTAGCTGGGGGCGAAAAGCTGCGGGCAGGTTTGCTCATCGGCGCCGACGGTGCTCATTCAAAAGTAAGGCAGTTGGCAGGCATAGCGCACGATCAATCCAGCTACAACCACACGGCGATTGTAGCCACCGTCACCCCCGAAAAACCGCACGGCGCGTGCGCCCGCCAGCGTTTTTTACCAACCGGGCCGTTGGCCTTTTTGCCTCTAGCCGAAAATCAATGCTCGATCGTCTGGTCGGCCAGGACCACCGAAGCCGAACGAGTGCTGTCACTCAACGATAGCGCCTTTGCGACCGAACTCGCGCAGGCCTTTGACCAGCGTCTGGGCAAAATTAAGGCTGTCAGCGAGCGCAAGGCGTTTGCCCTGACACGCCGTCACGTCAGTGCCTATATCGGAGAGCGCATTGCCCTGATCGGCGATGCGGCCCACACGGTCCACCCGCTTGCGGGCCTGGGCGCCAATCAGGGCTTGGCCGATGCCGCAGCACTGGCTGAGGTCACTAACGATGCCCTTTCGAAAAATCGCGATATAGGCACACGCTCTGTCCTGCGCCGCTATGAGCGCTGGCGTCGGGGTGAGAACGCTTTGGTGCTACAGGTGATGGATGGATTTCATGCCCTGTTCGGTAGCGAAGATCTGGCCATTAGCAGACTGCGTGGCATGGGCCTTAAACTGACGGACCAAACACCAGTGCTGAAAAACGCGCTGATGCAACACGCTATCGGTCTGGCCGGCGATATTCCGCGATTAGCCCGCCCTTAGTAACCAGTAACCAGTAACCAGTAACCAGTAACCAGTAACCACTGCTACTATAGTGACTCTGATTATGGCTAAGTTTTATATTCAGTCGATTAAATACGCTGGCGCACTTTTCTGCGCTTGCCGTTAGTTTTTTGCTGACAGCACACCCCGCTTGGGCAACCCAGAATAACTCTGACTCCAGTATTCGTACCCGGGTGGTACCGCTGGTATTTTCCAGTGATAACACGGGAGTTGCCTATGGTCTGGGCGGTGTTTCTCTGGGCGTCGGTCAACCTCAAGCCGCATTGTTTGCTCTGGGATTTACATCCAAAAATGATTCCAAAGCCGTCACAGTGGGTGCGGTGAATTATCAGTTGCCACACCTTAAACGATGGTATTTCTCTGGCTTTTTTTATGGCTCGGACATACCCCAATACGGTTATTTTGTGAACGACATTCCAGGCTACGCGATTCGAGGCAACGACTCGCCGTTTGAGTCCCAACGGACCGGCGTCAACACGCTCACCAAGCGCTTGTAGGGGCGCTGGATTTTGCCCATCGGTGCGACCAAAGACCCTGACTTCAGCCTGTCCCGAAGACCTATCCTTCCAGAACAACCGCAACTTTCACCAACGACAGACCCCAATCAAAGTGGCATCAGCAGCCTTCGCTTTGAGTGGGACCAGCAAAGCCGGGATTTCATAGAGTCGTCAAAAACTTTAGCAACTGGCGCTGATGTATTTCACACAAAGCTTGACTGGGACAATACTGGATCACGCCTGATCCCTGCTTCAGGTAGCCGGGCTCGCATATCCACAAGTTGGGGAAAGAATCATGAAAATCACAGTCGATGGCGGCTATACGAAGCATCGGTAAGCGGTTTTTTTAAACTTCCTGTCAAGTCCGCCTGGGCCAAACAGCAGGTCGTAGCTCTTAATTTATCGCTCATCGATACCCCAACCTGGAACGATGATGCGGGGCAGACTCGCCCGCCCGATTATCTTGGGGCTCGTCTTGGCGGGCTGAGCCGACTGAGGGGTTACCGGGCATCACGTTTTTTCGACCGCTCAGCCTGGGTGTATCGGGCGGAATATCGGCTCATCCCACAATGGCAGCCTTTGACCCGGTTTGCCGACAAACTTGGCTACCGTATTCCCTGGTGGCAATTTGCTCTTTTCTCAGACATCGGGCGGGTAGCACCAAGTTTTAACCTGGCGCGGTTCCATGAAGATATGAAAACCACTGTGGGCG
>JAAZYQ010000174.1 GCA_014239575.1 Gammaproteobacteria bacterium
CAGTGATGCCCGAATTCGGGCATCACTGCCCACGATCCAGGCAGGACTTACCGGGGGTGGTCGCGTTATGTTGATGTCACACCTGGGTCGACCGATCGAAGGTGAGGTTGATCCCACTTATTCCCTGGCGCCCATTGCGCAGCATCTGGGTACGTTGCTGGGTCAGCCAGTACGCCTGGTTTGCGATTGGCTCGACGGGGTCGATGTAGGTGAGGGTGAGGTCGTGCTTTTCGAGAACGTGCGGTTCAACGCCGGTGAGAAGGCTAATGACGAGACTTTGTCACGAAAAATGGCGGCACTGTGCGATATTTTTGTGATGGATGCTTTCGGTACAGCCCACCGAGCCCAGGCCTCTACCCATGGTGTCGCCCGTTTTGCGCCGATCGCTTGCGCTGGACCGCTGTTGGCGGCTGAACTTGATGCTTTGGGCAAGGCCCTGGATAACCCGGCCCGGCCTATGGCGGCGATTGTGGGTGGCGCCAAAGTATCGACCAAGCTCATGGTACTCGAATCGTTAGCGACGGTCGTTGACCAACTGATTCCGGGTGGCGGTATCGCCAATACTTTTATTGCGGCAGCTGGATTTCCCATTGGCCAGTCCCTGGTTGAGGTCAGCCTCATAGGGCAAGCCAGAAAACTCATGGACGATGCGACGGCCCGTGGCAGTGAGATTCCAGTGCCCACAGATGTGGTGGTGGGCAAAGCTTTTTCTGCTGATGCACCAGCGACGATCAAACTGGTCGCTGAAGTCTCTGAAGACGACATGATTTTTGATATCGGGCCGCAGACAGCCAAGCGTTTCGCGCAGATGATGCAAGATGCCGGAACTGTAGTCTGGAATGGCCCAGTCGGTGTGTTTGAGTTCGATCAGTTTGGTGAGGGCACCCGAGTGCTGGGAGAGGCCATTGCGCAGTCTGGGGCTTTTTCCATAGCGGGTGGTGGAGATACGCTGGCCGCGGTAGACAAGTACAATATCGCTGATCGAATCTCTTATATCTCGACCGGTGGCGGCGCTTTTCTTGAATTTCTGGAAGGTAAAACCTTGCCGGCTGTCGATATGTTACAGCAACGTGCGGTCGGAGAATAAACTGCAAAATGGGATTACATCCTGCAGACGAGGCAAATAACACAGTGAGCCCCAAGCGTCGCACCAAGATTGTCATCTCTTTGGGCCCTTCCACAGACCGGGCGAAAATGATGTCTGCCCTGATCGATCAGGGTATTGATGTGGCGCGGCTCAACATGTCCCATGGTACCCGCGATGATCACCGTCGCCGAGCCGAACTGGTGCGTACCTGCGCAGCCGAAAAGGGTCGGGCCGTGGGTCTGCTGGTTGATCTGCAGGGGCCAAAAATCCGCATCGGGGGGTTTGCCAAAGGTCCGGTGCAGTTGCGCAACGGCAAGCGCTTTGTGATCGATTCTGCTCTAGGCGGGCACGACGGGACCGAAGAAGGTGTTGGGACCAGTTATGCGGCGTTGGTCGACGATGTCAGAAACGGCGATCGACTACTGCTGGATGACGGCAACGTCGTACTGCAGGTCGAGAAGATTGAGGGCAGTGCAATCGTCACCCGCGTTATCGTTGGTGGCGAGCTTTCTGACTCCAAGGGTATCAATAAGCAGGGCGGAGGTCTGTCAGCCGAGGCGTTGACAGAAAAAGACCACGAGGATATCCGTTTTGCGGCCGAGATCCAGGCAGATTACGTGGGCGTGTCATTTGTGCGTCACGGCGCTGATGTGGAAACAGCCCGCATGCTGCTGCGAGTTGCGGGCAGCGATGCCCACGTGGTTTCCAAAGTAGAGCGGCGCGAGGCAGTCGATAACATAGAAGAGATTATCGCGGCCTCCGATGTCATTATGGTGGCGCGCGGTGACCTTGGTGTTGAGATCGGTGATGCTGAAGTGCCAGGTGTGCAGAAGAGCCTGATCAGTCAGTCACGCACTCAGAATACAGTCGTGATCACGGCAACACAGATGATGCAGTCGATGGTGACCAGTCCTCAGCCAACCCGTGCGGAAGTATCGGATGTCGCCAATGCAGTGCTCGATGGCACCGATGCCGTGATGCTTTCAGCGGAGACGGCAGTCGGGCGCCACCCGGTCAAGGTGGTGGCGGCCGTTGATCGGGTCTGCCGAGCGGCCGAACGCCACAGTAGTGTGTTGGTCTCCGGCCATCGTATGGAGTCACGCTTTTCTTCGGTTGAAGAAACCATTGCAATGGCGACCATGTACACGGCTAATCATTACAACGTGGTGGGCATTCTGACACTGACTGAATCTGGGGTTACGGCCAAATGGATGTCACGGATCAGCTCAGGGATGCCAATATTCGGAGTTACACGAAACGTCGATACCGAGCGGCGGATGGCTTTGTACCGTGGTGTCTATCCGGTCCCGTTCGATGCGACCCAGCTACCCCGTGGTGAGGTCAACCGGGCGGTGGTAGCCGAACTGCAGTCGCTTGGCCTTGTCGCCGATGGCGATCGACTCATCATCACCAAGGGTGACTTTTCTGGCATCGAAGGCGGCACCAATTCAATGAAGATCGTCAAGGTTGGCGAGATCGCTGGCGAACGCGACTAATGTTGACCCCGTTCGGGAGTCAGTCAGCAGACAATCAGTACTAATAAGTTTTAGAATTCACTTAAACGACTCCATTATGGAACAATGATCAAAGTTCGATAAAGATCACGATATCGGGTGCAGGATCACTGCCCTTCACAACTGAACTGTTAGAAACTTCAGGAGAAAGCGAAAATGCCAATGATCCCAATGCGCCAGATGCTCGATCACGCCGCCAAGCATGATTACAGGGATTCCGCGTTTAACGTCAACAATAGGGAGCAGATGCCTGCCATCATGGAGGCGGTAGAAAAGACTGATAGCTCAGTGATTGTGCAGGCCTCAGCCGGTGCCCGTTAATGCGTAGGCGCACCATTTTGGGATCAACTGACCTAGGTGACCGTGGAAAAATTTTTCTTAACGTAAACGACGAGGAAATCTGATGAACATCGATACACTTCAAGCGACAGCCCGTGCCATGGTGGCCCCCGGCAAAGGAATTCTGGCTATGGACGAGAGCGCGCCTACCTGTAACAAACGTTTTGAAGCGCTCGGTATTCCAGCCACGATTGAAATGCGACGAGAGTACCGGACCATGCTGGTGTCCTCGCCGGGTC
>JAAZYQ010000175.1 GCA_014239575.1 Gammaproteobacteria bacterium
GAATGGCGGTTAACTGTGTATCCGGGGCAAACTGAATCATGTCGGAGGCTTGTCCGAAAGCATGAATCCCCCGGTCTGCCGCTGCCTGAAGCGCCGCAGTACTGTCGGTATGCTGGGTAATGATATCCGCGCCCTGATCCATCAGCACTTTGGCCGCGTCGGCTTCTTTGGGCGGATCAAACCAGCTATACACCCAAACAACTTTTACCTTCATGTCCGGATTGATCGATTGCGCACCCAGCATGAATGCGTTGATCCCGCGCACGACTTCGGGAATCGGGAACGATGCGATATAGCCGATGATGCCACTTTTGGATATCTTGGCAGCAATCTGGCCTTGCACATAGCGACCTTCGTAGAAACGCGCTGAGTAGGTCGCAACGTTGTCGGCTTGTTTGTAGCCCGTCGCATGTTCAAATTTAACGTCCGGGAATCGTTTGGCAACCTTGAGTGTTGGCTCCATATAGCCAAAGGAAGTGGTAAAGATCAGCTTGTGGCCGGTTTCAGCCAGCTTGGCGATGGCACGCTCGGCATCCGGTCCTTCTGGTACGCCTTCAACGTAGGTTGTTTCTACATGGTCACCGAGCATATTGTCGATCATCAGGCGGGCTTGATCATGGGCATAGGTCCAGCCATGATCCCCTGGTGGGCCAATATAGATAAACCCAACTTTCAACTTATCTGCCGATGCGCTGTAGACCACACCGAAGCTCAAAAGTGCAGCCAGCAACACCGAGGCCAGTTTGGCAAAATACTTCATTTTCTTATTTCCTCCATCTATGGTGAGTTTCAACAATACAAGTTCTTTTTATCGCTCGGCGCGAAAGGGTTTGCCCAGACAGGCCGGCGCATTGAGCCGAATCCTGATCGCGTCTCTGGAAATCAAGACTAATACAACTATCGTCGCAATGTAAGGGAGCATCGACATAAAAGCGCCCGGAATCCCAAGACCGGCCGCCTGGGCGTTTAACTGCAATATGGTGATGCCGCCAAAAAGGATAGCACCCAGCAGCACCCGTGAGGGCCGCCAACTGGCAAAAACCACCAGTGCCAGGGCGATCCAGCCCCGACCGGCGGTCATATTCTCGGCCCACAGTGGGGTGTAGACCAGTGACAGGTAAGCTCCACCCAGGCCTGCCATCGCCCCGCCGAAGGCGACCGCTGCGTAGCGGATGGCAATGACCGGATAGCCGATCGCATGGGCCGAAACGTCAGAGTCGCCCACCGCACGCAGGATCATTCCCCAGCGGGCGTGTTTTAAAAACCAGCCGCTAAGTGCGAGGATGATGATGGCGAGATACACCAGCGGGTCGTGGCCAAAGAGCAATCGGCCGATGACGGGCAGGTCGCTCAGGACCGGGATATGTATAGAGCGAATCTGCTCAATGGTCTCACCCACGTAATCCAGGCCCACCAGTGCCGACAGCCCAGTGCCAAAGATGGTCAGGGCAAGCCCGGTGGCAACCTGGTTTGAAAGTAAGGTGAGGGTCAGCACCGCAAAAATCAGCGCGGCGACAAGACCGCATAGGCTTCCTGCCAGCAGGCCTGCCAGTGGCTGGCCAGTAAGCGTCACCGCGGCAAAGCCGAACACGGCGCCGATCAGCATCATGCCCTCGACTCCCAGATTCAGCACGCCGGATTTTTCGCAGACCAACTCTCCAGTGGCGGCAAAGACCAGCGGTGTCGCTGCCGTCATCATCGTCATTATTGAAGCGATCAGCAGTTCGCTCATGTGGCAGATACCTTATGGCCGATTCGGGTCAGCCGGTAACGGGTCAGCAGGTCGAAGGCCAGCAGATAGAAAAGGATGATGCCCTGGAACAGGCCTGTGACGGCTTTGGGCAGGCCCGCCGAGATCTGCGCACCTTCGCCACCAATATAGGTCACGGCGATTGCGGTACCGGCGAGCGCCACACCCACCGGATGCAGCCGGCCCAGAAACGCCACGATGATGGCAGTAAAGCCATAACCCGGGGAGATCTTTGGCATCAACTGGCCGATCGTCGAGGCAGCCTCCATGATGCCGGCAAGCCCCGCGAGGCCCCCACCGATGAGCAGGGTCGCCCAGATCATCCGCGGGTTGTTGATACCGGCATGGCGAGCGGCCAGCGGCGCTGAGCCAAATACCCGCACCTTAAAACCAAAACGGCTTTTGGTCAGTACGAACCACGCCAGCAGCGGTATCAACAGCGCGATCAGTGTGCCCAGGTGTACCCGGTAGCCGGGAAACAGCATAGGGAGCAGGGCCGCATCGGGGAACATCCGGGTGCCGGGAAAGCCCCAGCCCTGGGGATTGCGCCAGGGGCCTTGTACCAGGTGTACCAGCAGTAATTCGGCGACATACACCAGCATCAGCGAGACCAGGATTTCATTGGCGTTGAACCGGGTTTTGAGCAGTGCCGGTATGGCGGCCCAGGCCATGCCGCCGAGCACGCCCAGCACCAGCATGGCCGGCAGTATCAGTAGATTGGTGCTGTCGTAGAAGACCACCGCGGGCGCGCTGCCCAGCAATGCTCCGGCAATAAACTGACCCTCGGCACCAATATTCCAGATTCCGGCACGAAAGCCCACCGACAAACCGATGCCAATCAGGATCAAGGGCCCCGCTTTGACCGCGACTTCGGACAGCCCAGACCAGGAGGTCAGCGGCTCAATAAAGTAGATATACAGCGCAATGCCGGGTGCTTTGCCCATGGCAAGAAATATCGCGGCACCGGTCAGCCCGGTTAACGCCATGGCCAGCAGCGGCGACAGCCAGGCGGCTGACGCAGACTGGGTCGCCCGGGCCTCAAGCGCCAGCATGGGAGAGTGATTCCGTAGGCTCGCGGCTGGCGCCCATCAGCAGGCCAACTTCCTGGGTGGTGATATCAGATGCCAACTGCGGTTCAGACAGGGTTCCCTGCGAGATGACCGCGATGCGGTCGCTCAGGGCAAAGATTTCATCAAGATCCTGGGAAATCAACAGAGCCCCCGCGCCTGCGCTGATGAGTTGCTGAATCTTTTCATGAATCGCGGCAGCAGCGCCGGCATCAACCCCCCAGGTGGGCTGGGACA
>JAAZYQ010000176.1 GCA_014239575.1 Gammaproteobacteria bacterium
TGCCTTGCAGTTGGGACTGGACCCGGTGCTATTGCGATCGCCCGAAGGAATCGAAATTCTTTCTGGTAACGGACTTCCGGCGGATGCTGAGCCGCTGGCTATGGCCTACGCAGGTTTTCAATTTGGGGGCTGGACGCCGCAACTGGGTGACGGACGCGCGATCCTGCTCGGAGAAATTGCTGATCAGGCAGGTTGTCGTCGGGATATCCAACTGAAGGGCAGCGGTCGTACACCGTTTTCAAGAAATGGGGATGGCCGTGCGGTCCTCGGCCCGGTCCTGCGCGAGTATCTGGTCAGCGAAGCCATGCATGCCCTCGGGGTACCGACCACGAGAGCGTTGGCGGCGGTCACCACAGGGGAAGAAGTGTTCCGTGAGCGCGCGTTACCCGGCGCGGTACTGACTCGGGTGGCCAGTAGCCATATCCGGGTGGGGACTTTCCAGTTTTTTGCCGCCCGACAGGATATCGATGCGCTGCGTCAACTGGCTGATCATGTGATCGATCGTCATTACTCGATTGCGCGGGAGAATGAGCGGCCCTACCTTGCTCTGCTTGAGGCTGTTATCGATGCCCAGGCGTCACTGGTGGCGGCGTGGAAACTCATCGGATTTATCCACGGCGTGATGAATACCGACAATTCGTCGATAAGCGGGGAGACCATTGACTATGGCCCCTGCGCCTTTATGGATACCTATCATCCGGGCACGGTATTCAGTTCGATCGATCAGCAGGGTCGGTATGCATACGCCAACCAGGCGCCGATTGCTCACTGGAATCTCGCCGGTCTGGCTCAGACCCTTATTCCCATTATTGATGCCGATAATAAAAAGTCACTGGAGCTTGCGCAGCAAACGATTGACACCTTTCCGTCGAAATTCGAACGTGCCTACAACGAGGGCGCGAGCAAGAAGCTCGGGCTGGAAACGTCTGAAACGGATGATGTCCTGTTGATGACGGATTTGCTGGATACCATGGCCGATCAGCACGCGGATTTTACCTTGGTGTTTCGACGTCTTTCGGGCCTTGATGTCGAGCCCGGCCCTGAAGACGACACTGTTCGTGAACTCTTTGATGACTCTGCGGCATTTGATGCATGGGCGAGACGTTGGCGGGCCCGGCTGAAGCGACAGGGGGGTGATCCCAGTCTTCGCCGCGAGCGTATGGCGTCGGTGAACCCGGCGTACATTCCGCGCAATCACCGGGTTGAAGAGGTGATTCGTGCGGCGGAAGATCATGGTGATCTCGCGCCTTTTTATCAACTGCACGAGGTACTGCGCAATCCCTACCATGAGCAGCCTGAACACATTGCATTCCAGACACCGCCCCGACCGGAAGAAGTCGTGCGCGCAACCTTCTGTGGTACCTGAGGCCGGTTGGACTTATGTTCAAGGAGAACCTCGAGGCGCGGTATTACACGGATCTTGGCATATACCGCCAGGAACAGGCCGGCATCTTCAACACCAGTTGGCAGCTGATCGCGCCGCGCAGTCATTTTGTCGAAAAGGGCGACTATGTCGCTACTGAGATCGCGGGGACTAAAGTGTTCGTTGTTCTGGATGAGGACGGCCAATTGCGTGGTTTTCGAAACCTCTGCCGTCATCGCGGGGCAATGCTGCTTGAATCAGGGCAGGGCCGTTGCCGCTCTATCCGATGTCCCTACCATAACTGGGTTTACCGGCTCGATGGCTCATTGGAAAGAGCGCCCTGGTTTACCGAAGACGAACCCCTGTCGCTCGAAGACTGGCCGCTACATTCTATTTCGGTAACGCTCTGGCGCGGGCTGGTCTTTGCCTGTTTGGAGAGCGGTGCGGCGCTGACTCACCAGTTGGGTGGGCTCTTGGGTGAGATCGAGAAAGATCCAATCGAGGAGTACCACTGGGCAGAACGAAGAACCCTGGTATTTGATGCCAATTGGAAAATCTATACCGATAACTTTGTCGAGGGCTACCACATCCCGGGAATCCATCCTGAATTTTTCAAGGCCATCGACTTTGAACAGTTTGAGACCACAGCAGGGGATAATCTCGTGCGCATGACGGCGCCCACTAAAGGGAGTCTTTTCTACCGAGGACGTTGGCTCTGGATGTGGCCCAACTGGACCCTTTCTTTTTTTAACGGCGGGATGAATACGTCCCGGATCAATCCTCTGGGTGTTGATCGAACCGAACTGATTTACGATTTTTATTTTGCTGATGTCTCAGATGCCACGAGCGATTCCCGACAGGAAACTATTCAACGAAACATTGCAGTTATCGAGCAGGATTTCGACATCTGCATCCATACCCATCAGAACTACCTTTCTGGGGGATATCAACCCGGGCCGCTCAGCCCAAGGCATGAAAAAGGCGTGCACCTTTTTCAGGACCTAGTCAAACAACATATAGGTAAAGCCCGCGAAGCGTTGGCCGACTGAGAGCGAACAAGCGTGTGATCTACCGGAGCAGGGGATTATCCATCACCTCGCTCAGATTGCAGTCAAATGCTGCAGCAGCACCGCTAAAGCCGGCGTTGCAGTTAGTTTTCCTGGTCAGCGGGAGAATGTAGAAGTTAATACAACTTCTTAAGTCCCAATGCCCTTTGTCTGCCCTCGTTATCTATCTTCCAATTACCGGAAGACCTCAGTGATCTTGCGAGGGAACGAGATGGTAGACCGTGTGCCTCTGCTTGGAACCAGATACCAGATACGGCATTACTTTTGAGCCGAAGTCAGAAAACGTGGGCGAATATTCTGCTTTCCAACTAGTCTCATTGTAAATCTTCTGGTGATTCATCAGACCCTTGGGAGTGGGGTAGATTTCCACGATAACGTAATAAACATAACCTGCCTGGGGAGGGCTTCTAGTAATCGAAAGACTAACGAGATTGTTTTCGTCATCTGGCCCCAGCGGATGTGTTTCTTTAATCCAATTAGCCCATTTTTCTGTCGCTCGATCCACTTCGTCTATTTTTTCGACCGGTACCTTAAAAACGCCGCCCCAATTTGTCCGGGGAAGATTATCGCCAGCGTGTACTTGTGCGAACGCAGAAAAAACGAG
>JAAZYQ010000177.1 GCA_014239575.1 Gammaproteobacteria bacterium
GGGCTATCAGCCGACGCTGGCAGCTGAGATGGGAGTACTGCAGGAGCGGATTACGTCGACTCGCACCGGCTCGATCACCTCCTTCCAGGCTGTGTACGTGCCAGCTGATGACTTGACCGATCCTTCACCTGCGACGACCTTCGCGCATCTAGATGCAACGCTGGTGTTATCCCGTCAGGTGGCTGAGCTCGGTATTTACCCAGCGGTGGACCCACTTGATTCAACCAGCCGGCAACTGGATCCATTGGTTGTTGGCCAGGAGCACTATGATACTGCCCGGGCCGTGCAGGGCACCCTTCAGCGCTACAAAGAATTGCGAGATATCATCGCAATTCTAGGCATGGACGAGTTGTCGGAGGAAGATAAACAGGCGGTGACCCGGGCCCGAAAGATTCAACGGTTTTTGTCACAGCCCTTTTTCGTGGCCGAAACTTTCACCGGTACACCCGGCAAGTTTGTGTCTCTCAAAGACACGATCCGCGGGTTCCAGGGCATCATTGATGGCGAGTACGACGATATCCCGGAACAGGCTTTCTATATGGTCGGCGGCATCGAAGAAGTGATTGAAAACGCCAAAAACGTTACCTGATCAGGACCATAGGCAAGAGCAATGGCCAACACCATTAAAGTCGATATTGTCAGCGCCGAAGAAGAGGTCTGGTCCGGTGAAGGCACCATGGTATTTGCGCCAGCCGAAATGGGTGAAATCGGGATTGCCCCTCAGCATGCACCGTTGCTGACCCGCCTCAAGGCTGGTGAAGTGCGAGTGCAGCAGGAGTCCGGCGAAGAAGAGTTCTTTTTTGTTTCTGGCGGTATGCTCGAAGTGCAGGGCCACTTGGTTACCGTATTGTCGGACACCGCACTGCGCGCTCATGATCTGGACGAGGCCGCTGCGTTGGAAGCACAGCGTCGCGCCGAGCAGGCGATGAGCGACCGTAGCAGTGAGATGGATTTTGCCAAAGCCAAAGCGGAACTGATCCAGGCCGCGGCACAACTTCGGGCTATCCAGAAATTGCGCGGCAAGGGTCGAGGCTGATACGCCCAACTGGGCAGCACCGTACCGAGCAAGATTCCATGTCGCATCAGGTTGGCGTCAACAAGATGGTATCGATTGCGTACACCATCCGTGATGGACTGGGCAATATCGCCGAGCATAGTGGCCTGCCTATCTCTTATGTGCACGGCGTCCAGAGCAACCCACTGTTTCCACAGATCGAGTCAGCGCTTGAGGGCTTGGCGGTGGGTGAGACCGCCGAGGTGTTCCTGACCGCCACCCAGGCGTTTGGCCCGCATGATCCGGGACTGACCTTTTCGGACGATATCGACAATGCGCCTGAAGAACTCCGCTATGTGGGCGCCGAACTCGACGCCGAGAACGAACAGGGTGAGCCCATGCATTTCAGGGTGACCCGCGTCGATGACGGCCAGATCATTATTGACGGCAATCACCCACTCGCGGGACAAGACATTACCTTCATCGTACGTGTAACTGAAGTGCGCGATGCCACTCCTGTGGAGTTGGCAGCCCAGGCTCAGCAAAGCATTCACTGAATTTGGTTTTGGCACACCTAGTGTCCCCCCAGCCCGTAGCGATTGCAGTAATATTCTGTTTATGACGCTCGAAGTTATCGTACTCGCAGCCGGCAAAGGCACCCGCATGCGTTCTACCTCGCCTAAGGTACTGCATCGCCTTGCCGGGCGACCCCTGCTGGATCATGTTCTGCGCACTGCGGCGTTGCTGGAACCGGCGCGCATCCACGTAGTTTGTGGCTATGGTGCACAGGCAGTGCGTGAACAGCTCGGTGAATTGGGCAATATCAACTGGGTCGAACAGGCCGAACAACTGGGAACTGGCCATGCCGTTAGCCAGGCTCTGCCCCATATCTCACCCGGGGCAACGATACTGGTGCTGTACGGCGACGTGCCTTTGGTGCGTGAAAACACACTGAACACTCTGGTGACTGCCCTCGGATCTGGCGGTTTAGCGCTGTTGACTGCTGAGTTGAGCGATCCCACCGGTTATGGTCGAATCGTTCGTGGCGACAACGGCGATGTCATCGCGATCGTTGAAGAGCGCGACGCCAGCGAGGCTGAGCGCGCAATCCTTGAAATTAATACGGGTTTGATGGCGGGCTCCGCCGAACAGTTTAGCGCCTGGCTTAGTGAAGTCGACAACGTTAATCGCCAGGGCGAGTATTACCTGACCGATGTTGTTGGCTGCGCTGCCCGATCTGGAGTCACGGTGAGCAGTGTGAGCTGCGCTGATCCAGCAGAGGTTAACGGTATCAATAGCCGGGCAGAACTGGCCCAAGCCGAACGATTTTTTCAGTTGCGCCAGGCCGACTCACTTATGAGTGCCGGGCTGACCCTGTATGATCCGGCACGCTTTGACCTGCGGGGCCAACTGAGTTTTGCCAACGATTGTGAAATCGATGTCAACGTGGTGTTTGAGGGAACAGTGACTTTAGGTTCAAATGTTCGTGTTGGCCCGAATTGTCAGATCATCGACAGCGAGATTGGCGATGGTGTCGAGGTGCGAGCGAGCAGTGTTATTGAGGGGGCGAAGATAGCGGCTAACTGCACTATCGGACCGTTTGCTCGCCTGAGGCCTGGGACAACACTGGCGACCGGCGCCCGCGTAGGCAATTTTGTCGAGACCAAAAACGCAGCCCTTGGGAAAGACAGCAAGGCCAGCCACCTGGCCTATGTGGGTGATGCACAGGTCGGTCAGCGGGTAAACATTGGTGCTGGTGTGATTACCTGCAATTACGATGGCGCCAACAAGCACCAGACCGACATTGGTGACGACGCTTTTATTGGCTCGAACACTGCACTGGTTGCACCGGTGACGGTGGGTGACGGCGCAACCATTGGTGCCGGCTCTGCTATCAGCCGCGATATACCTCCCGGCCAGCTGGTTCTGACCCGTGCCGACCAAAAGACCCGGGACGATTGGCAGCGCCCGCAAAAGAAAAAAGACTGAATGCATTCATATCTGCCCAACCGCAACAGGCTCG
>JAAZYQ010000178.1 GCA_014239575.1 Gammaproteobacteria bacterium
CTGACTTTGCGCTTTTTGTGCCAGCACCTGTCCCAATCTGGCTGGATTCACGGTGCGAGCCTGTTGCCCAATCAACACGGCAGCCTGGTAATCCGGTGACAATGCCGGCTCGATTTCCCGTACTTCGTCCCCGCTGACAAACTCCAATGACACTCCGCGTTCACGGCGCAACACCCACTGTGACAATTCGGGATCAGCCTGGCGGACATCCCGAAACACGTGGATGTAGCTGGAATCACGCACCAGATCCTCATGGACCGTACCGCGCAATAACCCGCGGTAAAGCTCTGGGCAATCACGATTCAGTGCCAGAATCGCATCGGCGATTCCCCCAATACGGGACGCCTGGGCGCTGGCGAGAAAACGGACCAGCCACGGGAAAAGATACGGAAGGTAAGTCCAGCGCAAGGCAACCGGCCCATCCTGGGATAAAGTCCAACCCGGGATGCTCTTCCATTGCCCAGGCAACGACTGCGGCACACACGACCATGGGGAAATCACCCCGGCGTTACCAGAGCTTGTGCCCTCCGCCGGGGCGCTCTGATCGATCACTCGCACCGACCTTCCGCTGGCAGCTATCTCCAGAGCACAACAGATGCCAACAATGCCGGCACCGATAACCGTGACATCGGTGCCGTCGGCCTCAGGCATTTTGGGAAACAACCGGCTTAGCCCTTCGCCAAGCCGTTACCTGCTGAAACAGAACTGGTACCACAAATACCAATGCAAAAAGATCGCTCTGCATTCCGGGCGCAACCAACAGGACGCCGGAAAAGGCCATCGCCCAGCGAATGATTACTGGCATCTGTACCAGGAAGAACCCGGCAACTGAGGTTGCCACCATAAAGATGCCAACGGCACAACTCAGCGTGGTGGAAAGAAAAGCACTCCAGGTGAAGTAGTCATCAATCACAATCAGCATCGCTGGGGAGTAGACAAACACCATCGGTACCATCAGTTTGGCGATACCCAGGGTAAACGCCGACACACCCGTTCGAAAAGGATTAGCGCCCGCGATGCCCGCGGCAGCGTACGCCGATGCACAAACTGGCGGGGTAATCTCCGAGATGACTCCGTAATACAAAACAAAAAGATGTGATGCCAACGGCGGTACACCGAGATTGGCCAACGCGGGTTGCGCCACCGTGACCAGCATGATGTAAAGCGCTGTCGTGGGCAGGCCAGCTCCCATCAGAATACAGGTAACCGCAATCAGTATTAAAGACACGAACAGGGTTATTCCCTGGACTGAAAAATCAACCAGCGGAATCCACGAAAAAACAGAGTAAAGGCTCTCTCCAATCGAAAGTGCCCCATTGGTGACCATAAAACCTAATCGAAAGCCCAATCCCGTGGAGTTGACGACACCAACGACAATCCCGATCGCGGCACAGACTGCGCCAACGGCCAACGCATAACGTACGCCAGTCACACAGCCATCGAGAATATCGCGCAGGCCAATGCGATGCATCGGATTGACCAATCCCACCGCCAGCGCTGTGGTAATGCCCCAAAAAGCGGCCATGTGCGGCGAATAGCCGCTAAACAATACATAGATCAGCGCTGCCAGCGGCAAAGCTGTCGGCCACCCTCTTTTCAGCACTGCCAACAGCCGGGGGATCTCTTCCGCTGGCAAGCCTTTGAGGCCCAATCGCTTAGCCTTGAAGTGCACAATCGACAGTACGCCCACGTAATGCATGGCTGCCGGCACCATTGCTGCGAGCACGATAGTGGTATAGGGCACCTCCAGAAACTCGGCCATCACGAAGGCTGCCGCGCCCATGATCGGTGGGGTAATCTGGCCCCCAGCGCTGGAAGCGGCTTCGACCCCACCGGCGAGGTGTCCAGGGTATCCCATACGTTTCATATTAGGAATAGTCAGCGAGCCGGTCGAGACCGTATTGGCAATAGACGACCCCGAGATGGTGCCAAAAAACGCGGATGACACGACGCTGACTTTGGCCAGTCCACCGGTATAGCGCCCCGCCATCACTGTTGCTATATCTACAAAGAACTGCCCCAAACCCATACGCTGTGCAAGCACGCCAAACAGTACAAAATGAAAGACCACCGTGGATACGATCCATAGCGTCACGCCATAGATACCCTCGGCCGGGAAATACATATTGTTGATGTACTGCGCCCAGTTAATGCCCGGATGCTTCAGGATCATCAACGGCATGTACTGTCCGAACACAGCATAGGCTGTGAAAAGGAGAATGATGATCGGCACCACGATCCCCAGAGTCCGGCGTACAGCCTCCAGCAATACCGCGATGAGGATGGTACCGAAAACAACATCGATGAAAGCCGGGTCTCCCTGGCGCAGCACTTGTTCAGGCAGGAAAAAACGCCAGCCCAATAACTCAAAATCAATCTCGTACCAGGTGATGCCGACATAAAGCGATGACGAAACTCCAGCCAGGATCAGCAACCAATCCCAGATCGGAACATTGGAATAACGCCACCAGGTGTTTAGATGTAGTTCACGAGAATGGCTTCTTTTAACCATCGGGTAACAGATAAAAACCAGGATGATCACACCGGACATATGAAAACCCATATGCCAGTAATCAACTGGAACACCGGTGCCTGCGGTTACATAGTGGTACGCAGCAAAAAGGACAGAAAAAAAGAAGGTGAACTTAACCAGCCACGGGCCAGCCACTCTAATGTGAAGCCCAGAGTCATACTTTTGCTCAAGCTCTTCGACCTGTTTAATATCCAATTGCGCCACGACATCTCCCTCTGATTGCGGGCTGACTCCAGAAAAAAACGGAGGCAGGCGCCCGCCTGCCTCCGTTCCTGATTACTGCAATATTAAAGTGATCAGTCGATCATGCCGATTTCTTTGTAGTAACGCTCGGCACCGGGATGCAGAGGAATCAAAACACCCTTGAGCGCTGTTTCCACGCGAATGGCTTTACCTTTCGCATGACCCTTGT
>JAAZYQ010000179.1 GCA_014239575.1 Gammaproteobacteria bacterium
TTATGCGCGCGAGTTGGATGTAAAACCTGATCCGAATATGCTCTGCCGGGTTGAGTAGTCTCTTTATCTAGACTCCAGCGCCAGGTATGGGGTCGTTTTTTTTGCACTTACAAGGCTGGGATATCCTATGGACGCATCGGTGATCATTATTGGTTCGGGCTATAGTGCGGCGGCGGTAGTGGCGCACCTGACCCATGCCGGATTACCCACACGCGAGGTTCTGGTGATTGGATCAGGTCCGCTGGGCGCTGGTCAGGCCTATGGTTGCACCGCCGATGCTTTCCGTCTGAATGTGCGTGAGAATCTGCAGCGGCTATGGCCAGATCAGCCGGAACATTTTGCCAACTGGGCAGCGGCACATACTCAGGATCCCGCCGCTCATGATGGTGCCGGCCACTTCTACCGGCGCCACGATTTCGCCCGCTACCTGCAAGTGCAACTGGCAGCCATTCCAAATGCCGGGGCTCTACATCGGGTCACAGCGCGCGCCACTAGCATTGCCGCGATGGACCGCGACCGTGGCTGGATAGTCACTTGCGATAACGCGGCACAATACAAGGCAGCGCGGTTGGTGCTGGCAACCGGCAATCCTGATCCACAATGGCCGGGGGGAATCAAACCTGGTGATGCGCCGTCTCTGGTGCGAGCGCCCTGGCGCGGAGATTGGCTCGCCGATGTCACCCCGAAGGCGCATGTCTGTGTAGTTGGCTCTGGTCTGACCGCGATGGATGTCCTTTATGCACTGGTGATGCAGCGGCACCAAGGGCCAATCAGCCTGTTGTCGCCCCATGGCCTGCTGCCACCTCGGCAGGCTGCATGGCTGGCCGGATCAGCCTATGAATGGCCAGCGGGGCTGCGCGGCTCAGGTTTTATACGGACGATCCGCCAGCATCTGGGTACTCAGCGATGGCATGAGCCAGAGTGTCAGGAACGGTTCGAGGCGCTGCGGGTGAATCTCAATCTGGCGTGGCAGGCTTTGCCTGCTAAGGACCGGATACGACTACACCGTCGACTCGGTTGGCTGTGGTCATTGCTACGGTTTCGTGCTGGCCCGCAGGCAGCGGTTGCCGCAAAGGCCATGCAGGCTAGTGGCCAACTCAACATCATAGCCAAGCGTTTTAGCAGCCTGTCTGCAGTAGAAGGCGGGCGTTGGCAGGTTCAGCTTTGTAGCGGTGAGGGGCTGATGGCAGATTTCGTCGTCAACTGCACCGGCGCTGGGCGTGATAAATTGATCGATGCGATGATTGCGGCGGGACAGATTACGGCCATGGGGTCTACGAGACAGCCACTGGTCACCCCCGAGTTGCGCATCGTTGCGGCGGATGGCCAGCCGTATCACGCTCTTTTTTGCATCGGGCCCGCTACCGGGCTTGCGCTTGGTGATGTGGTTGGGGCTACCAGTATCGCGCGGCAGGCGGCACAACTTGCACAGACCTTACTTGTAAACCGTTAACGGGCGCCGGTCGCGGTGTGGTCACCTGATGTTGGGAGTTGATAGGTTGGGCGGGCGGGGCTGAGCGCTCAGAATTCGTGAGCCAATCTGCCCTGTTGGTTAAAACCCAACGGGTTATTAATCCGGGCAAGCATCATTTCGATGTGGTCGATGGGCCGACGGACCCGCAAAACGATATGACCCGCACCGGGTTAGGGCGGCTCTTTGGTCAAAGTGGCAAGGTTTGCAGTTTGGCGGAATCGTTAATTCAAGAGCATTAACCCGTCGGATTAGGTCGCAATCTGTCACAACCGTGTGGGGCTGGTGAATAATTCTGACGCTATTTGACCTGCACTTCCCCTTGTGACCCACCTGGATCGAATCACATTCAACCAAACCCAGCATTTTAGCCGGTAACTTTGCCGGCAACTATCAGGCGGTTGGGTAACTTACTGTAGTGATTCAATAACTTATCAGCCAGTTCGAGTCCTTTAAGGCCCACCATTTTCTATGCATTAGATCAAATACTTGAGGGCTGGTGTTCGCTTGCGTTTGTTCGTTGTTGTTAGCGGCAGAGTCAAAATGGAGCCGGCCTTCAGTTGAAGAGCCGGCATTGACGAAGCTCTGCGACGCAAGATGGACATAATGCTCGGTCAGCTTGATCGCGCGATGGCCCAGAAGGGCTCTGACTTCACATAAAGTTCTTCCGGCCATGACCAGACACGATACAAAGGTGTGATGCAAAACTAAGGTGTCGCGACGGAAGTGGTCGCGTCGACCCCATCGCCTGTCCATCTCCCCAACTACGGTTGCTGTGCCAGTCGTAATAACGCGCCAGGTGTTCGCTACGACCTCGAGCCTGACGTGCAGTGGTTAATTTGGGGTATCTACTTGCTTTAGCAGCGTTCTAAAACCTCATATCTGTTGCCGTACTGGATATTCTGTGACAGAATCCGGGCCGAGGATATGCTGGATTCAAAGCAAATTTGTGGCGGCATAAAGCACCTTTATGACGCTCTTGTTTTTCTCGCCAGAGCAATGGGATGATCGCACCATTAATGTTGGTGGCAAAGATAGCCTGCGTTGGGTGGGACTTAAATATTATTTTCTGAGACTATTTCAGAGGAGTTGAACGAATGGTTCTAGTCATTGTCCTGATCCTATTGGTTGCGGGCTCGGTGCTGTTTCACTTTCTGAGTCCCTGGTACCTGACGCCGATCGCGTCGAACTGGGGCACGATCGATGACATCCTCACTATCACATTTGTGGTCTGTGGTTTTGTATTCGTTGCTATCAACTTGTTCATGGCCTATGCCATCTACAAGTATCGCTATCGCAAGGACCGTCGTGCGGATTACGAACCTGAAAATAAGAAACTGGAATGGTGGCTGACAGCATTTACCACAGTTGGGGTCATTGCGATGTTGGCCCCAGGTTTAATTGTTTGGGCTAAATATGTGGATGTCCCAGAAGACGCTATGCTCGTTGAGGCAATTGGACAGCAAT